>NZ_KV801804.1:47600-384829 GCF_001810545.1 Haemophilus sp. HMSC066D02 | reverse complement strand
CCAAAGCCAAGAAAGCTGCTGCTCAAGGTGAAACTGTTGCGATAAATGAAACTGAAAGCGCGGTCGAAAAAACAGATGAAAATCCAACCTCACTTGATCCAAAAAAAGCCGCTATCGCAGCAGCCATAGCAAGAGCTAAAGCAAAAAAAGCGGCCGCTGAAGCAGCCAAAGAAACAGAATAACGCAGGAAAAGATTATGTTTAAGAAAATGGTGAGTTCGCCTCATACCCATTCAGGCAAATTAACCGCCCGTATTATGTTATGGGTGATTGCAGCCATGCTGCCTGCCCTGATCACACAGATTTATTATTTTGGAATGGGTGTTTTGGTGCAGTCCGCTTTGGCTATTTCTTTCGCATTATTGCTTGAGTTTATTGTGACCAAATTGCGCAATAAGCCAAACCTAGTCTACATTTCAGATTTTAGTGTGGTACTTACTGCCTTAATTTTAGCGATGGCAATTCCGCCTTATGCACCTTATTGGGTGATTTTAATCGGTACGCTTTCCGCAGTTATTCTAGGTAAACATGTTTATGGTGGATTGGGGCAAAACCCGTTTAATCCGGCTATGGTGGGTTATGTGGTGCTATTGATTTCTTTCCCACTGCAAATGACAAGTTGGATGCCACCGATTTCATTATTAAATGAACCTCCAACATTTGCAGACTCCATTTCTTTAGTTTTCACAGGCTTAACCACTGATGGATTTAGTTTGAGTCAACTTGTTCATTCCATTGATGGAATTACGCAAGCTACGCCATTAGACAGTGCCAAAATCTTCTATAACTTGCATCAAGGCGATGAAAGCGTATTCCATGATTTTGTAAAATTACCGATTTTATTACAAAACGGGACTGACTTTGCTGAAGGTTGGTGGCAAGTCAATCTGGCATTCATGCTTGGTGGAATTATATTAATTTTAAAGAAAAAAATTCACTGGCAAATTCCCGTTTCAATGCTCGTGACCTTTGTGACCTTAGCGACTATCACTGCGATGTCAGGCCATCATCATTTAAGTATGATTAGCCAACTCTTTAGCGGTGCCATGATGTTTGGCGCGTTCTTTATTGCCACTGACCCTGTCACAGCATCTATTACACCTCGCGGCAAGCTTGTATTTGGTTCCTTGGTCGGATTATTGGTTTACCTCATTCGTTACTTTGGAAACTACCCTGACGGCGTGGCATTTGCGATTTTGTTAAGTAATATTTGTGTGCCACTTATCGACTACTACACCCGTCCTCGCGTAGCGGGACACTTTGCAAAAGGGAGAAAATAATGGGTATTTTTAAAGTCACCTCCCGTTTTGGTTTGTTATTAGGTTTTATTGCGCTTGTATGTACCGCTGTTTCTGCAGGCATTTATATGCTGACAAAAGATAAAATTGATGAAGCCATGGCTGAACAACAAAAAGCATTATTGCTCCAAGTCATCCCTCAAGATTATTTTAATAATAACTTGCTTGAAAGCGTAGAAACGCCTGAGCAAGATAAACTCAAAGGCATTCAAAAACTCTATTTTGCTATTAAAGATCATGTACCAACTGCCTATGCTTATGAAACAACGGCACCAGATGGTTATTCAGGAAATATCCGTTTATTGGTGGGTATTACACCAAAAGGTGAAGTTTTAGGTGTGCGTGTCATCGAACACCATGAAACCCCTGGGTTAGGCGATAAAATCGAACTTCGCATTTCTGACTGGATTTTAAGTTTTACAAACCAAGTTATTGTACCGGAAAGCCTAAAAGATTGGGCGGTCAAAAAAGATGGCGGTAAATTCGACCAATTTTCTGGCGCAACGATTACGCCACGCGCGATTGTGAATCAAGTAAAACGCTCTGCTCTCGTGATGCTTGAAAATGAGGCATTACTCAACGAGATGGCAAAAAAATACGCGCAATAGGATATTTATTATGACAGATTTAACCGAAAAAACGACCGCACTTGATGAGCAAAGTGCGGTTGAAAATTCAGAAGAAATAATGCAAACGCCTTCTGTTTGGAAAGAAATCTTTATTCAAGGCGTATGGAAAAACAACTCTACCCTCGTGCAATTATTGGGGCTTTGTCCGCTGTTGGCTGTTTCAAGTACTGCAACAAATGCATTAGGTTTAGGTTTGGCGACTATGTTGGTTTTAACCTGTACAAACACCGTTGTTTCGCTCTTTCGTAAGCAAATCCCTCATGAAATCCGTATCCCGATTTATGTGATGATTATTGCCACCACCGTAACCGTGGTGCAATTATTGATGAATGCTTATACCTATACACTTTATCAAGCGCTAGGGATTTTTATTCCTTTAATCGTGACTAACTGTATCGTCATCGGTCGTGCAGAAGCCTTTGCCTCTAAAAATAGCGTAGCACATGCTGCCTGGGATGGTTTTTCGATGGGATTAGGTATGGCATTAAGTATCACCGTATTAGGTGCGTTACGTGAAATCTTAGGCCAAGGTACCCTTTTTGAAGGGATTGAAAATCTATTTGGTCAAGGCGCCAAATTCCTGACATTGCATATTTATCACGCTGACAGCAGCTTTTTACTCTTTATTCTTCCGCCAGGTGCGTTTATTGGATTAGGCATCCTACTGGCGATTAAAAACCGAATTGATATGAAAAAATGAACCAAGCTAAACGAATTGAAATCCTCACTCGACTTCGGGAGCAAAACCCGCATCCCACTACGGAATTAGAGTATAATTCGCCTTTTGAACTACTCATCGCGGTGATCTTATCGGCTCAAGCGACCGATAAAGGCGTGAATAAAGCGACAGCAAAATTATTCCCTGTGGCAAATACCCCACAAGCTATTTTAGATCTCGGCTTAGAGGGGCTAAAAGAATACATTAAAACCATCGGGCTTTATAACAGCAAAGCGGAAAATATCATTAAAACCTGCCGTGATTTAGTTGAGAAACACAACGGCGAAGTACCTGAAAGCCGTGAAGCCTTAGAAGCCCTTGCGGGTGTCGGCAGAAAAACCGCGAATGTCGTGTTAAATACCGCTTTCGGTCACCCGACTATTGCAGTAGATACGCATATTTTTCGCGTATGCAACCGCACGAATTTTGCCCCTGGCAAAGATGTGGTAAAAGTGGAAGAAAAACTGCTCAAAGTTGTGCCAAAAGAATTTAAAGTAGATGTACATCACTGGCTTATTTTGCACGGGCGCTATACTTGTACCGCGCGCAAACCTCGCTGCGGTGCTTGCATCATTGAAGATCTCTGCGAATACAAAGAAAAAACAGAATATTAAACGAATAAAATCAAACGGAATAGATTATGACAACAAACAATCAATCTCGCCAAACGTGGTCTAGCCGACTAACTTATGTGCTCACCGTTGCGGGTGCGACAGTTGGCTTTGGGGCAACGTGGCGCTTCCCTTATTTAGTGGGTGAAAATGGCGGTGGTGCCTACGTACTCCTTTTTTGTATCGCGATGATTGTCATTGGTATCCCAATGATTTTAGTGGAAAACGTTATTGGTCGCCGTTTGCGTGTGAATTCCATTGATGCCTTTGGCGACAAAATCCAAGATAAAGGTAAAAACATTTCCAAATATTGGAAGATTCTTGGTTACATGGGGCTTCTTGGCGCATTTGGTATCATGGCTTATTACATGGTATTAGGTGGTTGGGTGATGTCTTATATCATCAGTCTGATGAATAACACCCTTGATATTAACGCCCCAATTACAAAAGAAGTGGCCAAAGATTTCTACGATTTACACATCAGCAACAGCCCATGGGAAATCATGCTTTACACCTTCCTGTTCGTGGCAGTAAATTACATTATTTTGGCGAAAGGTATTATTGGCGGGATTGAACGTTCTGTAAAATACTTAATGCCATTACTCTTCATTTTCCTCATCGGCATGGTAATTCGTAATCTTACCTTACCGGGTGCAATGGAAGGTGTGACTTTCTACTTAAAACCTGATTTCAGCAAAATCACACCTAAATTATTCATTTTCGTATTAGGTCAAGTGTTCTTCGCATTAAGCCTGGGTTTCGGTGTATTAATTACCCTCTCCAGCTATTTAAACAAAGAAGAAAACCTTATTCATACAGCAGTTATTACAGGTTTCACCAATACTATTATCGCTGTGTTATGTGGTTTTATGATCTTCCCATCATTATTCACATTCGGCATTGAACCTAACGCTGGCCCAACCTTGGTTTTCCAAAGTTTACCAATTGTATTCTCACATTTATGGGCGGGTAAATTCTTTGCTATCGTATTCTTCGGCTTATTGCTTATTGCGGCATTAACCACATCAATTACCATTTATGAAGTCATCATCACCGCATTACAAGAAAAACTCAGAATGCGCCGTGGTAAAGCGATTTTTGTTACCTTGATGGGGATTTTCTTATTGGGTAATGTGCCATCTATTTTAGGTGACAACCTTTGGAAAGATTTCACTATCTTCGGTAAAAGCATTTTCGATGCCTTCGATTTCGTCAGCGGCAATATTCTCTTTATGTTGACCGCACTTGGTTGTGCTATTTTCGTTGGTTTTGTGTTAAAAGACGATGCAAAAAAAGAGCTATCACCAACGCCAAATTCACTTTTCACCACAATTTGGTTTAACTATGTGAAATTTGTAGTTCCAGTGATTATTTTGGTGATTTTTATTAGTAATATGTAATAAAAGAACCGAGCTATTTAGCTCGGTTTCTTTTTACCTATACCCTATTTTGCTTCTGCTTGAGTCTTTTTCTCTTCAAGTTCTTCCCATCGCATAAATGCAGTTTCAAGCTCTGCTTCCGTATCCGCTAATTCTTTTAGCTTTGCATCCGTTACATCATGGGCTTGTTGGAAAAAGTGAGGGTCACCAATTTCAGCTTGAAGTGCAGTAATTTTCTCTTCCAATTCTTCCAATAATTGTGGTAGCTGTTCTAACTCACGTTGTTCTTTATAAGAAAGTTTCACGGATTTCGGCTTTTGAGAAACAACGTCATTTTTAACCGCACTTTCCTGTACTTTTGGTGCATCTTTTTTGACTTTTTGAGCCTCTTGCTCTGCTTTCATTGCAAAGTAATTGGCTTGTTGTCCTTTCGCATCAAAGAAACCGCCCACGTATTTATTTAATACGCCGTCGCCTTCAAAGAAATAACACTCAGTCGCGACATTATCAATAAACTGACGATCATGGCTGACAATCAACAAAGTGCCTTGATAATCGGTGAGGATTTCTTCCAGTAATTCTAAGGTTTCTACATCCAAGTCATTGGTTGGTTCATCGAGAATCAGTAGATTATTCGGTTTCAGTAATAATTTAGCCAATAACAAACGATTACGTTCACCACCTGAAAGAGCTTTGACTGGTGTCATGGCGCGTTTCGGTGGAAATAAGAAATCCTGCAAATAGCCTAATACATGACGTTTTACACCATTGACTTCAATATCCTGCTTACCATCGGCAACGTTATCCATCACCGTTTTTTCCGGATCAAGATCAGCACGATATTGGTCAAAATAAGCGATATCTAATTTTGTACCGCAATGAATACGACCACTCGTTGGCTTGATTTCACCTAATAAAAGTTTAATAAAGGTGGTTTTTCCACAACCATTTGGTCCCACTAAAGCAATTTTATCGCCACGTAAAATAGTCGTGCTGAAATCTTTGAGCAGCTGTTTGCCTTCAATCTCATAGCTCACATTTTCTATTTCAAATACGATTTTGCCAGAACGACTTGAGTTATCTAATTGTAACTTGGCGGTGCCCATCACTTCACGACGTTGGCGACGTTCTTCACGCATGGCTTTTAAAGCGCGCACGCGCCCTTCATTACGCGTACGGCGCGCTTTAATCCCTTGACGAATCCAAACTTCTTCTTGCGCTAAACGCTTATCAAAAAGGTCATTTTGCAATGCTTCGACACGTAAGCTTTCCTCTTTAGCGGTGAGGTATAAATCATAGTTACCTGGATAAGACACTAATTTCCCGCGATCTAAATCGACAATACGGGTCGCCATTTTGCGGATAAAAGAACGGTCGTGGGAAATAAACACAATACTTCCGGTAAATTCTAATAAGAAGTTTTCTAACCATTCGATTGCATCTACGTCTAAGTGGTTGGTCGGTTCATCTAATAACAAGACATCAGGATTACACACCAACGCACGAGCAAGAGCGGCTTTACGCAACCAACCACCCGATAAATCGGCTAATTTAGTATCGGGGTTTAACTCGAGCTTTTGCAATACTTCATTAATTTTATTTTCAAATTGCCAGCCGTTGGCATGCTCTAATTTGGCTTGCACTTGTGCTAGCTGGTTAAGAGTTTGTTCACTATAATTTTGTGTCAACTCTTGTGAAATATGGTGATATTCCTTTAACAAATCCGCTAAATGCTCAATGCCTTCTGCCACATAATCAAATACATTCCCTTCAGCATGGCGAGGCGGATCTTGCTCTAAACGTGAAACCACTAAATCTTTTTCATACTGCACTTTGCCGTCATCCATGGTGACTTGCTGTGCAATAATTTTTAATAAAGTCGATTTACCTGCACCGTTACGCCCTACCAAACACACTCGCTCATTCGGTTCAATATGCAGTTCAGCGTGATCAAGTAAGGGATGATCACTAAAAGAAAGATAAGCGTTAGTTAAACTAATTAATGCCACAAAATTGTCCTATAAATTCAAAATATCAATAAAAATAACCGCATTTTAGAGCTGATGATAAACCTTTAAGGCATAGGCATCTGACATGCCCGCGATATAATCACAAATAATACGTTTTTTGCCCTGCTCCGGTGCATTTCTCCAACGATTAGCCGTATTCGTTGGCAATAAACGTTCTGGGTCAGACTCAAAAATCTGGAACATTTCCGTGAGAATACGTTGGCCTTTATATTCAATACGTTGCGTTTCAACATGGCGAATCACGTACTTCCATACAAATTTTTTGAATACATTTAATGCCGCAATCACATCTTGTGGTAATTCCGCATTATAACGTAACAAAGGCTCATCAAAATTGCCGGTGACTTTCCAGCGAACATGGGTGATAAAGAAATTCACTAATGCACCAATGGCGTTTTTACGCTCGAAATGATGGTTAGAGAATAATCGTTGGCTGACTTGTTCTATATTTTTTGCCAACCAATCTGAAGGAATCGTTTTAAGTTCATCTAAGGCTTCTTGCCATTGATGTTGATTTACTACGCCGGTCACAATCGCATCTTCTAAATCATGCACGCCATACGCAATATCGTCCGCCAACTCCATAATACTGCAATCTAAAGATTTAAATTGTGTTTTTAAAAACTCGGCAGGATTTGACCGCACTTTTTGAAATGAGCCAAACAAAGTGCGGTCATTTTCAGAAAGGTTTTGCAATAACCAATTAAACATTGTGACGTCATCACGGAATAAACCTTTTCCAGGTTTCCAATCGCTAATTTTCACATAACGCGGATCAGCGTTTTCAGCATGCGGCAACTGGGCATATTGTGGGGAAGATAAGTCTAAAATATTCGGATATTTCACCACGCCTAAAATAGCACGACGGGTTAAATTCATCCCTGCTGTTTCGGTATAAGGCTCAAGTTTAGTAATAATACGAAATGTCTGCGCATTACCTTCAAAACCACCATGGTTACGCATCATATAATTGAGCGCCACTTCCCCACCATGGCCAAACGGTGAATGACCAATATCATGCGCAAAGCACAAGCTTTCAATTAAATCATTGCTTGGTAATAAAGGTTTGAGTTGTTTCTGTAATTCACTTTTTTCAATATGAAGCTGGTCTGAAATAGCAATATAACTTTCCGCAAATTTTAATTGGGAAACAAGGCTGCTACCGATTTGTGCTACTTCAAGGGAATGAGTTAGACGCGTACGATAAAAATCATTTTCGCCCACCGCATGAATCTGTGTTTTGGCTTGCAAACAACGGAAAGCGGCAGAATGTAAAATCCGCCCGCGATCACGACGAAATGGCGGTCGATGATCTTTTTCGCGAGGCGGATCAGGGAGGAAACGTTCAGTCCAAAAATCAGCTAATTGGGTTCTCATAAAAATAGACGGATAACATGGAATACTAAGGGCGCTAAAATGGAACTCATAATACCGCAAAGAACCAAAGAAATCGAACTATAACTCCCCGCTTTCGGATCAGCTTCCATACAGCTTACGGTGCCCAGTGCGTGAGAAACCGCTCCAACAGATAAACCGACCGCTTCTTGTTGTTTAATCCCAACTTTTTTCAAGATGAGATAACCAAAAACCGACCCTTGTAAACCGGCGACAACCACACCTACCGCCGTCACGGCAGGAATGCCGCCTAAATGTGAAGCCACTTCCATTGCAATTGGCGTAGTAATTGATTTTGGTAATACCGTTGCGACCATTTCAGGACTTGCACCTAAAATAATGGCAAAAATAGCCCCGGTAAACATTGAGAATATTGAGGCCAATGCGACTACTGAAAGGATAATTTTCCATTGTTTCGCAATTTGACGAATTTGTTCATACAACGGTAATGCCAGAGCAACAATACTCAATCCTAATAAATTATTAATCGGCGCATTGCCTGCCATATAATCATCATAAGGAATACCGCTAACCACTAAAATCAGTACAAGAATGGATACCGTTAGCACAAAAGTATTGAAAATCATCGATTTCCAACGTTTACTAATTTGTAGTGCGAGCCAAAATCCGAAAATCGTTAAAATGGTATAAAGATAAATTGCATACTGCATAATAAAACCTTAGTCTGCTTGAAGATTACGTTTTTCCAATACTTTTTTACGTTTATGGCTAAAAGATTGTTTGTAAAATAAATAGTTTCCTATAAATGCAATCACAAAAAGTGTCAGAATAGTACTGAGAATATTGGGAATAAGTAAAACTTTCCACTGAGCCACGAGTAAATCATAATATTTGATAATGCCCACGCTCACCGGTACAAAAGCACCGCCATGTAGCGAATCAGTAAGCTAGAACCGAAATAAATCCATTCCAGATGAATCACATGGGTTGTTAAACCTAAAAAAAGTAACAATAACCCCCAAATACTGCCTGGAATCCCCACTGGAATGTAGTGAGAAATCAAATTGCCGAGTAGTAACATAATGTATAAAATGATGAGCGAACGAGCGAGTTGAACGCCTTTTTGGAGTAACATATTTCCTCTATCAACTTTTTTAATAATAATTAAAAATTATTTTACGCTTTTTTGTTAAAATTACCCATCCATTTTAGCGAAATTTTGCGATGCAGATCAAAGAAATTCCAAATGATTAGAAAATTCTTCTTATTTTTAACCCTAATTTTAACCGCACTTTGGACGCCATTTTCAATATCGGCTGAACGCCAAATGGCGTGCTGGGTTGTTGGGGTAAGTGATGGCGATACCTTAACTTGCCTCTTACCCACTAAAAAACAATTAAAAGTGCGATTACAAGAAATTGATGCTCCGGAAAAAGGTCAACCGTTTGGAAAGAAAGCTAAACAATATCTTTCCCAGCTGGTTTTCAAACAAAATGTGACGTTGTCGGTTTCTGGTTACGATCGCTACCAGCGTATTTTGGCAACAGTTTACCTGCAAGAACAAAACATCAACTTAGAAATGGTAAAAAACGGTATGGCGTGGGTTTATCCGCAATATGCTAAAAATCCACTCTACTTTCAAGCTCAAGATTTTGCCCAACAACAAAAAATTGGCTTATGGCGTGATCCTAACCCTACCGCCCCTTATGAATGGCGCAAACAGAACAAAGCAGGTAAACATGGAGGTCAACATGGCTTTTGATTATCAATCATTTAAAAATGAATTTCCTTATTTTAAATCGCCAAATGCTGTGGCCTATCTGGATAATGCGGCAACAGCACTAAAACCTCAAGCATTAATTGATGCAACAAGTACTTTTTATCAATCAGCTGGCTCCGTACATCGTAGTCAGTATGAAGCCGCACAAACAGCACAATATGAAAATGCCCGTCACTTAGTCAAAACCTTAATTAATGCAGAAGATGAAAAAGCCGTAATTTGGACTTCCGGAACAACGCATGGCATTAATTTGGTTGCCAACGGTTTACTCCCCTCTTTGCATGCAAATGACGAGATTCTAATTAGCCAAGCAGACCATCATGCTAATTTTGTTACGTGGCATGAGACAGCGAAAAAATGTGGGGCAAAAATTCAAGTTCTGCCTATTTTGGATAATTGGCTAATTGATGAAAATGCTTTAATTGCAGCATTGAATGAGAAAACCAAATTAGTGGCACTCAATTTTGTTTCCAACGTAACGGGAACGGAACAACATATCCAGCATTTAATTCGCCTAATTCGTCAACATAGCAATGCGCTTGTTTTAGTCGATGCGGCTCAGGCTATTAGTCATATACAGATTGATTTACAGGCATTAGATGCGGATTTTATTGCTTTTTCTGCGCACAAAATTTATGGCCCCAACGGGATTGGTGTATTAAGCGGAAAATTAAGCTCACTTTCCCTGCTACAACCACTTTTTTACGGCGGGAAAATGATTGAGCGCGTCTCCCATGAATGTATTACCTTTGCTGATTTGCCTTATCGATTAGAGGCCGGCACACCGAATATTGCTGGTGTGATTGGCTTTGGTGCGGTGCTAGATTGGCTCAAAAAATGGGATTTTCAGGCAGCCGAAGCGCATGCCGTTGAGCTTGCTGAACAAAGTAAAGCGCGGTTAAAAAACTATCCGAATTGTCGTTTATTCAATTCACCGCAACCGAGTTCAGTAGTATGTTTTGTTTTTGATGGGATTGCGGCTTCGGATCTTGCTACTCTATTAAGTGAACAAAAAATTGCGTTGCGTGTTGGTGAACATTGTGCACAACCTTACTTAGCCCGTCTTGGCGAGCGTACCACATTACGACTTTCTTTTGCGCCTTATAACAGCCCACAAAATGTGGACGCTTTTTTTGCGGCATTAGATAAATCCTTAGAGTTATTAGCATGCTAGAAAACATTAAACAGGCAAAAAATTGGGAAGATCGTTTCCGTTTCATTATTCAAGCCGGTAAACATCTTTCTCAACCTTCTCCAGATGATTTGGCTCAAATGCAATCAATTCAAGGCTGTGAAGCGGGACTTTGGTTTAAGGCTATTCCACAAAATGATGATACGTTTCAATTTCAAGCTTACAGCGAGGCACGCATTATGAATGGTCTGTTATGGTTGTTGTTACAGAACATCAACGGCCAAACGCGAAACCAATTACAACAATTTAATATTCGTCAATTTTTTGATGAGCTTGGTATTGCCTCTCGCTTAAGTGAAACCCGCTTAAACGGTTTAAAACAAATCGAAGAAATCTTACACAATCTGTAATTATGTATCTGATCGAACCTTTTTTTAAATTGATCGCCTTAGAAAATGATATTGGCCAACAAAGCCGTTTGCTTAATGCAGTCATCGACCAATGGCGTTATAACGGGCAAATTATCGGCCGTGAAATCCCGCTTTATTTGACGGAAGAAGACGAGCAACAAGGTTTTGCAATGCGCGTTATTTGCCCTGAGCAAGATAGCCTTTTGCCCGAGAACAATAACCAAACTGTAAATCTGGCGATGGAAAATGCTGAAAAGAGCGGTCTAAATTTTCAAGGTTTTCAAATTATTGCCGATGATTTAAATGCAGACAGCACTGCAGAATGCAGCCATCCAGCATGGCAGATACTTTATACCACACATTTGCAATCTTGCTCGCCATTACATAGCGGAGATGATTTCTCCCCAATTCCGCTCTATAAACAGCTAAAAAATCAACCGCACTTAAGCCAAGATTTGATTAAATGGCAGGAAAATTGGCAGGCCTGCGATCAGTTGCAAATGAATGGTTCGGCTTTAGAAAAAGAAGCATTAAATGAAATCTCCGAGGTTAATAGCACGCTCAGCAAACATGGACGCTACCTTGCTGCTGAAATCGAAAAAGAAAACGGCATACCGACCTATTATTATTTATACCGTGTCGGTGGCCATTCTTTAGAATCGGAACAACAACGCAGTTGCCCGCAATGTGGTAGCGATTGGGCATTAGACGCACCACTATTTGATGTAATTTACTTTAAATGCGACCAATGTCGATTAGTCTCGAATGTGTCGTGGAATTTTTTATAACGCTTTCGTCATTTAGGAAAACAAATGAACTATCAAGATAAAAGCCTTCAATCTTTAAAACTCGGTCAAGCAACAGAATATGCGGCAAATTATGACCGCACTTTGTTACAACCCGTGCCTCGTAAACTCAATCGTGATGGCTTAGGCATTACCGAACAACAGCCTTTTACCCAAGGCGCTGATATTTGGACGGCCTATGAAATTTCTTGGTTAAATCCAAAAGGTTTGCCACAAGTGGCTATTGCCGATGTGGAAATTGATTATTGCAGTGAAAATTTAATTGAATCAAAAAGCTTTAAACTCTATTTAAACAGTTTTAACCAAAGTAAATTTGCTGATTTTGCTAGCGTAGAACGCACTATGCGAGAAGATCTAAGTGCTTGTGCTCAAGGCGAGGTCAAAGTACGTTTACATCCATTATCCCACTATCAAGGACAACGTATTGATACGTTAACGGGTGATTGCGTTGACGAACAGGATATTGAAATCCACAGCTACGAATTTGATGCAGACATTTTGCAAAATTGCACGTCCGATAACGTGGTGGAAGAAAACTTAGTCAGCCATTTATTGAAATCTAACTGTCTTATCACCAGTCAGCCGGATTGGGGAACCGTGCAAATTCATTATGTGGGCAAACAAATCGATCGCGAAAAACTTCTCCGTTATATCGTTTCTTTCCGTCAACATAATGAGTTTCACGAGCAGTGTGTTGAGCGTATTTTCTGTGATTTGATGCATTACGCCAAACCAGAAAAACTCACCGTCTATGCGCGTTATACGCGCCGTGGTGGATTGGATATTAATCCATTCCGTTCTAACTTCGAGGACATTCCACAAAATTTACGTTTGGCAAGACAATAAACCACAAAATAAAAGTGCGGTGAAAATCAACCGCACTTTTGCTTTATACGTGACGTAAATCATGAGCTTGTTGCAATAACTGGCGACTTTCTTGTAAAAATTGATCGGAATATTCCCCAAACCATTCTCTCACCTGATGGAAAGCATCAATAAACCCTTGTCGATCGCCTTTTTCAAAAAATTGTAACGCTTCTTCATACGTTTGTTTCAAGCTTTCAATCACGTCTAAATTTTCTGGCTTATCCATAATAATATCGGCATAAAGTGTCGCATCTTGGGCAAATAGACGACCAATCATGGCTAATTCCAAACGGTAAATCGGGGAAGATAATGCCAATAAATTGCTTAAATTGACAGGCTGTTTAGAAAGATGCAGACCATTCGCAAAAGTAGAAAAGTGACGTAATGCTTGAATGTACGTCATATTGTGATCATGCTCTGCAGCATCAATTTGATAAATTTTTGCACCCCAGATTTGAATTTGCTCTAACAACCATTCATAACGCTCACTAAAGCGCCCATCACAACGCACAACCACTTGTTTTGCCATACTCGCAATATCGGGACCAAACATTGGATGCAGCCCAACCACTGCCCCTTTATGCACGTCTAACATTTTAGCCAAGGGTGCACGTTTCACGGAGGTGAGATCCGCCAGCAGCATATTTTCCGTTAAATAGGGTTTTAAACGTTCTATTGTTTCTAACGTGTGATCAATCGGTACTGAGACAATAACAACATCCGCATTCGTTAAAATGCGTTCTGCCACATCCCAATCATCTCGGTCTAAAATAGAAATAGGATAACCAGAAGCACGCAAATAACGGGCAAATAACTGCCCCATTTTTCCGTAACCGCCGACAATAACAATTTTGTTAATGGCTGGATTCAGGGTTTTAAAACCAAATTGATTTTCATTGGAATACGATTCACGCATGAAACGACGCAGCACATCTTCAATAAGCTCTGGAGAAATCCCCGCTTTAGCCGCTTCTTCTCGGCGAGCTTGTAACATCGCTAATTCACGCTCTGGCGCATAAATCGGCAAACCTTTTTCGTGCTTAACTTCTCCTACCTGGCTTACCAGTTCAAGGCGTTTAGCAAAAAGTTGAATTAGTTCACGATCGAGCGCATCAATTTCCTGACGTAAATGGTTAAGGACATCCATAATTCACCTGTAATATCTTATTTACATAGATTGCAATTAAAAGGTTACAGGTGAGATTACTGGAATCAAAAAAGAAAGGCAAATAGTTAGAGAGATTGCGTAATCAACCGTTGTGGACGAATCACATTGTTATCATCTACAAGTGCTACGCCTAAAAAGATATTCTCGTCAGAAAATAACCGCACTTGACCATGTAATTTTGCTTCATTAGCAAATTTGACTCGTTGTCCAAAGCCAATACTTTTACTCTGTTCGGCATTTAGCTGTAATGCGGGTAATTTACTGACCGCTGTATCTGTCGGTAAAAGATGTTGATCAAGTTGAGCAAGATCACCTTGCTCTGCAAGTGTCTGCAACGCATCCCATGTCATCATCTTTTCTGTTGGATAATCCGCAACCGCAGTTCGACGTAACACGGTCACATGAGCACCACAACCTAACACCTCACCTAAATCATCTACTAATGTACGAATATAGGCTCCTTTCGAACAATGCACTTCTAAGGTTAGAAAAGGTGCTTGATACTCGATAAAGTTTAGCTCAAAAATCGTGATAGGACGTGCTTCACGTTCTACGGTAATGCCTGCGCGAGCGTACTCATACAACGGTTTCCCATTGTGTTTTAACGCAGAAAACATGGTTGGCACTTGCAAAATATCACCACGGAATTGTTCAAGTGCGGTCAAAATTTGTGATGTTTCCACATTGACAGGGCGCGTTTCGACCACTTGTCCTTCAGCATCTGAGGTATCCGTACGTTCACCTAATTTTGCTGTAACCACATAGCGTTTATCTGCATCTAATAAAAACTGGGAAAACTTTGTCGCTTCGCCTAAGCAAATAGGTAACATACCGGTTGCTAATGGATCGAGCGCACCGGTATGTCCAGCTTTATTCGCTTGGAATAAGCGTTTCACCTTTTGCATAATATCATTAGATGACATGCCTTGTGGCTTATCTAATAAAAATACGCCATCAATATCACGTCCACGCTTACGAGGTCTCGACATTAGTCATTTTCCTCAACGTGTTTTTTCTCGTCTTCACGTACCACGTTTGTCACTAAATTAGACATACGCATCCCTTCAACTAAGGATTGATCGTAGAAGAAACGAATTTCCGGCACAATGCGTAAGCGCATCGCTTTACCCACTAATGAACGGATATAAGGTGCTGCTTTTTCTAACCCTTTCATGCCTTGTGCAATCGCCACTTCATCATGATCAAACAAAAATGTGACAAACACTTTTGCATAAGCTAAATCGCTTGATACTTCCACATCTGACACGGTTACCATGCCAATACGGGGATCTTTCACTTCACGTTGCAAAATGATGGCGATTTCTTTTTGTAATTCTTGTGCAACGCGATCGCTGCGTTTAAATTCTCTTGCCATAATATTTCTCTTATTAAAAAGCGGTCAAAAATACGTTAAATTTTGACCGCTCTTTTTATCGATTAGATTGAACGTTTAATTTCAACGACTTCAAACACCTCGATTTGGTCGCCGACTTTCACATCATTGTAGTTTTTAACGCCGATACCACATTCCATACCATTACGGACTTCCGATACGTCATCTTTAAAGCGACGGAGAGATTCCAATTCACCTTCAAAGATTACCACGTTATCACGTAATACGCGGATTGGGTTGTTACGTTTTACTACACCTTCAGTTACCATACAACCTGCGATTGCGCCAAATTTCGGATGTTTAAATACATCACGCACTTCAGCCAAGCCGATGATTTCTTGTTTGAATTCAGGTTGTAACATACCACTCATCGCTGCTTTCACATCATTTAATAGTTCATAAATGATAGAGTAATAACGAAGGTCAATATTTTCTGCTTCGATAATACGGCGAGCAGAAGCGTCCGCACGTACGTTAAAGCCAACAATAATCGCATTAGAGGCTGCCGCTAGGGTTGCATCAGTTTCAGAAATACCACCTACACCAGAACCAACAACTTTCACTTTCACTTCATCAGTAGAAAGATCTTGTAACGATTGAATAATCGCTTCCACAGAACCCTGTACGTCTGCTTTCACAATGATATTCAGTTCAGCAACATCACCTTCAGCCATATTACTAAACATATTTTCAAGTTTCGCTTTTTGCTGACGAGCAAGTTTCACTTCACGGAACTTACCTTGACGGTGTAATGCGACTTCACGTGCTTTTTTCTCATCACGCACTACTGTTGCTTCATCACCTGCTGCTGGTACACCAGAAAGACCTAACACCTCAACCGGGATTGATGGGCCTGCTTCATCGATTTCTTTACCGTTTTCATCGCGCATTGCACGAACTCGACCGTATTCAAAACCGCAAAGTACGATATCACCTTTACGTAAAGTACCAGATTGAACAAGAATAGTCGCAACTGGACCACGACCTTTATCAAGGTAAGACTCAATCACCACACCACTTGCCATACCATCTTTCACTGCGGTTAATTCAAGTACTTCTGATTGAAGTAAGATGGCATCTAATAAGTCATCAACACCGGTACCTTTCTTCGCAGAAACTGGCACGAATTGTACATCGCCACCGAATTTCTCAGAGATCACTTCGTGTTGAAGTAATTCTTGTTCTACGCGATCTGGGTTGGCTTCTGGTTTATCAATTTTGTTCACCGCAACCACTAAAGGCGCACCTGCTGCTTTTGCGTGTTGAATCGCTTCAATGGTTTGAGGCATCACACCATCATCTGCTGCAACAACAAGAACGACGATATCCGTTGCTTTCGCACCACGTGCACGCATTGAGGTAAATGCGGCGTGTCCCGGCGTATCTAAGAAGGTGATCATTTTGCCGTCATCCATTTCTACATGGTACGCACCGATGTGCTGAGTAATACCACCCGCCTCACCTGCTGCGACTTTCGCTTTACGAATGTAGTCAAGTAATGAGGTTTTACCATGGTCAACGTGACCCATAATCGTTACAACCGGTGCACGAGTCACTTTTTCTGCATTAACATCACGATCGCCTAATACTTCTTCTTCGAGTTCATTTTCATTGCGAAGAATCACTTTGTGACCTAATTCTTCAGCCACTAATTGTGCCGTCTCTTGGTCAAGTACTTGGTTAATGGTTACCATTTCGCCCATTTTCATCATTGCTTTGATGATTTCAGTCGCTTTGGTTGCCATTTTATTTGCTAATTCTGCAACAGTAATGGTTTCGCCAATAACAACATCTTGTTTTACAACTTGAACAGGTTTTGTGAAGGCTTGTTGTAATGCGGCACCTTTTTTACCATTTTTACCTTTACCGAATTTACCATCTTTTTGATTTTTACGATTCGATTCGCGCTCATTTTTATTGCCGCTCTTCACGTCATCCCGTTCTTTTTTCGCTTTAGCGACTTTATTTTTGCCACGACCACGATTTTCGTTACGACGTTCTTCTTCGTCTTCTGCTTCTAAAGCATAACGAGAGCTTAAATTATAATCCGTGTAATCTTCTGATGAACTATCATTACTTGAAGAGTCAGACTCAGCATAACGTTTAGCTTCTTCAGCTGCTTTACGCGCTTGCTCTTCTGCTTTTTGGCGAGCAAGTTCTTCCGCTTTACGACGAAGTTCTGCTTCTTCTGCTTTACGTTTTTCTTTTTCTGGATCAATAGATTTAGGTTTATTTTCAACCGCACTTTGTGCTGGTTTCGCTGCCTTTTCTGCTTCAAGCTTAGCTTTTTCGGCTTTCGCTTTCTCAGCAGCTAAACGTGCTTTTTCTTCTGCTGCTTTCTTCTCTGCTTCTTGCTGTGCTTTTAATTTTGCTGCTTCTTCCGCTTTTTTAGCAGCATCTGTTGGCACTGTGCGTTTTTTACGAACTTCAACTTGTACCGCTTTTGCTTTGCCGCCAGCAGTTGTGCTGCTTACGGTTGTTTTTGTTCTGCGTTGAATACTTAGTTTTTTCGGTGCATTCGCATCCGCATTTTTTACATCTTCAGTCATTATTAAACTCCTTACTCTTCGCTAAACCAGCAAATATTACGAGCAGCCATAATGAAATCAGCGGCCTGCTCTGCGGTTAATTCTTCAATATCAGCTAAATCATCTACACCTTGCTCTGCAAGTTCTTCAAGTGTAGTAATTTGTTTTTCAGCTAATTTAAAAGCAATATGACGGTTCATGCCTTCAAGATTTAATAAACGATCTTCGATATTCGCTTTTTTCAAGGCTTCTTCTTCTGCTGCAGCGGTTGCAGTAATCGCATCTTTTGCACGACCTTGTAACTCTTCGATAAGATCTTCATCTTCTAAACCATCAATTGCAGTCAGTTCACTCACAGGAACATAAGCCACTTCTTCTAATGAAGTAAAACCTTCATCCACTAAGATTTGAGCAAACTCTTCATCAAGACCTAATTTATCCATAAATAAATTCAATACCTTAATATCTTCCGCTTGATGTTTTTCATTTAATTGTTCAGTGGTCATTACGTTTAATGTCCAACCGGTTAATTGTGTCGCTAAACGTACATTTTGACCGTTACGACCAATTGCTTGTGCTAGGTTATCAGCATTAACTGCGATATCCATTGAGTGGTTATCTTCATCCACAATGATTGATGTCACATCAGCTGGCGCCATCGCATTGATTACATACTGTGCTGGATTATCATCCCAAAGTACGATATCCACACGTTCCCCACCTAATTCATTGGTAATCGCTTGAACGCGTGCACCACGCATACCCACACATGCACCAACTGGGTCAATACGTTTATCGTTAGATTTCACCGCAATTTTCGCGCGAGAACCAGGATCACGAGCTGCACCACGGATTTCAAGCATTTCTTCGCCGATTTCTGGTACTTCAATACGGAATAACTCGATTAACATTTCAGGTTTTGCACGAGTCACAAATAATTGTGCGGTTTTGCTTTCTGGATTCACTTTATAAAGCACACCACGTACACGATCGCCTGGACGGAAATTTTCACGTGGAAGCATATCTTCACGCATAATCACGGCTTCAGCTTTATTGCCTAAATCTAAAATAATGCTTTCACGATTTACTTTTTTCACTGTACCAGTAACAATCTTACCTTCTTCAGAACGGAATTGCTCAACCACTTTTGCACGCTCTGCTTCACGGATTTTAGTGCTGATTACTTGGCGAGCGGTTTGCATTGCAATGCGGTCAAATGCGATAGACTCAATTTGGTCTTCAACATAATCACCAAGTTGAATATTAGGATCTTCAAATTGTGCCGCTTCTAATGTCATTTCTTTTGTTGGCACTTTAACTTCATCCACAACCAACCAGCGACGGAATGTATCAAACTCCCCTGTTTTGGTGTTGATAGACACACGAATATCGGTTTCATAGTCATATTTTTTCTTCGTTGAAAGCGCAATTGCACTCTCTAACGCTTCAAAAATCTTTTCACGTGGTAATAACTTCTCGTTAGATACTGCTTCAGCAGCTAACAAAATTTCTTTACTCATTTTCCTTTTTCTCCTTTAAAATTTTGCGATTACATTGGCTTTTTGAATGTTGCCAAAAATAAGAACTTGTTCCTGACCATCAACAATAAGTGTCAACATGTCATTTTCAATTTTTTCCAATTTACCTTGCCATTTACGATGATCTAAAACGGGAATACGTAAATGTACGGCGATATCCTCGCCTACATAACGTTGGAATTGTTCAAGCGTAAATAATGGACGATCGAGACCTGGTGATGATACTTCTAGGTTATATTTATCCGCAATTGGATCTTCCACATCTAAAATCGCGCTCACTTGACGACTTACATCAGCACAATCATCAACGCCTACGCCACCGTCTTTATCAATGAATAAACGCACGGTCATAAAACGACCTGCACGTTGGCATTCAATCCCCCAAAGTTCGCAGCCTAAGTCTTCTACTGCACCTTGAAGCATCTCTTGCAATTTTTGTTCTAATGTTGCCAATTTTTGCTCCTAATCTTAAAATTCAGACATAAAAAAAGGGTTAGGTTCGTCAATGAACCTAAGCCCAGTTTCTAAATTTCTCGTACAAAAAAACCCCAAATTTGGGGTTCTTTTTACTGAACTTGTTATTGGTTGCGGGGGCCGGATTTGAACCGACGGCCTTCGGGTTATGAGCCCGACGAGCTACCAAGCTGCTCCACCCCGCGTCCGAAATATGGGGTGTATTATAGTGATCTAAATCAAAAGATCAAGCGATTTCTACTAATTTTCTTGAAAACCTAAGATTTTTTAACTGCACTTTGCTTTATCTAAAGTGATAGTTAGAATCCAAAGCCAGTGCCTAGACCTACACCAACGCCAACACCATTACTGCCGCCACCGGCGCCAACACCAACAGAACAAGCACTCACTAAAGCACTTAATACAGCCACTAAAAATAATTTTTTCATAGATTTTCCTTTGTTAAATGTTCAAATAACCGATAAACGGCCAATAAGTCCGTTCGTGCAATCGGTTTGAACGGAAGTAAAAGATAATAAAGCCAACGAAATCTTCTCACATATGACAACATATCAACCCAATAAGTTGTCGGGCAGTGAGATTTATAATAATCAAATAATTCATTAAGCTTTTCATCATCTAAGCCTTTCACACGACATAAACTGTCTAAAAATGCTAGCATATCACGTGTAATCAACCAATGTTCATTATGGCTTTTTGAATGAGATTCAAAGTCCATAAAACTAATTTTACCATCTTTCCATGCGATATCTCGTATAGCTGGACGACCGTGAATAATGCCTTGTTGATGAAGATTAATCAATATTTCTATCGCTGAATGCAAAATATGTGATTTTTCTGCCCAAGACAATGTTTCATCATTCAGCCAGATGTTTAATGTTGGCCCTGCATCTTCCAATACTAAATAATCATCACCGAAACCGCATAATTTAGGTACTGGTGCACCAATATTATTTAAATGCTGTAGTATTTCACACTCTTCTTTAAAATGTTGTTTTGGATGTGGTTTTAATAATAACCATATCCCTTTTAATTGCTCAGGCTGTTTTAACCAATAATGTTTTCCTAAATATTCAAAGCGGAAAACGCGTTCTCCACGATGTTCTTCAAGAAGCTTTTGCACATGGTCTTTAAGTGACAAAGTCATAATCTCTACTTAAATTTTTATTGTGTATTGAAAAGATAAGCGATACATTCTACAAAATTTTTATTCTTTTTCAATCAAGGAGAAAAATATGCATTTTTTCAAAAAAGTGCTTACCGTACTGACATTAGGTTTCTTTACGCTATCTGTACAAGCTTCCCCTTTTAGCATCAGCGAGCAACAAATTAACCAGTATTTAAGTGAAAAAGGCACAATTAATGACAAACTCGGTATTCCAGGATTATTTTCTGTGGATTACGCACTGAAAGATTTGGTGACTCAAATCGGGCAAACTGAAAGTAATCGTGTTGAAATGAGTGGTTTGGTTGATACGCTTATTCGTTTATCTGGTAAAACCTACCCAGCTAAATTGCATTTAACCTTTGATGCTGTTCCAGAATATAACGCACAGGAAGGTGCGCTCTATTTAAAAAATCTACGGATTTTACGCTGGTCTGGTGAACCTAATAGTGTGATGGATCAACTCCAAGATGTTATGCCGCTATTAAGTGATGGTGTGGCAGCCTTATTAAGTCGGATGCCAGTTTATACCTTGGATGAAAGTGATATGAAACAAATGCTGATTAAGAAATTTGCCAAGGAAATTAAAGTTGAGAAAGGTCGATTAGAATTAATTGGTGGAATGTTTTAACAAAAAGGGCGTATTAAACGCCCTTTTTTATAACTCAATAATAGCTCGCAAACCTTGAATTTGTCCGTTAGCTTCAATGTTTTCTAAGCGAAAGCGGTAATGATGTAATTCTGCGATTCTTGCCACAATAGACAATCCAAGTCCACTTCCCTTTTCATTTTGCCCTGCAGGACGATAAAAACGCTGCCCTAATTTCGCTAATTCTTCTGGGTCAACACCACCGCCATTATCTTCAATAAGAATTTTACGAGGCTGTAAAATTACACGCACCTGAGTGCCTTGAGAACAGTATTTAATGGCATTATCCAATAAGTTTCGTAGCATTTGTGTAAGTAATAATGGCTGCCCTTGCTTAACGGCAGGATCTCCCTGATGCTCAAACTGTAATTCGATTTGGCGTTGTTGTGCACTAAAATATAAATCACCAATAAGCGAAGTGATAATTTCCGACCAATGAATATCAGCAAGGTTATCTAATTCTTTGAGATTCTCTAAGCGGGAAAGCGTAAGAAGCTGTTCTATTAATTGAGTTGCCCGATCGATACCTTGGGTTAAATGCGCTAAGGCCATTTCACGCGTTTGTGCATCATCGCCAGCTAACTGTGCGACTTCTGTTTGAATACGTAATGCCGCTAATGGACTACGTAATTCATGTGCTGCATCAGAAACAAAGCGGCGCTCCCGTTCCAACTGCTCACTAGTACGTGTGAAAAATTGATTTAAGTTTTGGACTAACGGTAGAATCTCTGTTGGCACATCATCAGTTTCTAATAACGATACATCACCTGGTCGGCGAGCTTGTACGTTTCGACTCAATCGATTAATTGGTTTTAATGCACGATAAATTACAATAAACGCGACCAATAAGAGTACTGGTAATCCGGCAAACCAAATTCCTATTTGGCTGAAAACCATTTTATTGACTAACTCTTCACGATATTCTAACTCTTGACCTACGGCGATCACCAATTCACCATTGCCAACAGGTTGCCAATAAATCAGCCATTCATCGTCATCATCTAAAATATGCGCTTTACTAAATCCGGTTTTATTTTGGAAAATAAATTTGTCGCCATTATCACCATCGGTTAATAATCTTTCACCTTTGTTAGAAAATATGGCAAAGGCCAATGCATCATTATCATAATGACGTTTCTGTGGTTTAAATCCACCACGCGGAAAGTTAGCATTTTTATCCAATAAGACATTTTTCAAATCAGAGGTTGCCAAACGCTCGGCAAAAAGCACCTGCTGAGCATTAAACACATCTTTTACTTCTTTTTTGACGACCGTCCAGGCAACAGCCGTAGCAATACACCACACGCAAAGTGCGGTCACACTCAAACCGATTAAGAGACGAAAACTCAGTCGTTTATTTTTCATTAACTTGTCCTAAAGCATAGCCTACGCCATGTACCGTACGAATAAATTGCTTACCTAATTTTTGACGTAAATTATAAATGTGTACATCCAATGCACTGCTACTTAATTCTTCATCCCAATTTGACAGTTTTTCTTCAATGGTCGCACGTGAAAGCACTCGTTCTTTATTCAGCATAAAAAGCTCGAGTAATTTATATTCACGTCCGGTTAATGTAATTTCATCCTCATTCAACCAAGCCTTACGCTGTGCAGGATCGAGTTTGACATTGCCATGCTCAATTTGTGGTTTGACTTGCCCATAACGACGACGAATTAATGCTTGTAATCTCACCACCACTTCAGCCAAAGCAAAAGGTTTGCAAAGATAATCATCGGCACCTTGTTGAATGCCTTTAATCCGTTCATCCAATGTATCACGTGCAGTTAAGATCAATACAGGCACATCTTGATTATTTGAGCGCCATTGTTTTAATACATCCAAACCATCCAGTTTAGGCAGGGTTAAATCCAATACCACCGCATCATAAGGTGCACCAATTAAGGCATTTAATCCACTTTGCCCATCAGTAAACCAATCTACAATAAAACCTGATTTCGTTAAACCAATTTGCAGACCATTGCCGATGAGAGGATCGTCTTCTACTAATAAAACTCGCATAATATTGACCGCACTTTTACCTTTCTCAAAACAAAAAATGGCGGGCTTTTGCCCACCACTTCAAATTATATGAATTATTGCGCTTTTTCAACGCTAATGACTTCAAGCTCTGGTTTTTCAAACATTTCATTGTCTAGTTTACCGTAAACGCGGATTTTATCCTGAGGTCCCACATTTAAGCCATTCCAAACGCGGTTTTTAATTTCCAATTTGATTTGGTCTGTACCATCGGTAAAAATATATTCATCACCATCAATTTGTTGAGTGATGTTACCGACTAAGGTAATCATAGAATTATCTTTCGCAGATAATGCTTGTTTAACAGTCAGTTGTTGACCTTGGTTACTACCTTGGAAGCCACCTTGTGCAGTGTTACCATTAAAACCAGCAAATGCTGCTGAAGTAGATAAAGCTAAAAGGGTTGCTAAAGCTAATTTTTTCATCATGTTCTCCTAAATAAAATTAAGCATAAATAGTCATGTTTCAAAGCGAAGGATTATCCTCATTGCTGCCTTGTTGATGCTTATTAAACACAACAAATCTTAATGAAATCTTAAGCAACCTTAAGATTTTTAAATTTTTTTAAAATCACCAACAAAATCGCTCATTTACCAAGTTATCTTGGCGTTCTTTTTCCCATTTCGCTTTATTTTCAGGATTAGCAAAATAGCGGTCTTGCTCAACTAGGCGCGCATCAAGTTTTGCCTCTGCTTCTTTTAATGCCTGTTTTCTATCTGGATGTTTGCTTGGTAATTGAGGTAAAAATACAGTCTGATATGGGTGATTTTTCGCCCAGTCAATCGCATCTTGCGCCGCTTTGTGTTGCTTGTTCAAATCACAGAACGCATATGGATTAACATGCTGTCCCACTAATTGCCCAAATGCCGTGTTATTCGATACCGTCAATTTATCTAAATCCAACACATATAACGCGGTGATTAAACGGTTTTGTCCACGATAAAACCATTTTACTGCTTCATCTCGCAGGCCAAAATCATAAGCACGAGCAGAAAGTGCAAACATTGTCATCGGAGAAACAAAATCCACTTTTTTCTCAATAATATTGACCGCACTTTCAAAATCTTTTTGTGTATTTTTCAGTAATAACGCATCAATATCTTTGTTCACATTAATCTGTTCGAGTCGACCATCTCTGGCATCGTAATAAGGCTTTACATACATATCAATATGCTTAACCGGCTCTTTTGAAATGGTGCTACAAGCCGTTAATAAAAGTTCGGTTGAAATTAACGTTAATTTTAGAAAGGTTTGCATGTTCTTCCCTTATGATGAATATTAGCTCGCTATATTACAACAAAAGAGCCGTGAGTTTTACTTCTCTTTCTTCTATAATGAGCAAAATTTTGTTTTATTTTGTTTCATGAAAATCCATCTTATTCAGCGCCAAATCACCTTAGATTTCGATAACCAAACTTCCCTGCTTAATTTTTTAGAACAACATCAAATTCACCATGAATATCAATGTCGTTCGGGCTATTGTGGTTCTTGTCGCGTGAAGATCAAAAAAGGCAAGGTATCTTACGTCGAGACGCCCCTTGCCTTTATTCAACCCGATGAGATTCTACTGTGTTGTTGTCGGGTGGAAAGTGATATTGAATTGGAACTGTAATTCATTAAGACTTAACGAACTCTGCCCATATGCAATTTTACTATTTTTTAGGTGCTATTAAATAACTAAAAAATATAATTACAAAAAATATAAATACTGAAGGTTTAAAAGTGTCTTCGAAGATAAACCTGTAGTTTATATTGGGTGCCTCTAAAACAATTCCACCAACTATAATCGCTATAGATAAACCCAAATAAATAGCTAAAAAAGCAATAAGTAAGGAGAAAATACTCTTCATCTTTTTCCTGTCTAAATCAAAGATTCATCATGCAAAAACATAACGATCCACACATAACATGTACGGATCGTTATTTAATAAGTGGATTAAAAAATCCTATCTACTCTCTATAAATTATTCAAATCCAACACATCGGTCATATCAAACAATCCATGAGATTGTTTTTCCAACCATTTACCTGCACGCACTGCGCCATTAGCAAATGTCATACGGCTTGATGCTTTGTGAGCAATTTCAACGCGCTCACCAATATCCGCAAACCATACACTATGCTCACCCACTACATCTGAGGCACGAATGGTAGAAAAACCAATTTCATCACGTTTGCGTTCACCTGTAATGCCTTCACGACAAAATACACCATGCGTTTTCAAATCACGACCAAGAATTTTCGCAATGTGTTCGCCCATAGAAAGTGCGGTACCAGATGGTGCATCCACTTTGTGGCGGTGGTGTGCTTCAATGATTTCGATATCGCAATAATCGCCCATCACTTTGGCAGCTTTTTCTAATAGTTTAAACACCAAATTCACACCCACACTGAAGTTGGATGCAAATACAATAGCAATTTTTTCCGATGCAGCTTGAATCGCGGCTTTGCCTGCATCATCAAAACCTGTGGTACCAATTACCATCTTTTTATTATTAGCGACACAAAATGCAATATGCTCAAGCGTGCCTTCCGGACGCGTGAAATCAATCAGCAAATCAAAGTTATCTTTTTCTGCATTTAAATCATCTGATACTTTGACACCTAATGCACCAATACCCGCAAGCTCGCCTGCATCTGCACCGACTAAAGAGGAACCTTTACGTTCAAAAGCGGCACCTAACTCTGCCCCTTCTGCATTATGCACAGCTTGAATTAATTGACGCCCCATTCTTCCGCCTGCACCGGCGATCGCAATTTTTAATGTCATGTTTTGTCCTTTTTTAATCAAATTAAAGCGTGTTGAACGCCACTATAAATTAAATAAATTCCGAAGAAAATAAAAATCAGCCCTGCTGCATTATCAATATAGCGACTATATTGGCTATAAAACTGTTTTGCAACAGAACGAGAGAAAAGCACCGAAATGATGTAGAAATATAAAAAGGTTTCTACGGTAATCACGGCAAGTGCGGTCAAAATTTGTAATGTTTCGGTAATATTCACTAAAACCAATGACATCACACTGCTGAAATAAATCACAACTTTAGCATTAGACAAATTGACTAATAAGCCTTTCATAATGCTCGTTAAGGTTGATTGATTTGGCACATTTGCATTCTGCTTTTCATCAAAAACCGCATTAGTTTTCACTTTTGCCATTTTAATGCCGAGATAAACTAAATACGAACCACCAAGTATCATCACAATGCCTTGAATAATTGGCATAGTGGAAAAAATAATGGCAAGTCCTAAAACGGCAGCCGTAGCCCACATTAATACACCAATGGTAATCCCAATTACGCCACCAATAGCTTCTCGACGAGAGCTCATGGCAGAAATTCGGCTAACATAGAAAAAATCAGGGCCAGGCGAAAGTAAACCAACAAGATGAATAATCATCAAATTTAGCATGGCAAGCCTACGATACGTAATATCGCAATCACGATAACAGCATAGACTGCGGCTAAAACATCATCCACCATAATCCCAAAACCGCTTTCCAGTTTTTGGTCAAAATAACGGATGGGATAAGGTTTTAAAATATCGAAGAAACGAAACAATACAAAGGCAACGACAATCCAAGGCAAGGATAAAGTTGGAATCGCGGCTAACACGATAAATACCCCAACAAATTCATCCCAAACAATGGAGCCATGATCATGAACGCCCATATCATCAGCCGTTTTTTGACATAAATAACAGCCAAGTGCAAAGCAAAGTGCGGTCAAAATTAAGAAGATTTTTAGTCCAAGACAAGCTAATAATGCCGAACCTAAAACCGTTCCGGCTAAACTTCCCCATGTACCAGGTGCGGGACGAATGAGTCCTGAACCGAAACCTAATGCAAGTAAATGAACTGGTTTTTTTAAGCTAACTCTATCAAGAGGTGAACTATTCATTATTTATCCTTAAAATGATCGAAACCAGAGGGCGCTTGATAATTGATAATACGTCCATCTTTAAAAAAAGTAATCGGATTGTTATTTTGCGGAACGATTTTCCCGATACAAGTACAAGGTACATTTAATAATTGAGACAACTTTTCAATTTCGGCCTTTTTATTTGCAGGAACCGTAAAGCAAAGCTCATAATCTTCCCCGCCACTTAATGCAAACGCTTCTGCCTTTTCTAAGCGATATGTTTTTTTGAGTGGTGTGGATAAAGGCAAGGTAGATAATTCAATCTCTGCTGAACATTGGCTTCTCGTTAAAATATGTCCTAAATCAGCAACAAGACCATCTGAAATATCAATGCATGAATGCGCGACATCCACTAAGGCTTGACCTAATTCAACCCGTGGCGTTGGTTGAAAATGGCGTTTTACTAAAAATTCAGTATCAAAATCGACCGCACTTTTACCTTGTAAGATCAAATTTAAACCCGCCGCGCTATCACCTAACGAGCCCGATACATAAATTAAATCTCCAACCTTTGCGTTATGTCGGAATAAAGCCTTTCCTTTTGGTACAAAACCTTGTGCCGTAATGGTTACAGAAAGTGGGCCTTTTGTTGTATCACCACCAATTAATGTTACATCATATTGATTTAATGTATCAAACAGACTTTGGCTAAATTGGCTCAACCAGTTTTCATCAACTTCAGGTAATGTCAGTGCAAGAGAAATCCAAGCAGGTTTCGCGCCCATAGCAGCTAAATCACTTAGATTTGTCGCGATAGCTTTATAGGCTAAATCTTGGGGAGAAATAGAAGATAAAAAATGCGTTCCCTCGACCATTGTATCGGTGGTAATCGCTAGCTGATAGTCTTCAGGGATATGAGTGATCGCACAATCATCCCCAATACTGAAATCAACAAAGTGTTGATTGCCTTTTTGTATTGAGAAATATCGCCCTATAAGATCAAATTCACCCGGACTCATTTTATCTGCGCACCCAAAAAAAAAAGGGCAGACATTTGTCTACCCTACATTTCAATAATTATTTGCGACCTAATGCAGGAGCGACTTTATCCAATACACCGTTAATGTATTTATGGCTTTCATCTGCACCAAACACTTTCGCCACTTCAATTGCCTCATTAATCGCCACTTTATACGGTACATCTGGCTCAAATTGAAGCTCATAAACCGCTAAACGTAAAATCGCTTTTTCAATCGGATCTAATTCATCCAACGTGCGATCTAAATAATGACTCATTGAAAAATCAACGGCTTCTACATTCGCAACGGTTTGACGGAAAAGGCGGCTAAAATAAGGTTTATCCACACCTTTTAAATCTTGATCCACAACGAAAGTGAGTTCCACTTGTTCTGGTGCATTACCAGAGAGTGCCCAAGAATATAATGCTTGAACCGCACATTCTCTCGCTCTACGACGTGGCGATACTTTTTTTACAGGTTCTTTTTTCTCTGTCATTGGAATTATGCCGCATCAATTTGTTGTAAAAGGTTCACCATTTCAAGTGCAGTTAATGCTGCTTCTGCACCTTTATTGCCTGCTTTTGTCCCTGCACGCTCGATAGCTTGTTCAATGTTTTCAGTCGTTAAAACACCAAATGCCACTGGGATTTCAGCTTGCATT
Organism: Haemophilus sp. HMSC066D02; assembly: GCF_001810545.1. NCBI lineage: Bacteria > Pseudomonadati > Pseudomonadota > Gammaproteobacteria > Pasteurellales > Pasteurellaceae > Haemophilus > Haemophilus sp. HMSC066D02. The sequence continues at coordinate 355,315 of NZ_KV801804.1, read as the reverse complement.
GCTACTTGACCTAAACCGCTGCTTGCTTCACCCGCTACATATTCAAAGTGAGCTGTACCACCACGGATTACCGTACCCAATGCCACGATTGCATCAAATTTTTTGCTTTCAGCTAAACGACGTGCTACTAATGGAAGTTCATACGCACCTGGTGCTCGAACGATTGTAATATTCTCATCTTTCACTTGGCCGATACGTTTTAATGCATCTACCGCACCTTCTAATAAACTTTCATTAATAAAACTGTTAAAACGAGCAATCACCACTGCGATTTTAGCATTTGGCGCAGCTACCGCACCTTCTAAAACTTTCATACTTTTTCCTAATCTGAATGAACAATAAATTTGACGGTGGATTTTAGCATAAAAAGAAACCCTGTGGAAATAATCCGACAGGGTTTTCTATGAGTGGACAAGAACTTACTTCTCGAGTTTTAACGGTTCAATTTTCCAGATATTTTTCGCATATTCAAGAATCGTACGGTCTGATGAGAAGAAGCCCATGTTCACCATATTTTGAATGGTACTTGCTATCCATGCATCACGATCTTGATATTTTTTATCTACCGCTTTTTGCGCTTCCACATAACTGCGGAAATCAGCAAAGGATTGATAGTAATCGTGGTATTGTAAACCTTGAATTAGAGAGTGATAACGGTTCGGTTCTTCCGGCGAGAAATCACCACGGATAATTTGGTCAATAACTTCACGTAATTGCTCGTCATTTTGATAATAATCAAACGGACGATAACCTTCGCGACGTAATGCTTCCACTTGTTCAACCGTATTACCAAAGATAAAGATGTGGTCTTCACCAACATTATCTAAAATCTCAACGTTCGCACCATCAAGCGTACCCAATGTTAACGCACCATTTAAGGCAAACTTCATGTTACTGGTACCTGATGCTTCTGTTCCTGCAAGAGAGATTTGCTCAGAAATATCTGCCGCTGGAATGATTAATTGTGCAAGACTTACGCTGTAGTTCGGAATAAAGACAACTTTTAAACGACCTTTTAAGCGTTCATCATTATTGATGACATTCGCGACATCGTTAATCAAACGAATGGTTTGTTTTGCTGCATAGTAAGCTGAAGCTGCTTTACCCGCTAGAATGAACACACGTGGCTGCCAATCTTTTTCTGGATGAGCAAGCATTTCGTTATAACGTGCAATAATGTGTAACACATTAAGCATTTGACGTTTGTATTCGTGAATACGTTTTACTTGTACGTCAAATAAAGCATGTGGATCTAAATCGATATCAAGTGTTTTCTTCACATATTGCGCTAATTTCACTTTGTTATCGTATTTAATATCCGCAACAGCACGCTTAAATTCACCTTTATCTGCAAAGGCTTTAAGTTTTTCAATTTGGCTTAAATCGCAACGCCATTCAGAACCAATATATTGATCAAATAAAGCCGCTAATTTCGGGTTCGCTACGGCAAGCCAACGACGTGGTGTCACACCGTTTGTTACATTGGTGAAACGTTCTGGATAGATACGAGCAAAATCAGCAAAGGTTGATGTCACCATAAGATCTGAGTGAATTGCCGCAACACCGTTCACTTTATGAGAACCAACAACGGACAACCACCCCATACGCACTTTACGTTGATATCCTTCTTCGATAAGTGAAACGCGACGGATAAAGTCCATATCGGTGGTGACATAAGTTTTCACATATTCAAGGAAATGATCATTGATTTCAAAAATCATTTGTAAGTGACGAGGTAAGATTTTCGCCATCATTTCTACCGGCCAGGTTTCTAATGCTTCTGACATTAAAGTATGGCAAGTATAAGAGAAAATACGACGAGTCACATCCCAAGCGTTTTGCCATGAGTAACCGTGTAAATCGATTAAAATACGCATCAACTCAGGAATGGCTAATGCCGGGTGGGTATCATTCAAGTGAATCGCTACTTTATCAGCAAGATTATCCAATGTACCATGGGTTCTTAAATGGCGACGGAGAATATCTTGCAAAGATGCAGATACCAAGAAGTACTCTTGACGTAAACGTAACTCACGACCATTCCAGGTAGAATCATCTGGATAAAGTACACGAGAAAGGTTTTGGTTAGCTGAACGCGTTGCCACCGCCGCTAAATGATCACCACGGTTAAATTCTTCTAAATCAAATAATTCTCCACCATGCGCCGACCATAAACGTAAAGTCGATGCCGAATCATTTTTATAGCCAGGGATCATTTGATCGTATGCAAGTGCGGTCACTTTTTCAGCCGGATTCCAGATACATTTTTTATCTTCAAAATAGATATGACCACCAAAATCAATACTGAAACGTTTTGATGGACGCATAAATTCCCAAGGCGCACCTTTTTCCAACCAATCATCCGGACGTTCAACTTGTTGACCATTTTCAATTTTTTGACAGAACATACCGTATTCATAACGAATACCGTAACCCATCGCAGGAATGGCTAATGTTGCCAGTGAGTCCATAAAGCAAGCAGCAAGGCGACCTAACCCCCCGTTACCTAAACCTGGATCCACTTCTTTTTCAATAATCTCTTCCAAATTAACATTTAATTCAGCTAGGGCTTTTTCTGCCACGTCATAAACACCTTCTGCGATCATCGCATTAGAAAGTGTACGGCCGATTAAGAATTCCATAGAAAGGTAATAAACACGACGAGTTTCTTCTGCACGAGATTGACGAGCGGTGGTAATCCAGCCTTCAGTCACTAAATCACGCACTGCATGAAGTGTCGCATTTAGCCAATCGCGTTGACTCGCCTCTTTTGGTGAACGACCAATTAAGAAAATTAATTTATAAACAATTGCTTTTTTTACGCCTTCAACATCAAGACTTGGTCGATTGTAGAGAAATGGCGAATCAAAATTGTCCATGATCATAGAAAGTAAAACCTCAATAAAAAAATCGCGCAAATTTTAAGCTTTTTTACGAAAAAAACAACAAAAACTCCTCCTTCAAAGGCGATTATTTTGAAGAGGGAGTCAATCCATTTAATTATGAGTCCAAAATGCCTAAATAGAGCTGCTCATATTGAGCGGCGGCATTTTTCCAACTAAAGTCCTGAGCCATGGCATTATTACGAACCATCGCCCAAACTCGTTGTTTTTGCCACAAGACAAAAGCATGCTGGATAGCACTTCGTAAATCATCTGCTTCGGCTTTTTGGAATACAAACCCCGTTGCAGTACGCTCTTTAATGGTTTCACTTGTACTGTTGGTCACGGTATCCGCTAATCCTCCCGTCGCACGAACAAGTGGCAATGTGCCATATTGCAAACCATATAGTTGAGTTAATCCACAAGGTTCAAAACGGCTTGGTACTAAAATTACATCACCACCCGCAACCATTAAATGTGAGAGCGCTTCGTCATAACCAATTTTTACTGCAATATTTTCTGGGTAACGTTGTGCTAATTGGCAAATCCCCTCTTCCAAATGTTTTGCACCAGAACCGAGAATAGTTAGTTGGCCACCTCGTTTAACAATTTCATCCGCTGTGGCAATCAGTAAATCTACGCCTTTTTGTTCGGTTAAGCGAGTCACCATCACAAATAAGAGTGCATCAGGTTGTTGTGGCAAATTGAAATAAGCTTGTAAATCCGCTTTATTTTTCTTCTTGCCTGCGATGGATTTCAATTTGTAATGATGCTGAATATACGCATCACAACTTGGATGCCAAATTTCTTGATCCACGCCATTTAAAATCCCCACCAACTTACCTGCTTCACGTAGGCCTGTTAATAAGCCTTGCAAGCCATAAGCAAAGTCTGGTGTAGTGATTTCTTTCGCATAAGTTGGACTCACTGCTGTCACCATATCAGAATAATAGAGACCTGCTTTCAAATATGAAATTTGGCCAAATAACTCTAAACCATCAACATGGAACATCCCTTCTGGCAATCCAATTTCATGTAAATGACGGTGGGCAAATTGTCCTTGATATGCCAGGTTATGAATCGTAAATACTGATTTTGCAGGACGACCTTTATTGAAGAGATAAGCGGCGGCTAAGCCCGCATGCCAATCATGGGCATGAACCACTTCAGCTCGCCACCAACTATCTAAGCCTGTCGCAAGCTCTGCCCCCACCCAACCTAATAACGCAAAACGCTTATAGTTATCGGCATAATCGTTGTAATCGGTATCATGATAAGGATTTCCTTCTCGCCAATAGAGATGTGGTGCATCAATCAGATAAATCCCCACGCCATTGTATTCGCCATAACGCAATACAACATGACCTGCAAAATTATCAAATTCTGTGACGACATGCGTATTCTCAATGCCTGCAGAAATTTTTGGATAAGCCGGCAATAAAATACGTGTATCGATACCAATTTCTTTTTGTGCAAAAGGTAATGCCCCTAAAACATCAGCGAGTCCGCCAGTTTTGAGTAAGGGATACAGCTCCGAGCAAACATGTAAAACTCTCATAATTTTCCTTTTATACTTAAAATTGTGCTGTCATTGATAACAGCACAATCTTTTTACTTCACTTAAAATACTGTCAAAATTGACCGCACTTTAATCCAAATGTTCTTCGTTAGTGACTTCTTCACCTTGCAATTTTTTCAACATTGTTGAGGTTACAAGTACGACTTTACCGGTAGAACTCACACGGAAGCGTTTACTGTCAAGGGCTTTATCCACACCGATTTCCATACCATCTGGAATAATACAATGGCGATCAATAATACAATCTTTTAATGTACAATTTTTACCAATTTGTACTTGCGGTAACACGACACAGTGATCCACAGAAGAATCTTCATCAATTTTGACTCTATCAAACAACACTGAATTACTAATAGATGCATCTGTAATCACACAGCCACCACCGATAAGCGAGTTATCTACCGGTTTGACATTCGCTTTTTTATAGAAGAATTTAGATGGATAAGCCTGCACTGGATTACCACGAATTGGCCAGCTTTGATCATAAATATCTAATTGTGGATGCTCTGAAACTAAATCGATATTCGCTTGCCAGAAACTATCGAGTGTACCCACATCACGCCAGTAAATTTCACCTTCAGTGTTTCGGCCCATACAAGAACGGCTGAATGGATGCGCATAAAGCACGCCTTCTTCCAAGCATTTTGGCAAAACATCTTTACCAAAGTCATGAGATGTGCAAGGGGTATTCACTTCTCTATCAAGCATTTTATAGAGATACTCAGCATCAAACACGTAGATCCCCATAGAGGCTAGCGACGTATCTGGTTTACCCACCATGGCTGGTGGATCTTTTGGTTTCTCAACGAAGGCTTTCACTTTAAGATTTTCGTTTACCGCCATGACACCAAATTCACTCGCTTCAGAACGAGGTACCTCAATACAGCCTACTGTACATTTTGCTCCACTTCTCACGTGATCCATCAACATGACACTGTAATCTTGTTTATAAATATGGTCGCCGGCAAGAATCAAAATGTATTTTGGACGATAGTGATTACGGATAATCGCCATATTTTGATACACCGCATCCGCTGTACCACGGTACCACGTAGAATCATCAATTTGTTGACGGGCAGGTAACATATCAACGAATTCACCACGCTCTTGCGGTAAGAATGACCAACCTGTTTGTAAATGGCGTAATAAAGAGTGAGCGGCATACTGGGTTACAACACCGATGCGATTCAGGCCTGAGTTAATACAGTTGGAAAGCGCAAAATCAATAATGCGACGATTACCACCAAAATATAACGCAGGTTTAGCACGTTTATCGGTTAATTCATGTAAGCGAGAACCACGACCACCAGCCAAAATAAGCACTAAAGTATCTTTAACTAATTCATATTTATTAAGATCACTTTTCATAACAAACTCCATCGTTTTTATCATCCATATGTTCCAACACTTCAAATGCTATACCGCTCACATCACATTGTTGAATCACGCTATTTTCAGTTTCGGCAATCTTTTTCCATTTACCCTTTGGCAAATAAAAAGATTGCGGTTCAGTTTTTGCATTAATTAAGAAAAGATATTTGCCGTCTAACATAACTTGTAGGGCTTTGCTTTCCCGATTATGCCAATCGTCTAGGGTCATCGGGTTTCCCCCAGTATTCAACCACTCGACATTTTCATCCGACCACCAAGCCTCCTGTTGCAAACTTTGAATTTTTTTTCGTAATGCAATGGTTTCCTTAGTAAAGTCAAATAAGGTTTGGTTAAAATCATTCCACTTTAACCACGTAATTTCGTTATCTTGGCAATAGGCATTGTTATTGCCATATTGGCTGTTACCAAACTCATCTCCAGCAAGTAGCATCGGCACACCATTTGATAATAATAGCGAGCCTAATAGACCTTTTTCCGATAAAACACGGCGTTTTTCGACCGCACTTTGCCATTCATCAGTTAAATCGAGTTGAGAACCTTCTATACCATGATTGTAGCTATAATTTTCATTTCGTCCGTCACGGTTCTCTTCGCCGTTAGCGTCATTGTGTTTATGGTTATAGCTCACTAAATCTCGTAATGTAAAACCATCATGGGCAGTAATAAAATTCAAGCTACCATGTGGTAATCGTCCTTCTCGTTTAAAAATATCGCTCGAGCCAGCAAAACGTTCTGCAAAAGCACCCACTTCACCACTTTGCCATAACCAAAAACGACACATATCATCGCGGAAACGATCATTCCATTGAGAAAAATAGGCTGGGAAATAACCAACTTGGTAACCGTAATGCCCTATATCCCAAGGCTCTGCGATTAATTTAATTTGTTGTAGAACGTTATCCTGTTCCATTTCTGCAAACAATTGTGCATCCGGATTGAAATCAGGTGTTTCACGACCAAGCACAGTGGCCAAATCAAAACGGAAACCATCCACATGACATTCTGTTACCCAGTAACGTAAACAATCTAATACCCATTTGCGAATGACGTCGTTAGCAAGATTGAGCATATTGCCGCACCCCGTCCAGTTGAGGTAATCACCATGCTCGTTTTGCCAGTAATAGGTTTTATCATCAATACCTCGCTGACAAAATGTTGGGAATGTTTTTTCGGATTCAGCCGTGTGGTTAAACACCACATCCAAAATCACTTCTATGCCTGCTTGATGCAAGGCTTTGACCATGCTCTTAAACTCATTTAAAGGCTGTTTTTGATCAGCGGCATAACTTGGTTCTAAAGCAAACATGGCTAATGGGTTATAGCCCCAATAATTACGTAATCCTTTTTCTTGCAAATGTGGTTCATCAATGAAGAAATTCACTGGAAGCAATTCAAGGCTGGTAATACCCAATGATTTAAAATACGCAATATTTTCAGGATGTGCTAACGCCGCATAAGTACCCCGAATATTTTCTGGAATACGGGAATTTAATTGGCTAAATCCTTTAACATTCAGTTCATACACAATGGTTTGAGCCCAAGGGATAGACGGCTTACAATCCCCTGACCAATCAAAACTCTCATCCACAATGCGACCTTTAGGTGCAACCGCTGCATTATCCCGTCCGTCATTTAACAAGAAAATGGAACGGGCTTCTGATGAACTTAAATCTGGTTTATGGCTTACTGCTTTCGCATAAGGATCAAGCATTAACTTTTGCGGATTAGCTAAAGTGCGGTCATTTTTACCAGTGATTCTGAACGCATACTCATCATTCAGCTCGACGCCCTCGATTGCCACATACCAAATATCATCGGTTCTGCTCATGGCAAAACGGCTTTCTTTGCCATCACGGAACAAACAAAGTTCAACAGCATCCGCCGCACTAGAAAACAGCGCAAAATTCGAAATTTTCAGGCCGTTTTCCAGCGTTTGTGAATATCCCATTGGGGAAGGTTTGCCATTGTTATAAATACTAAACATTGTGTTTTTCGCTATTGTTATGCTTTATATTTTAAATAGATCGTTGCGAGTGGCGGAATGGTCACGCTAATCGAATTATCACGTCCGTGACTTGCAATTTCTTCGCTTTCTACCAAGCCGAAATTACCTACGTTTGAACCTTGATAATACATTGAGTCAGTATTCAAAATTTCTTCGTATTCACCCGCTACATTTACACCGATACGGTAGCCTTCGCGTGGCACCGGAGTGAAGTTACTGATCACGATAATGCGTTCACCATCACTGCTTTTACGTTCAAAAGCAAAGACTGAATTCTCCGCATCATCTACCACTAACCAATCAAAGCCTTCCGGTTCACCATCTAACTCAAAGAGCGGTGCATTTTTTTGATAAATTCCATTCAAATCTTTGACTAATTGCAATACACCTTTATGCCATAGGCCACCATGGTTTTCGTCAAGCAAGAACCAATCCAAACTTTCTTCATAATTCCATTCGCGACCTTGAGCAAATTCATTGCCCATGAATAATAATTTCTTGCCTGGATAGCCCCACATATAACCGTAGTAAGCACGCAAGTTAGCGAATTTTTGCCATGCATCGCCCGGCATTTTGCCAAGTAACGAACATTTGCCATGTACAACTTCATCGTGAGAAAGTGGCAATACAAAGTTTTCGCTGTATTGATAAATCATCCCGAAGGTCATTTTGTCGTGATGATAACGACGATAAACTGGATCGAGTTTCATATAACTTAGGGTGTCATTCATCCAGCCCATGTTCCATTTAAAATTAAATCCAAGACCACCGTTTTCTGTTGGATGGGTTACGCCACCAAAAGAAGTGGACTCTTCCGCAATCGAAATAGCACCGGACACCTCAGAATGGATTTTCCAGTTGGTATGTTTTAAGAATTCAATGGCTTCTAAGTTTTCACGACCGCCATATTGATTCGGAATCCATTCGCCTTCAGCACGGCTGTAATCGCGGTAAATCATTGATGCGACCGCATCTACACGGATACCATCTACACCAAATCGTTCAAGCCAATACAATGCATTACTGGATAAGAAGTTTCTCACTTCATTACGACCATAGTTATAAATTAAGGTATTCCAGTCTTGATGATAGCCTTCACGTGGGTCAGCATGTTCATATAAGGCTGTACCATCAAATGCGACTAAGCCATGTGTATCACTAGGGAAATGACCCGGTACCCAGTCTAAAATCACATTAATGCCTGCTTTGTGGGCTTTTTCGACTAAACGTTTAAAGCCTTCTGGTGTACCAAAACGGCTAGTTGGTGAATACAGCCCTATCGGTTGATACCCCCAAGAGCCATCGAATGGAAATTCGGAGAGTGGCAAAAACTCAATATGCGTAAAGCCCATATGTTTAACATAAGGAATAAGCTCATCAGCAATTTGGTCATAATCAAGCCAGAAATTATTCTCTAAATTACGACGCCATGATCCCAAATGTACTTCGTAAATCGAAATGGGTTGGTTGCGTTGGTTCGCTTTACGACGTTGCTCCGTCATTTCGACCACACCCGGCAACATGCTGATTTCTGATGCAGTATCTGGACGTAATTCCGATCTGAATGCATAAGGGTCAGCTTTTAAACGAAGGTTGCCGTTGTAATCAATTAATTCAAATTTATAGCGTTGACCAAGACTAGCTTTGGGTAAGAATAACTCCCATACCCCACTTGCCGGATGGAAACGCATTGGATGACGACGACCGTCCCAATAGTTAAAATCACCGACCAACGAAACGCGCTTAGCATTTGGCGCCCATACACGGAAATTTACACCTGGTACACTGTCACATTCAGTAAAATGTGCACCTAATACTTCATAAGGGCGCAATAACGAACCTTCCGCTAACAACCATTGATCCAAGTCATTAATCATTGGATGGAAGTGGTATGGATCTTCAATAATTTGGGCTTCTGCGCCCCAATACACTTTTAATTGGTAGACAAAGAAATGACGAATCTCCGGCACAATCGCAGTAAAAAATCCGCGATCATCCACTTTTTTCAGTACGACAACGATAGATTGACTTTCTTTATCAATCACTTCGACTTTATCTGCATCCGGTAATAAAGCACGAATCTCAATACCATTATGAGTTTCATGCATGCCTAATACTGCAAAAGGATCGGCCTGTTTGCCATCAAAAAATGAATTAATTACTGATTGGGCGACTAATTTCGTCATGACATACTCCTTTATGCTTTCAAGCTTAATTAATTTACAAACGATAGTATTTTCTCGTCTGTTGAGCGACAAAAAGCATTAAACAATAATAGATAAAAGACAAAGCAGGCAATAAAAGTGCGGTTGAATATGGAATTGTTTTTTCAAACTGAATTTGGTTTTGCTCGTCGAGCAATTGATAACGCAAAGAAGCATCAGGAGGAGAAGAAAACGCGATTAAATCATCATGAATGGGTTCGTTTTCAAAGGCACATATTACATCTTGGAACGGCTGATTTTGTCCAATATTAGGCGGAAATTGCAACTGCTCAATAAAATAATCAATACTGGTTGGCGATGCATCAATCAAATGCCCATTAATATCATAATGGGAAAACGAAATGCCAAGTTTTTCAGCAGATTGTTTAAGTGATAAGGACATTTGCATACAACGAATGATACATCTATATAATACTTAATAAGTATTATAAGTAAGCACAATTGAAATACAATTGCCAATCTTGCAAATTGTGACCTAAATCAAAAAACAAAGTTTAAAGAGAATAAAAAAACAACGAAATTTAAATTATTCAGTTTCAATGACAAATTCAAACCAATCAATGACATCTTCTTCATGTACGCCATCTTGAATTAAAATGCCTGCATTTTTCACTGAATTAGGATCTCCACTGATTAAGGGATGCCATTCAGGCAAAGGCTTCCCCTCATACAATAAGCGATAAGCACAGGTATTCGGCAACCATCCAAAATCAGGCAAATTCTTTTTGGTTAATTTGGTGCAATCACTTTCGATTTTAAAACGCTCAGGATAATTACGACACTTCCCTGTTTCCACATCTAAGAGATTGCAAGCAATTCGCGTATAGTAGAGTTTTTCACGCTTGCCCCGCCCTTGAATGTATTTTCGATAACAGCATTTTCCGCAGCCATCACATAAAGCTTCCCATTCGGGTTCCGTCATTTCAAGGAGCGATTTTTTTTGCCAAAAATAAGATTCAAATTGCATAGTGAAACCAATAAAAAAGTGCGGTCAAAATTTACGTGATTTTTGACCGCACTTTGTTGTTTAGAATTAGAAGCCTTCTTTTAAGCTTACGGTTAAGTTAAACACTAAGTGCTCTGGGCGGCTATCTTTGTTATCCGCACAGAAATAACCTTCGCGTTCAAATTGGTAACCTTTTTCTGGTTCCGCATTTGCGAGGCTTTGTTCTACAAAACCGTGTTTTACCACTAAAGAGGTTGGATTTAACACGCTTTCGATCTCTTCTGCTGCACCTGGGTTTGGTACGGTGAAGAGGCGTTCATATAAACGGAACTCAGCTGGATGATTATGCTCTGCAGATACCCAGTGAATTACCCCTTTCACTTTACGACCATCAGCCGGATTTTTACCTAAAGTTTCAGGATCGTAAGTACAGAAAATCGTGGTGATTTCACCATTTGTATCTTTTTCGACACGTTCAGCTTTAATCACGTAAGCGTTACGTAAACGCACTTCTTTACCTAATACTAGACGTTTATATTGTTTGTTTGCTTCTTCACGGAAGTCTGCGCGATCAATATAAAGTTCTTTCGTAAACGGTAATTGACGCTCACCTAATTCTGGACGATTTGGGTGATTTGGCGCAGTTAAGGTTTCTTCGCCTTCAAAGTTTTCAATCACTACGCGAACAGGATCAATCACCGCCATTGCACGTGGTGCGTTTTCGTTTAAATCTTCACGAATGCAAGCTTCAAGTGCAGAATACTCTACGACGTTATCTTGTTTCGTCACACCGATACGACGGCAGAATTCACGTAATGAAGCTGGTGTATAACCACGACGACGTAAACCAGAAATCGTCGGCATACGTGGATCGTTCCACCCATCAACAATACCATCATTCACTAATTTCAATAATTTACGTTTAGATGTTAACGTGCCTTCTAAATTCAAACGTGAAAATTCGTATTGATGCGGTAATGGACGTTCAATACTAATATTTTCCAACACCCAGTCATATAAACGACGGTTATCTTGGAACTCTAATGTACATAAAGAGTGTGTAATACGCTCAATCGCATCAGAGATACAGTGAGTAAAATCGTACATTGGGTAAATGCACCATTTGTCACCGGTTTGGTGATGGCTCGCAAATTTAATACGATAAAGCACAGGGTCACGCATGACCATAAATGGTGAAGCCATGTCGATTTTTGCACGAAGACTTAATGTACCTTCAGCAAATTCGCCATTTTTCATTCTCTCGAATAACGCTAAGTTTTCTTCTACGCTGCGATCACGATATGGACTGTTTTTGCCCGGCTCGGTTAAAGTACCACGATACTCACGCATTTCATCTGGAGAAAGTTCATCCACATACGCTAAACCTTTTTCGATTAACTCAATGGCATAGCCATAAAGCGCATCGAAGTAATCAGATGCATAACGCGGTTCGCCTTCCCATTTGAAACCTAACCATTCCACGTCAGCTTTGATGGAATCTACATATTCCACGTCTTCTTTTACGGGGTTAGTATCATCAAAACGTAGGTTACATAAGCCTTGATATTCTTTTGCTAAGCCAAAGTTTAAACAAATCGATTTCGCATGACCGATATGTAAATAGCCGTTCGGCTCAGGCGGGAAACGGGTATGAACGCTTTTATGTTTACCCGAAGCTAAATCTTCATCAATAATTTGAGTAATGAAATTGTGTGTGCGGGTATTTTCCGCATTTTCTAGAGTGTGTTCTGTATTGCTCATAAATTTCTCAATAAATTGAAAATAATTTCCTCATTCTATACGAAAAGTCAGGCGTTGTGAATTTGATCCCAAAACTAACCGCACTTTCATCGAATTAACACTGAATTTTTTAGGATTTTCAGGTCTAATTTGAAGATTTTTCGTGCAAACTGAAAAGTTTACCTTTAGAATACACTTCTACTGAACAAACGTTCATTTTTTTTATTTAGGATGATAAAGTCTTTATGAAAAAACGCTTTTTTATTTTACTCGGATTACTCGTCGCTGCCGGTGCAGCTTATTATTTTTTCTCTAGCAATAGCAAACAAGAAACGACTTATCTGACTGAATCGGTTACACGTGGCAATGTGGAAAAAACCGTTGTCGCTTCTGGTTCAGTTGAAAGCGTGAATGAAGTCGATGTCGGCGCCCAAGCTTCGGGCAAAATAACCAAACTCTATGTCAAGTTAGGGCAAGAAATCAAGAAAGGCGAAATGATCGCAGATATTGATTCTACAACCCAAATTAATACCTTAAATACCAAAAAGGCGGCATTGGTTAGCTATCAAGCACAATTAAAAGCAAAGAAAACCGCTTATGATGTTGCCCTTTCAAGCTATAACCGCTTATCAAAACTTTATACGCAAAAAGCGACATCTTTGGATAGTGTGAATACCGCAAAAAGCACCCTTGATAATGCTAAAGCTGAAGTGGAAGCAGTTGAAGCCAATATCAAACAAGCTGAAATTGAAGTGAATACCGCAGAAACCAATGTGGGCTACACCAAAATCACCGCCCCAATGGACGGTACCGTTATTTCTGTGCCTGTTTCAGAAGGTCAAACTGTTAATGCCAACCAAACGACGCCAACAATTGTGACCATTGCCGATTTAAGCAAAATGAAAATTAAACCTGAAATTTCAGAAGGCGACATTACCAAAGTTAAAGCAGGTCAAGAAGTGAGCTTTACTATTTTATCGGATAGCCAAACTGTGTATCACTCCGTCATTGATTCTGTTGATCCAGCCAATACCACGACTAGTGATAGTTCTTCAACATCATCTTCGACAACTTCAAGTAGTAGCTCAACAACCAGCGCGATCTACTATTACGCCAATGTTTTGATTGATAACCCTGATCGTACTTTACGTATTGGGATGACGACAGAAAACAATATCAAAATTGCCAACGCGAAAGATGTGTTATTAGTTTCCAATATGGCTATTCAAAAACGTGATGGCAAAAGCTTTGTAAATGTATTGAATGATAAAAATCAACCTGAACCGCGTGAAGTTGAAATCGGTGTTCAAAATGATTTCAAAACTGAAATCAAATCGGGTTTAAACGAAGGTGAAAAAGTCATTGTGTCGCAAGTTGCGAATGGTGAACAAGTTGGCTCTATGCCTCGTGGTCCAAGAATGTTCTAAAAGTGCGGTAGAAAATTAATGAATATTATTGAAATTAAGGATCTCAACCGTTACTTCGGTGAAGGCGAAAATCGTGTTCATATTTTAAAGAATGTCTCTTTAAATATAGAAAAAGGCGATTTCGTCGCGATTATTGGGCAATCGGGTTCCGGTAAATCGACCTTGATGAATATCATCGGATGCTTGGATACGGCAACCAGTGGCTCTTACAAAATCAATGGCAAAGAAACCATTGAATTAAGCAAAGATCAGCTGTCAGATTTACGTAGCCAAAAATTCGGCTTTATTTTCCAACGCTATAACTTATTGTCGAGCTTGACCGCAGCAGAAAACGTCGCCTTACCTGCAATTTATGCGGGAATGTCGCAAGAAAAACGTCTTTCTCGAGCAAAACAACTTTTAGAAAAATTAGGTTTAGGCGATAAATGGCAAAATAAACCAAGCCAACTTTCTGGTGGTCAGCAACAACGCGTAAGTATTGCCCGTGCGTTGATGAACGGCGGTGAAATTATTTTAGCCGATGAACCCACTGGTGCATTGGATTCACAAAGCGGTCAAAATGTGATGGAAATTCTGCGTCAATTACACACAGAAGGCCACACTATTATTATGGTAACCCACGACCGAGAAATTGCCGCCAGTGCGAATCGCGTGATTGAAATTAAAGATGGCGAAATCATTGGCGATACGCAAAAAGAAGCGGTAAAAAGTGCGGTCGAAAATCCAACCAAATCTAAACCGCACTTTGGGTTCAGCAAAGATCAATTTGTCGAAGCTTTTCGTATGTCTGTGAGTGCCATTATTACCCACAAAATGCGTTCTCTTTTAACCATGCTCGGGATTATTATCGGGATTACCTCCGTGGTTTCCGTCGTAGCATTGGGAAATGGTTCACAGCAAAAAATCTTAGAAAATATTCGAGGAATTGGGACGAGCACCATAACGATTTTTAATGGTACAGGCTTTGGTGATCGTCGTGCTGAACAGATGCAAAATCTTACGATTAATGATGCTACTGCCCTAAATCAACAAAGCTATGTACAAAGTGTCACGCCGAATAGCTCATCAAGTGGCACATTAATTTATGGTAACCAGACTTTCTCCTCAACCAGTTTAAAAGGTGTAGGCGAGCAATATTTTGATGTAGATGGATTAAAACTAAAATCAGGCAATTTATTTTCAGCTCAAGATGTTGCTGATAACAATCAAGTAGCCTTAATCGATGAAAGTGCGAAAAAGTCGATTTTCCCTGATGAAAATCCTATCGGCAAAATCGTGATGTTTAATAAACGTCCACTACGTATCATTGGCGTGGTATCTGATAAACAAATGGGCGGAGCAAGCAGTTCACTTAATCTCTATGCCCCTTACACTACCGTGATGAATCGTATTTCGGGCAGCAAAAAAATTGGTTCGATTACCGTAAAAGTAGATGATTCCGTGAATACGACTGTCGCTGAAAAAGGAATTACTGAATTGCTCACTATGCGTCATGGTAAAAAAGATTTCTTCATCATGAATAGCGATACGATTAAACAAACCATTAAAAGCACAACCGGCACGATGAAATTGCTCATTTCCTCTATCGCCTTTATTTCATTAATCGTTGGTGGTATTGGTGTAATGAATATCATGTTGGTTTCTGTGACAGAGCGAACTAAAGAGATTGGTGTGCGCATGGCTATTGGCGCGAGACAATTTAACATTCTGCAACAATTTTTAATTGAAGCCGTGTTGATTTGTTTAATTGGCGGCGTGACGGGCATTCTGCTTTCGGGCTTAATCGGTCTGCTATTTAACGTATTTATGACGGACTTTACGATGGCATTCTCAACTGGCTCAATTGTTGCCGCAGTGGTCTTCTCTACCCTAATTGGTGTGATCTTCGGTTATATGCCGGCAAAACGTGCGGCACAATTAGATCCAATTACAGCCCTTGCGAGAGAATAAAGAAATTTTGTAAAACACAAAAGAGCGGTTAAAATTCTTACTAATTTTTGACCGCACTTTAATTAAAAAGAAAGGAAAAATCCATGTTAAAAATGAAAAAACTAACCTTAGCAATCGCGATGGCAACTGCTCTAGCAGGTTGTGCTAACATCGGCGATTCTTATAAAGCGAGCCAGCAGGATTACCAAAATTATGCGGAAATCACCAAACAATTTAATGTAAAAGAAAACTGGTGGGCGCTTTACAATGATTCACAATTAAATCGTGTGGTAGAACAAGCATTAGTTAATAACAAAGATTTAGCCAAAGCGTCTGTCGCCGTAAACCGCGCTCTATATAATGCAAACCTTGCAGGTGCAAATTTAATTCCTGCATTTAGTGGTTCAACCCAATCTTCTGCAAGTAAAAATGTAAAAACAGGTGGCAGCTCAGCAGTAAGCCATCAAGGTGCATTAAATGTGAGTTATACGTTAGATCTATGGCAACGTTTAGCGGATACAGCAGATGCCGCAGAATGGTCACACAAAGCAACGGCTGAAGATTTAGAAGCAACGAAACTTTCACTCATCAACTCTGTTGTGACAACCTATTATCAAATTGCCTACTTGAATGATGCGATCAGCACCACGCAAGAAAGCATTAAATACTACAACGATATTAGCAGCATTATGCAACGCCGTTTATCACAAGGTGTTGCGGACAGCGCAAGTGTAGATCAAGCACAACAAGCGGTATTGAACGCACGTAACAACTTGATCAACTATCAAACACAACGTAAAACTGCAGAACAAACTTTACGTAACTTACTGAACTTAAAACCGGAAGAAGCATTAAATATCAACTTCCCACACATTCTTAATGTAAAAAATGTGGGCGTAAATTTAAACGTACCTGTTTCTGTGATTGCAAACCGTCCTGATGTAAAAGGCTATCAATATCGCTTAAGCAGTGCATTCAAAAATGCAAAAGCAACTGAAAAAGGTTGGTTCCCTGAAGTGACTTTAGGTGGCAGCTTAACATCAAGTGGCACTAAGGTCGGTAACGCATTACACAATCCTGTTGGTACAGGTTTAATCGGAATTAGCCTACCATTCCTCAACTGGAATACCGTAAAATGGAACGTGAAAATCTCTGAAGCAGATTATGAAACCGCACGTTTAAACTATGAGCAAAGCATTACTAAAGCCTTGAATGATGTAGATACCAACTACTTTGCCTATACACAAGCACAAAGTGCTTTTGCTAACTTGCAAAAAACACACAGCTACAACCAACGTATCACCAAATACTATCGTGATCGTTACAATGCTGGTGTATCTGAATTACGTGAATGGCTTGCAGCGGCAAACACAGAGAAAAGCTCTCAACTTTCTATCTTGAATGCGAAATACAACATCATTCAAGCAGAAAATGCCGTATATAGTTCAATGGCCGGTTATTACTCTCGTTAAAATCATGATTAAGGAAGTTTCGGCTTCCTTAATCTTTTTTATGGACATGAAAAATGAAAAAACAACTGACTTTTTATTTCATTCGCCACGGTAAAACCGTTTGGAATACGGAAGGTTTAATGCAAGGTCATGGCGATTCCCCTTTGACTGAAGAAGGCATTAATGGTGCGAAAAAAACAGGTGTGGCACTTAATCATATTCCTTTCATTGCTGCTTATTCCAGCGTATTAAAACGTACTATCGCAACTGCCTCTCATATTATTGGTGAACGTGATATTCCCCTTTTCCATCACCAAGGTTTAAATGAACAGTATTTTGGTTCTTGGGAAGGCAAAGTTGTCGATACGTTAAGAGAACTCCCAGAATTTAAACAACTTATTAAAGATCCCGCCAATTACAAAGCTCAAGTAAACGGTGGAGAAACGTTTGAACAATTGGGCGAACGTACCATGAAAGCATTGCACGATATTATTAAGATCCACGATCATGGTAATATTCTTATTGTGTCGCATGGCCATACCTTGCGTTTATTGCTTGCCTTATTAAACGGTGCAACCTGGCAAAATCACCGTGATGAAGATAAATCAGTATCGCTTATTAATACATCAATTAGTGTTGTACATTATGACGATGAGAACGGTTTTCGCGTTGAGAAAATAAATGATGCGGAGCATTTAAAATAAGCCAATTTAGCCAAAAAAATAACCGCACTTTGGATGACCTAAAGTGCGGTTAATTTTTATGATGTTTTTGTGATTATTTCACTTCGCGGAATAAAATCTCGCTTGGAATCACAGAACCTTGCCAGTAAAGCTCAGTTGACACTTTCTCTGCTAAATCTAAGAAAGATTTCGCAATTTCACTATCTGGTGCAGCAACCACAGTTGGTTTACCTGCATCCAAATCTTGACGAACTTGAATATTCAACGGTAACTGGCCTAATACTTTCACATTGTATTTTTGTGCCATTTTTTCTGCACCACCCGTGCCGAAAATCGCTTCGTGATGGCCGCAATTGCTGCAAATATGCATAGACATATTTTCCACAATACCTAATACTGGCACAGATACACGTTCAAACATCGATACACCTTTCACCGCATCTAATAACGCGATGTCTTGTGGTGTTGTAACCACAACTGCCCCAGTTACAGGAATTTGTTGTGAAAGCGTTAATTGGATATCACCCGTACCCGGTGGCATATCGATCACTAAGTAATCTAAGCTATCCCATAAGGTTTCATTTAAAAGCTGACTTAATGCACTACTTGCCATTGGACCACGCCAAATGGTCGCATTATCTTCATCCATTAAGAAACCGATTGAGTTTGCAGATAAACCATGTGCTTTAATCGGGGTAATATGTTGGTTATCTGGTGAAGTTGGGCGTTGATGTGGGGCGCCTAACATATGCGGAACAGATGGACCATAAATATCCGCATCTAAAATCCCCACGCGAGCACCTTGAGCTTGTAAAGCAAGTGCTAGGTTTACTGAAACGGACGATTTTCCTACCCCACCTTTGCCTGAAGTGACGGCAATAATGTTTTTCACGCCTTTTACAGCAGGTTGATTATTTGCACGTTTTAAGGTTGCGATTTGATAATTCACCACCCATTTGATTTCTTTGCTATCGGTTGCTTTTAATAATGCATCTGAAAGCTGTTGTTTCACTTGCTCCACGCCAGTATTCCATGCAAAAGGCAATTGTAATTCAATACGTAATACGTCACCGCCTTTTTCAACTTTCTTCAAAGTCTTTAATTCGATTAAGTCTTTTTGTAACGTTGGGTGTTGAAATTGTTGGAAAAGCTGCAGAACTTGAGATTGTTGTTCTGCCGTTAAATTTTCAGAAAAAGCAGTTGCCATAATATTCCTTTAATATTAGTAGGTAGTAGAGTAAATTTGTCAGGGATATTCTACCCCTTTTACACCTCAAATGTTAAGCTAAAAGTATAACTAAACTAGAAAAAATCACACTAATCGGGTAACATACTCGCAATTTTTACAAAAGAATAAGAGAAAAATAATGACAACTCAACCTCGTAAAATTTTAGTCACTTGCGCATTACCTTATGCAAATGGGGCCATTCATTTAGGCCATATGTTAGAACATATTCAAGCGGATATTTGGGTGCGTTTCCAGCGTATGCGTGGCAATAAAATTCATTTTGTCTGTGCTGATGATGCGCACGGCACACCAATTATGCTTAATGCCGATAAATTAGGTATTACACCAGAAGAACTAATCGCAAAAGCAAAAGCTGATCACGTGCGTGATTTTGCAGGTTTTAATATCAGTTTTGATAACTATCACTCTACTCACAGTGAAGAAAATAAACAAATCACCGCTGACATTTATAATAAATTAAAAGCCAAAGGTTTCATTAAAACGAAAGTCATTTCTCAGTTATTCGATCCTGAAAAGAATATGTTCTTACCCGATCGTTTCGTCAAAGGGACTTGCCCAAAATGTAAAGCAGAGGATCAATACGGCGATAACTGTGAAGTTTGTGCTTCCACTTATAGCCCAATGGATTTAATTAATCCACGTTCTGCTGTGTCGGGTGCAACACCAATCATCAAAGAATCTGAACACTTCTTCTTTGACTTACCTGCTTTTGAAGGTATGTTAAAAGAATGGACTCGCTCTGGTTCACTGCAACCTGAAATTGCAAACAAAATGCAAGAATGGTTTGAAAGTGGCTTACAACAATGGGATATCTCTCGTGATGCACCTTATTTTGGTTTTGAAATCCCAGGAACTAAAGATAAATTCTTCTATGTTTGGTTGGATGCGCCAATTGGCTACATAGCTTCTTTCAAAAATCTCTGCGATCGTGAAGGCATTGATTTTAATGAATTCTGGGGAGAAAACAGCGATACAGAACTTTATCACTTTATCGGTAAAGATATCGTATATTTCCACAGTCTATTCTGGCCAGCAATGTTAGAAGGGAGCGAATATCGCAAACCAACCAATGTGTTTGCTCACGGTTATGTCACCGTAGATGGCGCCAAAATGTCAAAATCACGTGGTACATTTATCCAAGCCAGCACCTATTTAAATCACATTGATCCGGAATGTTTGCGTTATTACTATGCGGCAAAATTAAACGATCGCATCGAAGATCTTGATTTCAACTTGGAAGATTTCGTTCAACGTGTCAATACGGATATTGTTAATAAATTAGTCAATTTAGCTTCTCGTAATGCTGGATTTATCGCTAAACGTTTTGAAGGCAGATTAGCAGATAAATTAGAAGACGAAGCACTTTTTGCTGAATTTACTGCACAAGCTGAACAAATCGCTTCTTATTATGAAGCTCGTGAATACAACAAGGCGATTCGTGAAATCATGGCATTAACCGATAAGGCGAATAAATACATTGATGAAAAAGCACCTTGGGTGATTGCAAAAGAAGAAGGCAAAGAAGCTGAATTGCAAGCAGTTTGCTCAATGGGTATCGAGCTTTTCCGTGTATTAATGTCTTACTTAAAACCGGTTCTTCCAAAATTGGCTGAACGTGCAGAAGCGTTCTTACAAACAGAACTAACATGGGATAATATTGCACAGCCACTATTAGGTCATCAACTTACTCCATTTAAAGCGCTTTTCTCGCGTTTAGAGAAAAAACAAATTGATGCTGTTATAGAAGAAACTAAAGCTCTTTTCGCTGAAGCAAACAAAACAACAGAAAAAACAGCGGCAAAACCGACCGCACTTTCAAATGTCGAACCTATTGCTGATACCATTACCATTGATGATTTTGCTAAAATTGATATGCGTGTAGCAAAAGTACTGAAATGCGAAGCGGTACCAGAATCTAATAAACTCTTACGTTTTGAATTAGATTTAGGTGACCATACTCGCCAAGTGTTCTCTGGCATTAAAGCGGCTTACAACAAACCTGAAGAATTGGAAGGTCGTTTTGTTATTGTGGTTGCAAACCTTGCACCACGTAAAATGAAATTCGGCGTATCAGAAGGGATGATTCTTTCTGCTGGTACTGGCGGAAGTGATTTATTCTTACTTTCAGCTGATAGCGGTGTCGCTGCTGGTATGCAAGTAAAATAATTTAATATTTAGGCGACTTCGGTCGCCTTTTTATTGCCAAACAGAACCAAATACCCTACCATATCAATCAGCTATTTATCATACAAATTAAAAGGAATTCATTATGACAAACGAACTTATCTGCTATAAACAAATGCCAGTTTGGACAAAAGATAAATTACCTAAAATGTTCCAAGAAAAACACAATACTAAAGTGGGAACTTGGGGCAAACTTACAGTGCTAAAAGGTAAACTTAAGTTTTATGAGCTAACTGAAAATGGCGATGTCATTGCTGAACATATTTTCACGCCAGAAAGTGATATTCCATTTGTTGAGCCACAAGCCTGGCATCGAGTTGAAGCACTTTCTGATGACTTAGAATGTACGCTTGGCTTCTATTGCAAAAAAGAGGATTACTTCAGCAAAAAATATAATATGACTGCAACGCATGGTGATGTAGTTGATGCGGCTAAAATTATTAAACCTTGTAAAGTGTTAGATTTAGGCTGTGGACAAGGTCGTAACTCCCTTTATTTAAGTTTAAAAGGCTATGATGTGACCTCTTGGGATCATAACGAAAACAGCATTGCCTTCTTGAACGAAACTAAAGATAAAGAAAACTTGAATATCAAGACTGCAGTTTATGATATTAATACCGCCAATATTCAAGAAAACTACGACTTTATTGTATCAACCGTGGTATTTATGTTCTTAAATCGTGAGCGAATTCCAGCCATTATTAAGAATATGCAAGAACACACCAACCCAGGTGGTTACAACTTAATTGTAGCAGCGATGTCTACACCTGAGGTACCTTGTCCATTAGCGTTCTCATTTACGTTCTCTGAAGGTGAATTAAAAGAATACTACAAAGATTGGGAATTCTTAGAATACAACGAAAATATGGGCGAATTACATAAAACCGATGAAAACGGCAATCGCATTAAATTAAAATTTGCGACAATGCTAGCAAGAAAAAAATAATTCTCTAATTTAAAAAAGAAAATGACCGCACTTTGTCATATAAAGTGCGGTCATTTTTTATGGTATTTTAATTACTCTTCAATAGAACGTAATAATTCGTTGATACCAACTTTACCTAAAGTTTTTGCATCAACTTTTTTCACGATCACTGCACAGTATAAGCTGTATTTACCACATTTTGATGGAAGACTACCAGAAACCACTACTGAGCCAGCTGGTACACGGCCATAGAATACTTCACCTGTTTCACGATCATAGATTTTAGTTGATTGACCGATGAATACGCCCATAGAGATCACACAACCATCTTCAACAATCACGCCTTCAACGACTTCAGAACGTGCACCGATAAAACAGTTATCACCAATAATGGTTGGGTTTGCTTGTAATGGCTCTAATACACCACCGATACCTACACCACCAGATAAGTGTACATTTTTACCAATTTGCGCACATGAACCAACCGTTGCCCATGTATCAACCATAGTACCTTCACCCACATATGCACCGATATTTACATAAGATGGCATCAATACACAGTTTTTAGAAATGTATGCACCTTTACGTACCGTTGCAGAAGGTACGACACGGAAACCTTCTTGAGCAAAACGCTCTTCCGTATAGTCAGCAAATTTCAATGCCACTTTGTCATAGTATTTGGTTTCTGCGCCATCAATGATTTGGTTATCGTTGATACGGAAAGATAATAATACTGCTTTTTTCAACCATTGGTGAGTAACCCATTCACCATCAATTTTTTCTGCAACACGGTATTTACCGCTATCTAATCCTTCGATCACTTCTTCGATTGCTGCACGAGTTTGTGCATCAACTGTTTTAGGGGTAATTTCCGCACGTTTTTCAAATGCAGCTTCAATAATTTGTTGTAAATTTGACATATTGCTTCCTATTGTCGGTGTGAAATAACGGTTGATAGTTTTATCATATTTTTGACTTTCAAGCAAAAAACAACCGCACTTTCTTTTGATTTTAAGCATAAAAAAAAGCGAACCCAATGGCTCGCTTTTTTCTAGTTCTTGTTTAAATTAGTTGATAACAGAAACATTTAATGATGAACCACCAACGATTCTCACACGGCGACCTGCTTTGAAGCTAGGATCCGCTTTTTGAACCACAACGATCTCTTCTCTATTATCTTTTCTGATAACAAGCTCTGCACCATTAACTTGGCTCATTTTCTCTTCAATTTTGCTACCTGCAATGGCACCACCAATTGCACCAATAACACCTGCAATGGCTTGTCCTGTACCGCCACCTATTGCACTACCAGCGATACCACCTAAAGCACCACCACCAACTGAACCAATTACACCATTGTTATCAGCTTGGATTTTAACAGGGCGAACAGATACGATTGTACCATAACTAATTGAACGCGCTTCTTTTGCTTGATCTGCAGAGTATACATCACCACTAAAAACATCGGTGTTTGCACAACCCGTTAAACCAACAGACATCATAAGTGCTAATGCTACTGTTACTTTTTTCATAAAACTAACCTTCTAAAAATGAATTAGATTGGGTTTCTTGGAGACCAAGTAGAAACGTTTTTCACGCCTTGACCGTTGTCAGATACTTTCACACAAGCACCAGTTACTAAAGTTGAATCGTATTTGTGAACGATAACTTCGGTTTCACCTTCTTGTTTGTATGAGCAGTCGTTTTTACGAACGGTTAATTTTACATCATCACCTTGTAATTCGGTGAAGATAACTTGACCTTTATAAGCGCTTTCATCTTTTTGTGATTGAGATGAACAAGCTGATAAACCTAAACTTAATAAGACAGTTAATGCTAAGGTAATTTTTTTCATTACACTAAACCTCGAGTATTTTCTTTATTGTATAAGGATGAACCTTTATGCAAACATGATTTTCTGTTTTATCAACAAAACTCACTGCAATTGATGGATTGGGCAATTGCTCCCCTTCCACCTTAGGTTCGCTCACCTTCATGGTTAATTGAGTTAGTTCCTTCCATAAAAATGTGTTGCAAATCCGATTAACCCAATCCTCAACAGATTCATGAGATAAAAACGGCATTACAATTTCAATATGTTCCCAAGTTTCTTGGGGATATTGTTTATTTTTAGGAAACGGTAATTCAATAACATCGACAGGCTGACCAATGAAATCAACTGGCTCATCTAATTCAATCAAATAGATAGGACGCCCATTGACGATATTATCGCTTAAAATTCTACCGCACTTTAATAACTCTGTCAGCCAATTTTTTGCTTTTTCTTCACTATTTGCTCTTAAAGCTAAATGATCAATTTGGAAATCATTCAAATTCACTTTCATAACGGCAGCTAATTGCTGAATTTTTTCCTGAAATAAAGGCAATTCTTGATAAAGTGCGGTCGATTTTTCCATTAAATTTGACATTTTCTCCTGCTCTTACTTTGAGAAATCTATAAACAACGGTATCATAGCCGATTATTTTCATTATTCAATTTCAAGATTAGGAAAAACCGTGAATATTCAATCTATTTTATCCGATAAAATTAAACAAGCGATGATTGCCGCTGGTGCAGATGAACAATGTGATGCGCTTATTCGTCAATCTAGTAAACCACAATTTGGCGACTACCAAGCAAACGGTATCATGGCTGCTGCTAAAAAACTAGGATTAAATCCACGTGAATTTGCACAAAAAGTTTTAGATAATGCTGATCTTTCTGATGTTGCTGAAAAAACTGAAATTGCTGGTCCAGGTTTTATTAATATTTTCTTAAATCCTACTTGGTTAACGAATAATGTTTCTGCTGCATTAAAAGATCAAAACCTTGGTGTAAGTGCAAATGAAAAACAAACTATCGTGATTGATTATTCTTCACCAAACGTTGCGAAAGAAATGCACGTAGGTCACTTACGTTCTACCATTATCGGTGATGCCGTTGTTCGTACCCTTGAATTTTTAGGTCACAACGTTATTCGTGCGAACCACGTGGGTGACTGGGGTACCCAATTCGGTATGCTTATTGCTTATCTTGAAAAAATGGAAAATGAACACGCAAGCGAAATGGAACTTCAAGATCTTGAAGCATTCTATCGCGAAGCGAAAAAACATTATGATGAAGATGAAGCTTTCGCTGAAAAAGCGCGTAACTATGTAGTGAAATTGCAAGGTGGGGATGAATATTGCCGCACGATGTGGAAAAAATTAGTTGATATCACTATGCAACAAAACCAACGAAACTATGATCGCTTAAATGTTACATTAACCGAAAAAGATGTGATGGGTGAAAGCCTTTATAACCCAATGTTACCTGCTATCGTTGAAGATCTGAAAAAACAAGGTTTAGCCGTTGAAGATGAAGGGGCGTTAGTCGTTTATCTTGATGAATTCAAGAATAAAGAAGGCGAACCGATGGGCGTTATCGTTCAGAAGAAAGATGGCGGTTTCCTTTATACTACTACTGACATTGCTGCAGCGAAATATCGTTATGAAACCTTAAAAGCGGATCGTGCATTAGTATTCTCTGATACTCGTCAAAGCCAACATATGCAACAAGCTTGGTTAATTACGCGCAAAGCGGGTTATGTACCGGACAGCTTCTCACTTGAACATAAAAACTTCGGTATGATGTTGGGTAAAGATGGTAAACCATTCAAAACTCGTACTGGCGGTACCGTAAAATTAGCGGATTTATTAGATGAAGCGATTGAGCGTGCAACGGTATTAATTAACGAGAAAAATACCAATTTATCTAATGAAGAAAAAACTGCGGTTATTGAAGCAGTGGGTGTTGGCTCGGTGAAATATGCGGATCTTTCTAAAAACCGCACGACTGACTATGTATTCGATTGGGACAATATGCTTAGCTTTGAAGGTAATACTGCGCCTTATATGCAATATGCTTACACGCGTATTCGTTCTATCTTCAATAAAGCAGATGTGAATCCAACCGCACTTGCAGAAGCTAAGATTCAGCTTTCTGATGAAAAAGAACGTGCATTAGCGATCAAATTGCTTCAATTTGAAGAAGCCGTTCAAACTGTAGGCAAAGAAGGCACACCGCATGTCCTCTGTGCTTATTTATATGAATTAGCAGGTGTGTTCTCCTCATTCTATGAACACTGCCCAATCTTAAATGCAGAAGATGAAAACGTAAAATTAAGCCGTTTAAAACTTGCTTCTCTTACAGAGAAAACTTTAAAACAAGGTTTAGAGTTATTAGGCATTAAGACAATCGAAAAAATGTAAAAAAAGTGCGGTCAATTTCGACCGCACTTCTCATTTATACATCCACTAAAATAAGTATCGCCGCTTCTCCACCCCATTCTTTAGGAGCTTGGTGTAACGCTCGCACCTTAGGATGCTGAACTAACCAGCGTGGAATTTGTTTTTTCAACGTGAACGTACCATAGCCAGTCATGATGCTCGCGCAATAAACATGCTCATCTTCACAAGCTAACAACAGTGCTGCCAATTCCATTTTGGCTTGTTCACGGGTTAAACCATGTAAATCCAAAAATAATTCGGGTGAAAAATCGCCACGACGAAGTTGTTTCAATAAATGGCTATCTTCCCCTTCGCGTAAATATTTGATAACACCATCATGTTCATTTAGCAAAGGTTCATATTCATCGGAAAAATAGAAAAGCGTATCCTCTTTTTCTCGAATATCACGTAAATGAGATTTTTTTTGACCGCTCTTTTGACGAGGTGCCACAAAGGTATCTTGCTTGATGGGTTTGATTCCTTTTGTTTCCGCCCGAAAAAGATCGAAATCATCTTGTTCTGTCATTATTTTTCTCAATTTGTTATTTTGCTTAATGATAGCACATCTATTCTATGGTATAACTAGCCAAAATTTTTATTGAGGCACAAAATGGAAACCTTACACAATCAAGAACTTGTTGCGACAATTTTAGAAGATAATGTGGCAAGTGAATTAACGACCATTCAAGATTTTTTACGCTGGACATACAGCACATTTAACCGTTCTGATATTTATTACGGACAAGGCCATGACAATGCGTGGGATGAAAGCCTTCAATTAGTCCTTGCGGGACTTCAATTACCGCTCGATTTACCGCAAGATTTATTCAGCAGCAAACTCACTCCTTCAGAAAAAGAAACCTTAGTACAGTTAGTCTTAAGCCGAATTGAGCAACGTGTCCCTGTTGCTTATTTAACGAATAGTGCGTGGTTCTGCGGATTAGAATTTTATGTGGATGAACGCACTATTATTCCTCGCTCACCAATCAGTGCATTAATTCAAGATAAATTTGCTCCGCTTTTAAAATCTGAACCAAAACGTATTTTAGATCTTTGTACTGGCAGTGGTTGTATCGCGATTGCCACGGCAGAAGCCTTTCCTGAGGCTGAAGTGGATGCGGTCGATCTTTCTGTGGATGCGTTAAATGTGGCAGAGATCAATATTGCTCGCCACCAATTAGAACACCGTGTTTTCCCGATTCAATCAGATTTATTCCAAAATCTCTTCGGTCAACAATATGATTTAATCGTCACCAATCCGCCTTATGTGGATGAAGAAGATTTGGCAGATATGCCGGAAGAATTCCATTATGAGCCTAAATTAGCCTTAGGTTCCGGTGTTGATGGTTTAGAAATTACAAAGCAAATTTTAAAACAAGCGCCGGATTATTTAACACCAAATGGCATGCTCGTTTGCGAAGTGGGCAACAGCATGGTAAGTCTCATTGAACAATATCCAGATGTGCCATTTGAATGGGTTGAACTAAAAAATGGCGGTCTAGGTGTATTTGCCATTAGCCGCGAAGATTTAGTGAAACATCACGATTCTTTTTAATCTCAAGTGCGGTTAAAAATCGTCGTGAATTTTGACCGTACTTAACAAATTACTGGCGCGCGTTCTTAACGCGTGCTTTTCTTTTTTTAATAACACAATGAATTTACAAAAACTTTTACTGACTCGTCGTTTCTTTTCTACCCTTGCATTCTTTTCCATGCAAACGGTATTTTTCATCTATTTACAAGGAAAAGGCTTAAGTAACAGTGAAATAGCCTTTTCACTCTCGTTGCTTTTCTTCTGCAACCAAGCATTAGCGATTTTAGCCGGTATCTGGGGCGATCGTTTTGGACTGGCCAAAATGATGTTACTTGGATGCTTTTTAGATGTGATCGCCTATATTTTCTTTCTCTCTGCAGACAATTACATTCTGCTTTTAATTGCCACCACCTGTTTTGGCTTAGGTAGTTGTTTGTTTGGTACCAATGCAAAAGCCTGCCTATTGGTGCTCGCGGGTGAAGAATACAAAGAGAAAACTCGATTACAGGGAAAATATTTAAAAGTCACCTCCATGTCGTCTATATTTGCGCCTTTGTTGGTGATTCCATTTATCAAATATAATCATATTGAATGGTTGATTTGGGTCTGCTTTCTCATGGAAGCGGTTCTCTTTGCCTTAATGGTAAAACCGTTTTATCAAATCCAAACTTTGCAAACCTTAGTGAAATTTCGCTTTGCCCAAATAAAAGAAATCATCACCAAAGAATTTTTATTTGTGCATTTAATGTTGTTTATTCCTCTTTCCATTGCAACATCATTCTTTGTGATCTTCCCGTTTCTTTTTGATAACAAATTAGGGATGCCGGAACACTCCCCCATTGCACTTTTTGTGAATGGTTTACTGACAGTCTCATTACAAAGTTATTTTTCTCGAAAAATTAATTTAACGATTAAACAAACCTTATGGGTGGCCCCAATCCTGGCTGTGGGCATTATCTTGCCTTGGTTTATTACGTTGAAATATATTTCTGTGGTTTCTGCTTATATTTACTTAGTCATCTTCACGGTGATTGAAGTCTATGCCTTAACGGCAATGGCGAATTTATTAGTAAAATTTGATAATGGGACCAACCGAGGCTTTATCTTTGGCTCATCACGATTATTGCTTTCTGTCGCAACAGTTATCGTCATGAACTTAGTACCTCATTTATTTTTATTGTAAAAAAGAGCGGTCAGAATTCACATTAAATTCTGACCGCCCTTTTATTTTTGCTATTTTACTTCACATCTAATTCGACATTATCAAACAATTTCTTCACGGCATTGTTATCACGCAACCTCTCGGCTTTTTCAACCATTGGACGCGTTAAGTGAGGTGAGAAAAATTCGATAAAGTCATACATATAATTGCGTAAGAAAGTGCTGTGTTTAAACGCAATTTGCGTCATACTCGCACGGAACAAATGCCCTGCATCAATCGCCACTAAATCCTTATCGGCTGGCGTATGCGCCATAGATGCCATAATGCCCACGCCTAATCCTAAACGCACATAGGTTTTAATCACATCAGCATCCGTTGCAGTAAACACAATATTCGGCAAAATACCGGCTCGGTTAAATGCATAATCCAAATCAGATACACCAGTAAAGCCGAAGGTATAAGTGACTAACGGATATTTACCTAATTCTTCAACGGTAAGCTCTTTCACTTTTGCTAAAGGATGATCGGGTTTAACAATCACCGAACGATTCCACAAATAGCAAGGCAATTGAATCAAATCATCAAAAAGATATGGTGCTTCTGTCGTAATCGCTAAATCGACTTCGCCCGAAATCAATGCATCATGAATTTGCGTCGGTGAACCTTGATGAATATGTAAACTCACATCCGGATATTGTTTAGAGAAACGTTCCACCACAGCTGGCAGCATATAACGCGCTTGTGTATTGGTTGTCGCAATGCGTAACACGCCATGATTCGGACAAGTATATTCATTGGCAACCGATTTAATGCTTTGCGCTTTCACCAAAAGCTCACGGGCAATAGCTACAATCTTTTTACCCGCAGGTGTAATAGATTTAATGTGTTTACCATTACGTTCAAAAATCTCTAAACCCAATTCATCTTCTAACAAACGAACTTGTTTACTGATACCTGGTTGAGAGGTATAAAGCGCGTTGGCCGCCTCTGTCACGTTTAAATTTTGGTTTACAATCTCAACAATGTAGCGGAGTTGCTGCATTTTCATCGCGAATACCACCTATTTTTTATAGCGTTTACTTAACTCAGTATAACGTTTTACTGCTTTACGAATTTGACCTGATTTTGGTCGACGACGAGGTTTGGTTACGTCTAATTTGGTTTCGGTTTCAGACGGTAAGCCTACTAATTCACGTAAATAGTTGACGTTTTCCAAATCCATTTCTTCCCAGCCACCTCGCGGTAAGCCTTTCATCAGCTTAATGTTGCCGTAACGAATACGAATCAAGCGGCTCACTTGAATGCCTTGTGATTCCCACAGACGGCGTACTTCACGGTTACGACCCTCCATTAAAGTCACATCGTACCATTGGTTAATTCCAACGCCACCCGCAAATTTGATTTCTTTGAAATTAGCAGGCCCATCTTCTAACTGCACGCCTTTACGCAAACGCGCTAACATGGCATCATCCACTTGACCAAATACGCGCACGGAATATTCACGTTCAACTTCACGGCTTGGGTGCATTAAACGATTAGCTAATTCACCATCAGTTGTAAAAAGTAATAAGCCCGAAGTATTAATATCTAAACGACCGACTGCAATCCATCTTGCACCATTTAAGCGTGGTAAACGATCAAATACTGTTGCACGACCTTCAGGATCGCTACGGGTACAAAGTTCGCCTTCAGGTTTATAATACATCAACACACGACACACTTCTTTTTGTGCTTGTTGAAGGTTTATGATTCGACCATCAATACGCACTTTTACACCAGAATGTACATCGATACGATCACCAAGAGTCGCCATTTTGCCATCAACACTCACACGGTTTTCAGCAATCATCGCTTCAATTTCACGACGAGAGCCTTGTCCTGCTCGCGCAAGCACTTTCTGTAATTTTTCACCTTCTACAGTAGATTGACGAGATGGTCTAGCTACCTTAGCTTTAGGGATTGATTTGATGTCAGAATTGACCACACTTTTACGATCTTTACGCTCAAAGTGCGGTTGCTTTCCCGCTTGTTTTTCACGTTCTTGTCTGACTGTTTTTTGAATAGGTTTCATCTGTTTTCCTTTGTCGCTTTCCCAAGCGTCTAAAATAAGTTAAATGAAAGGAGCAGTACTACCACTTCCTTCACGTAAAATGACTGGCGATTCTTCCGTTAAATCTACCACCGTTGTTGGTTCTTGACCTAAATAGCCACCATGAATAATTAAATCCACTTGACGTTCTAAACATTCACGAATCTCTTCTGGATCGGAATAAGTCATATGTTCATTATCAGGCAACATCAGTGAGCAAGATAGAATCGGTTCACCTAATGCGTTCAATAAATCCAAAGCAATTTGGTTATCCGGCACACGCAAACCAATAGTTTTGCGTTTTGACGTCATTAATCGACGAGGAAGCTCTTTCGTTGCCGTCAAAATAAAGGTATAACGTCCCGGTGTATTGTTTTTAATTAAGCGATAAGCCACATTACTGACCGTTGCATAGGTTGAAAGCTCGGATAAATCGCTACATACCAACGTAAAATTATGCCCTTCTGGCAATTTACGAATTGCAACAATACGATCCATCGCATGTTTATCGCCTATCATACAGCCTAAGGCATAGCCCGAATCTGTCGGGTACACAATGACACCACCTTGACGCAAAATTTCTACCGCTTGATTAATCAAACGCGCTTGCGGATTTTCAGGGTGGATATAGAAAAATTGGCTCATAATTTTGTCCTTAAAAAAACTGACGAGATTATACACCGATTTATAGGCAGGTTATAAGAATTTGTTATAAAAAACGACCGCACTTTGAAAATGAATCCAAAGTGCGGTCTATTTTTTATAGTTTTTATTTCAACAATTCCCGGAGGGCTGAACCGATTTCAGCAAGACTTCTCACCGTTTTCACGCCAGCTGCTTCAAGAGCTGCAATTTTATCTTCTGCCGTCCCTTTTCCACCGCTGATAATCGCTCCAGCGTGTCCCATGCGCTTGCCTTTTGGTGCCGTCACACCTGCGATATAAGCCACCACTGGTTTTGTCACATGAGATTTAATAAACGCTGCTGCCTCTTCTTCTGCAGAGCCACCGATTTCACCAATCATCACGATAGCTTCAGTTTCAGGATCTTCTTGGAATCGTTTAAGAATATCAATGAAGTTAGATCCTGGAATAGGATCGCCACCGATCCCGACACAAGTAGATTGACCAAAACCTTCATCTGTTGTCTGTTTTACCGCTTCATAAGTCAATGTACCTGAACGAGAAACAATGCCTACTCTGCCTTTTTTATGAATATTGCCCGGCATAATACCAATCTTGCATTCATACGGTGTAATCACACCTGGGCAATTCGGGCCGATCATAACGACACCCGTTTCATTTAACTTTTGTTTTACCAACAGCATATCCAATGTTGGGATGCCTTCTGTTATACAAACTACCAATTGAATGCCTGCATCAATGGCTTCTAAAATAGCATCTTTGCAAAATGGTGCGGGCACATAAATCATGGTTGCCGTAGCCCCTGTAGCTTGCACTGCTTCACGCACTGTATTAAATACCGGCAAACCTAAATGCGTTGTTCCGCCTTTATTCGGTGAAACGCCACCCACTAACTTGGTTCCATAAGCCAATGCCTGTTCGCTGTGAAATGTCCCTTGCGCACCGGTGAAGCCTTGGCAAATTACTTTTGTTTCTTTATTAATTAAAATCGCCATGATTATTCTCCTTTTGCCGCTTTCACTGCTGCTTGTGCAGCCTCTTGTAAACTATGTGCCGCAATTAAATTCACACCACTTTCGGCTAAAATTGCTCTGCCTTGTGGGGCATTGGTTCCTTCTAATCGAACCACAACAGGCACTTTCACCCCCACTTCTTGAATCGCAGCTACGACACCTTCAGCAATGAGATCACAGCGTACAATTCCGCCGAAAATATTCACTAAGACAGATTTCACATTTTTATCCGTGAGAATAATCTTTAATGCCTCAGCCACACGCTCTTTCGTCGCACCGCCACCAACATCAAGGAAGTTTGCAGGATTACCACCATATAATTTCACGATATCCATGGTCCCCATAGCAAGCCCGGCACCATTAACCATACAGCCAATATCACCTTCCAAAGCAACATAGTTAAGCTGATATTTTTCTGCTTCGGCTTCACGTGCATCACTTTGACTTAAATCGCGTAAGGCTAACAAATCAGGATGTCGATAAAGTGAGTTATCATCAATCCCAACTTTTGCATCCACACAGACTAAATTACCTTCTTTCGTCACTACGAGCGGATTGACTTCAACTAAAGAAAAATCTTTTTCGATAAAAATCTGAGCGAGTTTTACAAAAATCTCGGCAAATTGTTTATTTTGTTCGCCACTTAAACCGAGCTTAAAGGCTAATTCACGACCTTGATATGGCATTCCACCCACGAGAGGATCAATTGTCACTTTATGAATTAATTCAGGCGTTTCTCTTGCCACATCCTCAATGCTCATCCCCCCTGCTGAAGAAGCCATAAAAACCACTTTCTGCGAAGCACGATTAATCACTGCACCAAGGTAAAGTTCTTTCTCAATCTGGCAGGTTTCTTCAATATAAATGCTATTAACGGGTTGGCCTTTTTTATCAGTTTGGAAGGTGACTAAATGCTTGCCAAGCCATTTATCTGCAAAAGCACGCGCTTCTTCTGCATTATGCACGAGCTTCACACCACCGGCTTTTCCGCGTCCACCTGCGTGAACTTGACATTTCGCTATCCAAACATCGCCATTCAGCTGAAAGAGTGCCATTTCAGCTTCATCTGCCGTTTGGCACACGACACCTTCACTTACAGGCAGAGCATATTCCTTAAAAAGCTGCTTAGCTTGGTACTCATGTAAATTCATATTTCCTTCCTATTTTGATGTTGTTTAGCGAAACAAACAAAAATTTGACCGCACTTTGTTTTATTTTAAATTCTTGGCTTGCCCTTTCTATATTGAGTTATATACTGGGACACAATAACCACAATTCATGTTAAGGATAACAACATGCAAACGAAAAAATCAAGCAATCTTGCTATTGCACTCATTTGGTTTACTGCTGCTATTTCAATAGCAGAAATTCTCACAGGTACTTGGTTTGCTCCTCTAGGGTGGCAACAAGGTTTAATTGCCATCGTCGTTGGACACTTTATTGGTGGTTCGATGTTTTTCTGTGCAGGTTACATCGGTGCAAAAACCCAAAAAAGTGCCATGCAAACGGTACAAATATCATTTGGTGAAAAAGGTTCTGCGCTTTTCTCTTTACTCAATGCTATGCAACTGATGGGATGGACTGCTGTCATGATTTATATGGGGGCTGAAGTCATTTCTATCTTGAATCAAACACCCGATGCTTCACTCTTCCCATTTCTTACACTTGGCTTAGGCATACTTATCATACTTTGGCTGCTACTCGGCTTTACTAGATTAGGTATCTTCAAAAGCATTTCACTTGTCACCATGTTTTTACTAATGTTGTGGCTTAGTATTCAAGTAGCGAATAAACCATTCATTGCCATGGACGTGGCACAAAATATCAAATTTGGTACAGCTGTTGAAATTGCTGCCGTCATGCCGCTTTCTTGGTTACCAGTAGTATCTGACCACACGAAGAACAGCGAAACACCATTTAAAACGACCGCACTTTCAACGCTAACGTATACCGCGACCAGCTGTTGGATGTATGCTCTCGGCTTAGGTGCAGCATTAGTGACCGGTAAATCTGAAATCTCCCAAATTCTTTCCCTTGCTGGTGTAAGTGTTATTGGTGTATTAATTGTCATCGCCTCTACCATGATTAACACTGCACTTCCCGCCTATTCCACCGGCATGAGTTTAAACAATATTTTCCCTCAATTAAAAGTCACGCCAATCTCCGTACTTACCGTGATTGTGGGCATTATATTAGCCTCAACCTTACCAGTGACAGAATACGAACATTTCTTGTTCTTTATTGGTTCAGTATTCGCGCCAATGATCGCTGTACTTATCGCTGATTTCTTTGTGCTCAAACAGCATGATGTTAAAAAATCAGTTGATAGTGTTGGACTCGGCGTTTGGTTTGTCGGTTTCGTACTCTATCGTTTCCTTATGGCAAAAGGTTGGGAAACCGATTTAGGTCTGACTTTCCCTGTTATCATCATTACCTTTATCTTAGCAATCTTAGTACGTAAAATAGCTAAATAAAGGTTGGATTTTAATTATAAAAAGGCGGGCATTGTTCCCGCCCTTTTATTCACATCAATGTAAAAAAGGCTTTTCCCCTCAAAAGAGAAAAGCCTGTGTGCTTAAATTTCTAATAATAAACGAGTTGGATCTTCTAATAAGTCTCTAATCGCCACTAAAAAGCCGACTGATTCACGACCATCAATTAAACGGTGGTCATAAGATAATGCCAAATACATCATCGGACGAATCACCACTTGGCCATCTACCGCAACCGGTCGCTCTTTGATGGCATGCATGCCTAAAATTGCACTTTGCGGTGGATTGATAATTGGTGTAGACATTAAAGAACCAAATACGCCACCATTAGTAATAGTGAAGTTACCGCCTGTTAAATCTTCAACGGTTAATTTACCATCACGGCCTTTTTCTGCTAGTAATTTAATTTGTTTCTCAATATCTGCCATGCTGAGTTTGTCACAATTGCGTAATACTGGTGTTACCAAACCACGCGGCGTTGAAACGGCAATGCTAATATCAAAATAGTTGTGATACACAATGTCATCACCGTCAATTGAGGCATTCACTTCTGGATAACGTTTTAACGCTTCAACCACAGCTTTAATGTAGAAAGACATAAAGCCTAAACGTACACCATGTTGTTTTTCAAATTTTTCGCCGTATGTTTTGCGTAATTTCATAATCGGCTGCATATCCACTTCATTGAATGTAGTGAGCATTGCGGTGGTATTTTTCGCTTCCAATA
This sequence comes from Haemophilus sp. HMSC066D02, assembly GCF_001810545.1. Classification (NCBI taxonomy): domain Bacteria; kingdom Pseudomonadati; phylum Pseudomonadota; class Gammaproteobacteria; order Pasteurellales; family Pasteurellaceae; genus Haemophilus; species Haemophilus sp. HMSC066D02. The sequence goes on along the minus strand of NZ_KV801804.1, from coordinate 318,767 downwards.
AACGTTCCGCAATACGTTTACGTAAACGGGTCATTGGTACGCGTTTTTCTGAACGAGAGCTATATGCCACAGTGCTAATGGTATTCTGCTCTGTTGCCACATCTTGTTTTGCTTTTTGAGCATCACGTTTTGCTACTTCGCGAGCAATATCTTCACGGGTAATACGGCCTCCCACACCAGAGCCTTGAATTTTCTCTGCATCTAAATCATGTTCAGCTAATAAACGACGAATAGCTGGACCTTGATCTGCTGAATTATTGTGACTATTTTCAATAGCTGCTCTTTGACGATCCGCAGGAGTTGGCTCATTGTCTTTCACTGTTTCAGTTGAAATATCGCCCGCTTGTTGAGTTGAAAGCTTGCCTAAAAGCTGTTTACTTACTACGGTTGCACCTTCTTCTTGAAGAATTTCAACCACCACACCATCGCTTAATGCCGGCACTTCAAGTACCACTTTATCTGTTTCAATTTCTACTAATACTTCGTCACGTTTTACTGCTTCACCAACTTTTTTATGCCATGTCGCAACAGTTGCATCCGCAACGGATTCCGGTAAATCTGGAACAAGAATTTCGATTGTCATTTTATTTTCCTTTAAATTATTCTTTCTTTAAAAATTACTGAAATTTCGACCGCACTTTTACAGTGTCAGCGCATCTTCTACCAATTGTTTTTGCTGTTTGGTGTGTAAAGACATGTAACCTACCGCGGGTGAAGCAGAGGCAGGACGACCTGCATATTTTAACTTCACATGCTCTGGAAGCGAACTGTCAAAGTTATGCTTACTACAATACCAAGCGCCTTGGTTTAATGGCTCTTCTTGACACCATACATAATCCGTCACATGAACATAAGGCTCTAATGCTTTCTTCACATCTTCATGTGGATATGGGTAAAGCTGCTCAATACGAATAATCGCCACATCGGTTTGGTTATTCGCACGACGTTGTTCCAAGAGATCGTAATACACTTTACCAGAGCATAGGACTACGCGTTTAACTTGTTTCGGATCGATGTTATCAATTTCGCCAATGACTGTTTGGAATGTGCCATTTACTAATTCATCTAAACTTGACACGGCAAGTGGATGACGTAATAAAGATTTTGGTGAAATACCAATTAATGGACGACGCATTTTACGGATCGATTGACGACGTAACATGTGGTAAACCTGTGCTGGTGTAGATGGGATACACACTTGCATATTCTGTTCTGCACAAAGTTGTAAATAACGTTCTAAACGAGCGGATGAGTGCTCTGGACCTTGGCCTTCATAACCATGTGGTAATAACATCACCAAGCCACACATTCTGCCCCATTTTTGTTCGCCAGAACTAATAAATTGGTCAATCACGATTTGTGCGCCGTTTGCGAAGTCACCAAATTGCGCTTCCCAAATGGTTAATGTTTTTGGATCAGTTGTCGCATAACCATATTCAAAAGCCAATACGGCTTCTTCGGATAATACAGAATCCCACACCTCAAAACGACCTTGGTTGGCATGTAAATGTGTTAATGGCACATAACCTGTACCATCATTTTGGTTATGCACAACCGCATGACGATGGAAGAACGTACCACGTCCCGCATCTTCACCCGATAAACGAACATTAGCACCTTCATCTAATAAGGTTGCGTATGCCATAGTTTCCGCCATACCCCAATCGAACAATTTCTCGCCTTTTGCCATTTCACGGCGATCAGCATAGATTTTTTCGACACGAGGATGTGCACGTAAGGTTTCTGGATATTCACTGACACGCTCCGCTAAAGTTTGGAAACGTTCTTGTGGAAATTTACTTTCGTAAGGGGATGTCCAGTCATAGTTGAGATATTGCAACCAGTCCATTTGGGCGATATCCATTTCTCGCCATTCTTTCACTACGCGATCACCGTTATCTAAGGCATCACGATAAAGATTCATCATCTCGATGGCTTCTTCTTCGGTAATCACCCCTTCAGCAATTAAACGATCTGCATAGACTTTACGTGGCGTTGGATGTTTTTTAATGATGCTATACATCATTGGTTGAGTGGCTAATGGTTCATCAGCCTCATTATGACCATGACGACGATAAGAAATCAGATCAATGAAGATATCGCGTTTGAATAAATTGCGATATTCCACCGCCATTCTCGCGGCAAACGCGACCGCTTCAGGATCATCACCATTCACATGAATAATCGGCGCCTGAATCATTTTCGCGATATCAGTACAATATTCTGTTGAACGAGTGTCATTTGGGTTAGAGGTGGTGAAACCAATTTGGTTATTGATCACAATACGGATTGTGCCACCAACGGTATAACCACGTGCATTAGACATATTCAAGGTTTCTTGTACAACACCTTGTCCCGCTACCGCTGAATCCCCATGAACAGTAACGGCTAATACTTGATTACGTTCTGTATCATTCTTTTTCGTTTGACGAGAACGTACCGCACCAATCACTACTGGGCTGACAATTTCTAAGTGCGACGGGTTAAACGCAAGGGTTAAATGCACGCGACGATCACCAACAGCAAAGTCAGAAGAGAAACCTTGGTGGTATTTCACGTCACCTGTACGCTCGCCTGAATGCTTACCCGCAAACTCATCAAAAAGATCTTCAGGTTTCTTACCTAGCACATTCACTAACATATTTAAACGGCCACGGTGTGCCATACCAAACATCACATCTTGTACACCTTGTTTGCTCGCATGACGAATAATTTCTTTCATCAATGGAATAAAGGCATCACTTCCCTCTAAAGAGAAACGTTTAGCACCTGGGAATTTCGCACCAAGATAACGTTCTAAGCCATCAGCAGCGGTCAATTCACTTAATAAATTAATTTTTTCTTCTTTAGTAAAGAGCGGTTTATTTAATTGGCTTTCTAATTTGCTTTGTAGCCAACTTTTCTGCTCCATATCTTGAACATGCATAAACTCAAGACCAATTGAACCACAATAGGTCTCTTTCAGCATTTTAGCTAAATCACCTAATTTGATGTTATCGCGATGATAGACGTAGTGATTAATATTGAAGGTTTCATTGAGATCTTGTTCGCTAAAACCGTGATAACGGTAATCCAACTCAGGTACACTGGAGACTTTCCAACGATAATAATTGATTGGGTCTAGTTTCGCTTCTAAATGACCACGGAAGCGATAAGCATTGATAAATTGAAGGACTTTGACTAATTTTGCGCTGGCTTCTGGATCGATAACCGTCACGGCTTCTGTTGTATTTTCTCTTGCTAAACGACGGAAATAATCACGGACTGGTGAATGTGGTTGCTCTGTTGCAGTTGTTTTTGGCAATGCATCAAATGTAGCTCGCCAACTTTCATCGACTGACGATGGATCTTCTAAATAACTTTCGTATAACTCTTCAATATACGATTGATTCGCCCCACCTAAAGCGGTTGAAGCCAACCATTCATCAAAGGCATTATAATGCTGCATATCTACCCCTTGTATTACATGATGTTGTCCGCCCATTATACATAGGATACAAAAAGAAATAATCCTCCAAACCACACTTTGTTACAATTTTGTGATCTACTTCAATAAAAAAACCGCACATAAAGTGCGGTCTGTTTTATCTGAGTTTTCTTAGAAACTTAAGAATGGGGTGATTTTTTCAATTGTAGCTTCACCGATACCATCAATATTTGAAAGCTCGGCAGCGTTTTTGATTTTGCCCACTTTGTTACGGTAATCAATGATCGCTTGTGCTTTTTTCTCACCGATACCAGAAAGTTTTTGTAAGGTTTCAGCATCCGCTTTATTAACGTTCACTTTTGCAGAAGAAGCGACTTTCTCTTTGGCTGCATCTTTTGTAGATGCCGCTTTTTCTTTCACTTCTTTTACTTTATCTGCTACTTTTGTTTTTGCATCAGACGCTTTCTCTTTTGCACTCTCTTTGACTGAATTTAATTTTTCAGTAGCTTTATCTTTAATTGATGGTTGATTACTCTCAGTCGCTTTTTCTTTTAAAGCTGATGCTTTCTCTTTTACCGCGTCTTTTGCTGAAGTTACTTTATCTTTCATTGCATCTTTTGCAGATGTCGCTTTTTCTTTAGCCTCTTTTACTTTATCTAATACAGTTGATTTTGTTGAACTTGCACTATCTGTCATTGATTTAAGCTTATCATTTGCAGCATTTTTCATATCAGCTTTTGTGCTTTCAACCATTGATTTTGAATTCGTTACAACATCTTCTTTTGTTGGCAATACGGAAGTATTCGTTGCCAATGCAGAACCTGATACTGCTAATGCGAGTGATGTTAATGTTAAAAGTGATTTTAAAGATTTCATAAAAACTCCTGTTTTATTATCAATAGGTTCAACTAGCGAACCTGTATGCTAAGACTTCTCTTCAGAAAATTAGTTCAAAACAAAAAACGCCCCTAATAAGGAGCGTCTTTAAATTTAATACTGACTAGTCATCGCTTGAGAAGATAGAGAGTAATCTTAATAAACTAATGAATAAGTTATAAATTGACACATAAATACTCACCGTTGCACGAATGTAGTTTGTTTCGCCACCGTGAATAATATTGCTGGTTTCATAAAGGATTGTCATTGTTGAGAACACCACAAACAATGCACTGATCCCGACCGCTAGTGCTGGAATTTGGAAGAAGAAACTCGCCACAATCCCTAACAATAACACGATAAATAATGAGAAAATTGCGGTAGAAAGGAAAGACATATCTTTCTTCGTGGTTAGCACATAAGCTGAACAAGCAAAGAAGACGATTGCCGTACCTGCGAATGCAAGCATAATTAAATCTTCCATTCCTCTCGCCACATAGATATTTAAAATTGGCCCAATGGTATAACCCATAAATCCTGTGAACGCGAATGCAGCTAAGATTCCCCACGCACTATTTGCCAAACGGTTGGTCACAAAAAGTAAACCGTAAAAGCCTACAAGTAACACGATAAGATTTGGATAAGGCAAGTTTAAGCTCATCGAAATATAAGCAACAACTGCCGAAAATGCCATCGTTAATCCCAATAAGAAATAGGTATTACGTAGCACTTTATGTGTGCTAAGTAGTGATTCTTCCTGTGAATTAACAACAATGCGAGATTGCATAAAAGCTCCTTATTTTATAAAGAATAAAGTTGATGAAACATTAATCCGTAAAGTAAGGGCTATAGGTCAAAAAGTCAATGGTAAATCAAGAATTTGTTTTAATTTTTAAATTTAGGAAGGTAAAAGTACGGTCAACTTTTAAAGTTATTTTTTATATGCGTTATAGTGAATAAATTAACTTACTCAACAAGCTGAATTACATTATAATGAGCATTCTATTTACTCCACATCATGGACATTATATGAACAGCAAAAAATCTTATCTCGCTATTTTTGGCATCATTCTCGCAGTTGGATTGATGGCATCAGCATTTATCTTAGGTAATCAATTTAAAAATTTACGCCAGACCGGCTCTATTTCAGTTAAAGGCTTGGCAGAAAGTCATTACACCTCAACACAAGGTACGTGGGTTATTCGTGTAAGCGGTTGGGGGCCAACTTATAATGATGCAATGGCAGCGAATCAGAAAAACTTGAATGAAGCCGTTCGTTTCCTTAAAGCACAAGGTTTCGCTGATGAAAATCGAGAAATCACCGAATTAGATGTATCTACTCATACTGACTATTACGAAAATGAAAAAGGTGAAACCAAAAGTAGAGAAAATGGCTTTGATGCATCAAGATCAATCCGAATTTCAACTAAAGAATTGACGAAGTTACAGAAAGCACTCACCAATATTCACCAATTGGTTGCCAACAACCAAGATATTAGTTTTGGTGATCCAAATTATTACTTAGAAAATCTTGAACAAATTAAGCGTGAATTAATTTCAAAAGCAACACAAGATGCACATGTTCGTGCTGAAGAGTTTGCGAAAACCAGTAATGTAAAAGTTGGCGTATTAAAATCTGCTTCACAAGGGCCATTCTACATTCAAGCGCCAAACCCCGATGCAGATGACTCTAGCGATTACACTGGTAGCTACGACACAAGCACCATTGAGAAAAAAGCACGCTTAGTCGTGACCATTGAATATGCAATTGAATAATCATTTACTATTTACTAAACATTCATAAAGACAAAGTGCGGTCAATTTCGTCATAAAATTCGACCGCACTTTCTTTTCACAAGGAATACACTATGCAACTCCCTACCCTACAATCCGCAAAATTAATTCGTCGCTATAAGCGTTTTTTGACTGATATTGAATTACCAAACGGTGAAGTGATCACGATTCATTGTGCTAATACAGGTGCAATGACTGGTTGTGGTGAAAAAGGTGATACCGTTTGGTACTCTCATTCTGATAGCCAAACTCGCAAATATCCGCATAGTTGGGAATTAACGCAATTAGCAAATGGCCAACTTGTTTGTATTAACACACACAGATCCAACCAGTTAGTCTTTGAAGCCTTGCAAAATAAACAAATCAAAGAACTCTCTATGTATGATGAAATTTATCCTGAAGTGAAATATGGTGAAGAAAATAGCCGTATCGACTTCTTACTTAAAGGTGAAGGCTTTCCAGATTGTTATGTTGAAGTGAAATCAATCACCTTCGTAAAAGGTACATTAGGAATGTTTCCCGATGCAGTGACTACTCGTGGACAAAAACATGTTCGTGAGCTTCTAGCCATGAAAAAACAAGGATATCGAGCGGTTGTTCTCTTTGCCGGATTACATGATGACTTCGATCGTTTTAAAATCGCTGAGTTTGTAGATCCTGAATATGATCGCCTTTTAAAAGACGCCAAATCTCAGGGCGTTGAAGCTTATGCTTATGCGGGAAAATTTGAAATCTCAGATGGAATTCCGACCGAACTTTCTCTTACAGAAAGTGTACCTTACATCGATTAAAAAATAATTGAGAATTATTTGCATTTTGTTATTGACAAGTTATTTGATAATAGTTATCATCTAGCCATTCCAAAAACAAACAGATAATCACTCCAACTTCACGCCTATTTCCCCACAAATAGGCGTTTTTTTTTCTCTCAATCTTTTCATTTCAGCCATATTCTCTATAATGTAGCCTTTAATATTGAAATAACATTAGGAAATAGAATGACTGATATTAATACCGTTCTCGCAGAACTAAAACGCGGTACTGATGAGATTCTTTCTGAAGCAGATTTAATCGAAAAACTAAAAGAAAATCGCCCACTTAAAATTAAACTTGGTGCAGACCCTACTGCTCCAGATATTCACTTAGGGCATACCGTGGTATTAAACAAACTTCGTCAATTCCAACAATTAGGCCACGAAGTCTATTTCTTAATCGGTGATTTCACTGGTATGGTCGGTGACCCATCTGGTAAAAACACCACTCGACCACCGCTTAGCCGTGAAGATGTACTTCGCAATGCGGAAACCTATAAAGAACAGATTTACAAAATTCTAGACCCTCAAAAAACAAAAATCGTATTCAACTCTGAATGGTTGGGTAAATTGGGTACTGAAGGGATGATCCGTTTAGCAAGTAACTACACCGTGGCGCGTATGCTAGAACGTGATGACTTCAAAAAACGTTTTGGTAACAATCAACCTATCGCAATTCACGAATTTATTTATCCTTTATTACAAGGCCATGACTCCGTCGCTTTAGAAGCAGACGTAGAGCTTGGTGGTACAGACCAAAAATTTAACTTACTTGTTGGCCGTGAATTACAAAAATCAGCCGGTCAGAAACCACAAGTAGCGATTACGCTTCCATTACTGGTTGGTTTAGACGGTGAGAAGAAAATGTCTAAATCATTAGGCAACTACATCGGCGTAACAGATGCACCAAGCGATATGTTCGGTAAAATCATGTCGATCTCGGATGAATTAATGTGGGATTGGTACAACTTACTTTCTTTCCGTCCACTCACTGAGATTGCTGAATTAAAAACAGAAGTAGCAAATGGTAAAAACCCACGTGATGTGAAGATTTTACTAGCCAAAGAAATCATTGCACGTTTCCATGATGAAGCAGCGGCAGAGGCGGCTGAACAAGAATTTATTAACCGTTTCCAAAAAGGTGCGATGCCGGATGAAATGCCTGAATTCACCTTTGAAGGCGAAATTGGTTTAGCAACCTTATTAAAAGAAGCAGGACTGGTTCCTTCTACTTCTGAAGCGATTCGCTCAGCGAAACAAGGTGGTGTGAAAATTAATGGTGAAAAAGTCGAAGACATGAAAGCCAACGCGCCAAAAGGCACGAATGTTTACCAAGTCGGTAAGCGTAAATTTGCACGCGTAACCATCGCATAAAACACCTATGAAAATGACCGCTCTTTTTAAGTGCGGTTATTTTTTAACTCATATCCACAATAGAAGGAAAATTAAATGAGCCAAAAAATCTGGGTAACCGGTGATGCGGTTGTCGATCTTATTCCTGACGGTGAAAATCATTATTTACGCTGTGCCGGTGGTGCGCCTGCAAATGTGGCAGTTGGAGTCGCACGTTTAGGCAGCCCGAGTGCCTTTATTGGTCGTGTAGGTAATGATCCGCTTGGCCAATTTATGCAAGATACCTTAAATGCGGAAAATGTGAATACACAACATATGATTTTAGATCCGCAACATCGCACCTCTACAGTTATCGTCGGCTTAGATAATGGCGAACGTAGCTTTACCTTTATGGTAAACCCAAGTGCGGATCAGTTTTTACAAGCTAGCGATTTACCGCCTTTCCAACAAGGGGAATGGCTACATTGCTGCTCTATCGCGCTGATCAATAATCCATCACGCGAAGCGACTTTCGAAGCCATTCGTCGTGTTAAAGCCGCTGGCGGTTTCTTCTCTTTCGATCCAAATCTACGTGAGTCACTTTGGTCAAGCTTAGAAGAAATGAAAACCGTCGTAATGGAAGCAGTTGCATTAGCTGACGTATTAAAATTCTCCGAAGAAGAATTAACACTTTTAACCAATACTGACAGCCTTGAAAAAGCCTTTGAAAAAGTGACCGCACTTTATCCTGAAAAATTGATTATCGTGACTTTAGGTAAAGATGGTGCACTCTATCACTTAGAAGGTAAGAAAGATGTAATTTCTGGAAAAGCCTTACAACCTGTTGATACAACGGGCGCTGGCGATGCCTTCGTTGGTGGTCTGCTTGCTGGACTTTCACAGCATCCAAACTGGAAAGAAAATGATGTGCTTGTGCAAATTATCCGTCAAGCCAATGCTTGTGGTGCCCTTGCTACGACAGCAAAAGGGGCGATGTCAGCCTTACCAAACCAAACACAATTAGCAGCATTTTTAGCGAATTAGCGTGCAAAGGTGCAAATAGCTGCACCTTTTATTTATGAAAATAATTTAGGAAGTATGTATGAAACTTTGGTATTCCAACTCTAGCCCTTATGCTAGAAAAGCCCGTGCTGTAGTGCAATATCATCAATTACAAGATCATGTTGAATTACTCCTCACAACCAGTGGCTTAGATAAGAACTCACCACATAACTTAGACAATCCTCTTGGTCGTTTACCAGCATTACAACGGGAAAATGGTGAATGGCTTTATAACAGTTCACTCATTGCAGAATATCTCGATCACATTGGTACGCAACCTTCACTTTATGGAAACAGCGAGACTCGTTGGGAAATTCTCCGTTTACATTATTTAGCCGATGGTATTTTAGAGAATGAAATATCCGTAGCACCTGAAAAATGCCTTCGTCCACAAGCGCAATGGTGGCTTGAACGTCATCAGCAAATTTTTGACCGCACTGAGCGAAGCTTAATTGAACTCAAAAAAGCCATTGATAGTTTTGGTGAAGAATTAAATATCGGTACATTGAATGCCGTGTGTGCAATTGATTTTCTATTATTTCGCGATGCTTGGACTCATGCTTCACAACATGCAACCATCAAATCATTAAAAACATGGGCTGAAGCAATGAATCAACGCTATGATTGCTTAAAAAATACCTTACCAAAATAAGATTAAATTATGATTATTTTCAATAATGGCAAATACAAAAGTATTCTAGCCGCAGAAAAAGGCGAACTTGCGGAAATTGCTGAAACCGTGCAAAAAGACAAGGATTTCCGACCGCACTTTCATATTGCCCCACCAACTGGCTTGATGAATGATCCGAATGGTTTGATCTTCGATGGAGAGAAATATCATCTGTTCTATCAATGGTTTCCATTCGATGCAATTCACGGGATGAAACATTGGAAGCATTTAATCACGAAAGACTTCCAACATTACCAATCAGCGGATGATCTGATTCCTTGTGAGCTTTTTGAGTCTCACGGCTGTTATTCGGGTGGTGCTTTAAAAGTCGGTGATAAATTGGCCATGTTCTACACTGGCAATACTCGTCGTCCAAGTAATAATCAACGCGTGCCTTATCAAAATTTAGCGATTTTCGATCTTAATGGGAAATTGCTTAGCAAACGTCCGTTAATTGAAAATGTGCCAGAAGGTTATACAGAGCATGTTCGCGATCCTAAACCATATTTTACTGAAGACGGAAAAATCCGTTTTATCTGTGGCGCACAGCGAGAAAACCTCACGGGAACAGCCATTATTTTTGAAATGGACAATCTTGAAGATACGCCTCGTTTATTAGGTGAGCTTTCCTTACCTGCATTTGACAATAAAAACGTGTTTATGTGGGAATGCCCTGACCTATTGAAGCTCGGTGATAAAGATGTCTTTATTTGGTCGCCACAAGGTAAAGATCGGGAAGCGCATCAATTCCAAAATAATTATCATGCGACTTATGCAGTGGGCAAATTAACAGATTTAACCTTTGAAGCAGAATATATTAGCGAATTAGATCAGGGCTTTGATTTCTACGCACCACAAACATTTGCTGGCTTAGATAACCAAACTCATGCCGTGCTTTTCGGTTGGATTGGTTTGCCAGATTTAACTTATCCAACAGACAAATTTAAATGGCACTCAGCTTTAACCTTACCAAGAGAATTGCGCTTAGAAGGTTCGAAAATTTATCAACGCCCGATTGATAAAATATACGAAAATCTGACCGCACTTTCTTCGCTTCATCTCAATGAAAAAGCGGATATTGCTAATTTAGATTGTGCGTATATTAAATTTGAGGCAAATAACCAAGCCTTTGACTTAACCTTCTTCCAAAATGAAAAAGGACAATCATTACGACTTTCTTATGAAAATGGCTTGGTTTGCTTAGATCGCAGTCAAAGCGAACAAACCGAATTAATGGAAAAATTCGATACCAAACGTTTCTGCGAAGTTGAAAATCTGCAAACTGTCGAAATTTTCTTTGATCGTTCAATTATTGAAATTTTCTTTAATCAGGGTGAAAAAGCGATGACATCAAGATTTTTCATTGAGAACAGAGAAAATACAATAAGCTGTAGCCATCCATTGGATTTAATGATTGGTTATTTACCAGCAATTCAATATGACAAATAATCAACTCAAGTGCGGTTAAAATTAACCGCACTTTTATTTCCAACCATGTTCTCTTATTAAGTAATGACTATGTTTGTTCAACAACAAAACGCAACACCATCTAATCTTGTGGCGTTCAATTTTCTATTGATTGCCTTTTTAACGGGGATTGCTTCTGCGTTTCAAACGCCAACTTTGAGTTTGTATCTCTCTCAAGAAATTCAAGTTTCACCTTTTTTTGTGGGCTTGTTCTATTCCGTCAATGCCATTATTGGCATTATCTTGAGCCAAATTCTGGCGAAATATTCTGATAAGCAAGATGATCGTCGCAAAGTGATGATTGTTTGCTGTTTGATTGCTGTGCTTGGATGCCTGATTTTTGCTTATAGCCGAAATTATTATGTGTTGATTATTATCGGTACAACATTGTTAGGATTAGGCTCATCCGCTAATCCGCAATCTTTTGCTTTAGCAAGAGAATATGCTGAAAGCAGCCATCGTGAAGCGGTGATGTTCACCACAATTATGCGAACTCAAATCTCTCTCGCCTGGATTGTGGGGCCGCCACTTTCCTTTTTCATTGCGCTAAACTGGGGCTTTGATTATATGTATTTGGTGGCGGGTTCTGCCTTTTTACTTTGTGCAGGCGTCAGCAAATTATTGCCGAAAATTCCTCGTCAAAGTGCAGTTAAAAATCAAGAGATTTTAGACAATACACCACCAAGAAAAAGTGTGATTTACTTGTTCATCGCTAACCTATTGCTTTGGACCTGTAACAGCATGTATCTCATCAATATGCCATTATTTGTGATTAATGAGTTACATTTAGGCAAAGAATTAGCAGGAACATTAATGGGAACGGCTGCGGGATTGGAAATCCCCGTGATGATATTAGCGGGTTATCTCACCAAATACTTCAGTAAAAAACGCTTAATGATGATTGCTTTAGTTTCAGGTCTCGCCTTCTATTCAAGTTTATTATTCGCGGAGCAAACTTGGCAGCTTATCGGATTACAAATGCTTAACGCGATTTTTATTGGTATTACCGCTACCATTGGCATGGTGTATTTCCAAGATTTAATGCCGACTAAAATGGGCACGGCCACCACACTATTCAGTAATGCAGCAAAAAGTAGTTGGATTATTGGTGGACCGATTGCAGGTATTATTGCGGAAATTTGGCATTACAACTCTGTTTTTTATGTCGCTGTGGCATTAATTTTAATCAGCGTAGTCTGTATGTGGAAAGTCAAATCTGTTTAATGCGAAATAAAAAAGTGCGGTCAATTTTGACCGCACTTTTACTTTACACTATCTTAGCGCCATGCTTTGAATTGGTTAATCAATCCATTTGTTGAGCTATCATGGCTTGAGACTTTCTCTTTGTCTGCCAATTCAGGAAGAATTCGGTTCGCTAATTGTTTACCTAATTCCACGCCCCATTGGTCGAAACTAAAGATATTAAAAATCACACCTTGTGTAAAAATTTTGTGTTCATACATGACAATTAATGCACCAAGAACAAATGGTGTAATTTTTTGCACTAAAATAGAGTTGGTCGGTTTGTTACCCGTAAAGACTTTAAATGGCACAATGTCTTTTACCTCATCCAACGATTTACCGGCTTTCACAAACTCTGCTTCGACTTCTTCTTTGGTTTTACCGAAAGCAAGTGCTTCAGTTTGCGCAAAGAAGTTTGATAACAATTTACTGTGGTGATCACCTAATGGATTATGGCTTTGTGCCGGCGCGATAAAGTCACAAGGAATTAACATCGTACCTTGGTGAATCAATTGGTAGAACGCATGTTGACCGTTTGTACCTGGTTCGCCCCAAATAATTGGGCCTGTTTGATAATCACGGATAACATTACCATTACGATCGACATATTTACCGTTTGACTCCATATTACCTTGTTGGAAATAAGCGGCAAAACGGTGTAAATATTGGTCATAAGGTAAAATTGCTTCAGTTTGTGCACCAAGGAAGTTGGTATTCCATAAACCGACTAACGCTAATGTTGCAGGGATATTTTTTTCTAATGGCGCGGTACGGAAATGTTTATCCATTTCATGCGCACCACTTAAGAGTGCTTCAAAATTATCAAAGCCGATTGAAAGTGCGATAGAAAGACCGATTGCAGACCATAAAGAATAACGGCCACCAACCCAATCCCAGAACTCAAACATATTATTGGTATCAATACCAAATTCCGCTACCGCTTTACCGTTGGTCGAAAGTGCGGCAAAGTGTTTTGCCACCGCACTGTTATCTTTCGCTGCCGCCAATAACCAATCACGTGCAGAATTCGCATTGGTCATAGTTTCTTGGGTGGTGAAGGTTTTAGAAGCCACTAAGAAAAGTGTCGTTTCAGGATTCACTTTTTTCAACGTTTCAGCGATATGTGTTCCATCCACGTTTGAAACGAAGTGCATATTCAAGTGATTTTTATAAGGACGAAGCGCTTCAGTCACCATGTAAGGGCCTAAGTCTGAACCACCGATACCAATATTCACCACATCAGTAATCGCTTTTCCGGTATAACCTTTCCATTCACCTGAAATCACACGATCGCAGAATGCGCTCATTTTCGCTAGTACTGCATTCACTTCCGGCATCACATCTTTGCCATCTACATACACGGGTGTATTTGAACGGTTACGAAGTGCGGTATGTAATACAGCACGATTTTCTGTACGATTAATCTTTTCGCCTGTAAATATGGCATTAATCGCTTCATCTAATGCAGACTCTTTGGCTAATTGACGAAGTAATTTGAGGGTTTCTTGATTAATTTTATTTTTTGAAAAATCTACTAAGATTTGATTTTCAAAAGTTAAAGAATAGTCATTAAAACGATTTTCTTCTTGCTTAAACAAATCAGCAATCGTGGTATGAGCCAGTTGAGATTGGTGAGCTTCAAGCGCTTTCCACGCTTGTGTATTGGTTGGATTGATGTTTTTCATGAATATTTCCTTTTAAAAATTGAATTCTTTACATTTTTGCTTTCTTGCAAAAACAATTAATCGACATATTCTGTTATAACACGCGGGGTTAATTTTGTAATCAATTCATAGCTTAAAATACCACTGTATTTAGCTACCGTTTCAATTGGTAATTCCTTACCCCATAAAATCACTTCATCACCAACTTTATCTTGGCTATCTGCACCTAAATCTACCGTTAGCATATCCATTGAAACACGACCAACAATAGGAACAATACGACCATTTAGATAAACTGGCGTACCTTCTGGCACATCACGCGGATATCCATCACCGTAACCAATAGCGACAACACCAATTTTGGTATCTTTCGGACTGGTCCAAATGCCACCATAGCCAACAGGTTCACCTTTTTTATGTTCACGCACCGCAAGCAATGAAGAAGTTAAGTTCATCACGGGGATTAAACCAAATTCAGCGCCGACAGTATCCGTTGGTGAAATGCCGTACATAATAATCCCTGGTCGAATACAATCTAAATGTGCTTCAGGCCAGAATAAAATCCCGCCGGATGCAGCGATAGTTCGATCACCCTCTTTATTTTTTGTGGCTTGAAGGAAGCGATCAAGCTGAACTTGAGTATAATCAGAATCTAGTTCATCAGCACGGCTAAAATGGCTGACAAAACCTAAGTGCGGTTGAATTTGAGGAAGTTTTTTCAGCTCTTGATAAAAATAATCCACTTCACCAAGCGACACACCCAAACGGTGCATACCGGTATCAATTTTTAACCAGACTTTGATTGGACTTGGTACCACAGCTCGTTTTAATGCTTCAAGCTGTTCACGGTTATGAACCACGGTTTCAATGTTATTTACCGCAATAATCGGTAAATCTTTTTCATCAAAAAATCCTTCTAGCAATAAGATCGGTTTAATAATACCGTTAGAGCGTAACGATAACGCTTCTTCTAAACGTGCTACGGCAAAGCAATCTACCATGCTTTCTAAAGCAGATGAGACAAATACCACACCGTGACCATATGCGTTTGCTTTTACCACAGCAATAATTTTGCTATGTGGCGCTTTTTCTTTAATAACTTGTAAATTATGTTTTAAGGCAAGCGAACTGATTTTCGCTGTTGCCGGTTTTACGTTCATTTTTCTAATCCGTTCTATCTTGCCTAATAATCATCTCTGTATTCACGCTGTTCGGCAAGGTTATCAAAGCGTGAGAATTGACCGTTAAATGCTAAACGTACACGACCAATCGGACCGTTACGTTGTTTACCAATAATAATTTCAGCAACCCCTTTATCTTCAGAATTATCGTTATACACTTCGTCACGATAAATAAACATAATTAAGTCAGCATCCTGCTCAATAGAGCCTGATTCACGCAAGTCTGAGTTTACCGGACGTTTATCTGCACGTTGTTCCAAAGTACGGTTAAGCTGGGAAAGTGCAATGACTGGGACTTCTAATTCTTTCGCTAATGCTTTTAAAGAACGAGAAATCTCGGCGATCTCTAAGGTACGGTTATCTGAAAATGCGGGCGCGCGCATTAACTGAAGGTAATCCACCATAATCATGCTCAAGCCACCATTTTCACGATACACACGACGTGCGCGAGAACGCAATTCTGTTGGAGTTAAACCCGATGAATCATCGATATAAAGATTATTTTTTTGCTTAAACATCCCAAACACGCTGGCAATTTTGCTCCATTCCGCTTCTTCCAAGTTTTGGCCAGTACGAATTTTGGTTTGGTCCACGCGAGCGAGAGAGGCAATCATACGCATCATAATTTGCTCAGCAGGCATCTCTAAACTGAATACCAATACAGGCTTATCACTTGCCATGGCCGCATTTTCACAAAGGTTCATTGCAAACGTGGTTTTACCCATCGAAGGACGTGCTGCCACAATGATGAGATCGGAAGGCTGTAAACCAGCTGTTTTCTTATCTAACTCAACAAAGCCCGTTGTGACCCCTGTCACACCATTATGATTTTCAAGCTTACCTAAGGTTTCAATTCGAGCAATAGTGCTTTCCAACACGCTGAGCACGTTTTGAGGGCCCTCTGTTGAAGAACTCCGTTTTTCAGCGATCGCAAAAACTTCCCTTTCAGCTTCATCCAACACCATTTTGATGTCTTTGCCTTTAGGCGAATAACTGTTTTCTGCAATACGATTCCCCACTGCAATAAGCTCACGCAAAATCGCTTTTTCACGTACGATTTCGGCATAAGCCAAAATATTAATAGCATTTGGGGTGTTATTAGAAAGATCTGCGAGATAAGCAAAACCTCCTACGGAATCACTGATACCTTTGGCTTTAAGGGCTTGATCAAGGGTGATTAAATCAATCGGCGTTTGGTTACGCATTAATTCTTCCATAGTTTGGAAGATAGCTTTATGTGCAAAAGTGTAAAAATCCTCAGCGATCACTCTTTCTGCAATACCATCCCAATGTTGATTACTCAACATAATGCCACCAAGTACGGCTTGTTCAGCTTCAGTGGAATGAGGCGGGATGCTAACTTGTTCAGTTTTCTGATCTGGAGATTGGATTTGTCTTTGTGAGGCCATAAGGATTTCAATTTAAACTAAAAACTGTGCTTATGATACCGCAAATACGAGGTGGTTTTAAGAAAAAAGTGCGGTCAATATTTTCAATATTTTAGATATAAAAAAACGGTGGAAAAATCCACCGCTCTTTTTTATTCATGAATGTTGATTATTCAACAGTTAAAGTACGACAAACGTTAGTTGTACCTTCTGACTCATCACCTTGTGTTAATAAAACAACATCACCAGAAACTAAATAACCTTTTTCTTTTAATAGGTTAATCGCTGCTTTTGCACCCGCAGAGCTACGAGATTCACCATCAAAATGAACTGGTGTCACGCCGCGATATAATGCACAACGATTTAATGTTTCTTGAACACGAGAAAGTGCAAAGATTGGTAAACCTGAGCTGATACGTGACATTAATAATGGTGTACGACCAGAGTGACTTAATGTAATGATTGCAGCGATACCGCTTAAGTGGTTTGCGGCGTACATTGCAGACATTGCTACTGATTCTTCAATATCTCTGAACTCACGATCTAAACGGTGATGAGAAATATTTATGCTAGGCATTTTTTCTGCACCTAAACATACGCGTGCCATTGTCGCTACAGTTTCAGCTGGATATTGACCTGCTGCAGTTTCCGCTGAAAGCATTACCGCATCGGTACCATCTAATACCGCATTTGCCACGTCCATTACTTCTGCACGAGTTGGCATTGGGTTGCTAATCATTGACTCCATCATTTGAGTTGCTGTAATAACTGCACGGTTTAATTGACGTGAACGACGAATTAATTTTTTCTGTACGCCAACTAATTCTGGGTCACCGATTTCCACACCTAAGTCACCACGTGCAACCATGATAACATCAGAAGCTAGGATGATATCATCCATTGCTGCTTCATCAACTACGGTTTCAGCACGTTCAACTTTAGCAACGATTTTCGCTTCTAAACCAGCTTGTTTTGCTAACTCACGTGCATAGTTTAAATCTGCACTTGAACGTGGGAAAGATACCGCTAAGAAATCCACACCGATACGTGCCGCAGTGATAATATCTGCTTTATCTTTTTCAGTTAATGCGTCTGCAGATAAGCCACCACCTAATTTGTTGATCCCTTTATTGTTTGATAATGGACCACCAACTGTCACTTCAGTAAATACTTTTGCACCTTCTGTAGAAAGTACTTTTAATTGAACACGGCCGTCATCCAATAAAAGAATATCACCAGGAACAACATCTTGTGGAAGAGTTTTATAGTCTAAACCAACAGCTTCTTGATTACCTTCACCTTTTGGTAATTCCGCATCAAGAATAAATTTATCACCAACATTTAAGAAAATTTTGCCGTCTTTAAAAGTAGAAACACGAATTTTAGGACCTTGTAAGTCACCTAAAATTGCCACGGTTTTACCTAATTTTTTCGCGATCGAACGAACACGCTCAGCACGCTCAATATGATCATCTGGTGTACCGTGAGAAAAGTTCATACGTACAACATTAGCGCCTGCTGCGATAATTTTTTCAAGATTGTTATCGCGGTCTGTAGCTGGACCCATTGTACATACAATCTTCGTTCTTCTTAATTTTCTAGACATTATCTAAACTCCACAAATAGTTACAATTTAAAAAAGCTTTTTTAATTTCGGCTCATCCGAGATAAAAACCGTCGCGCATTATACGCTTAAACCACTGCAAAATCAAAATAAGCACTGAGAGTTTTTGCAACAAATTTTGGTTATTTTTTTAGCAGCTAAATTTAACTTAAAACAAATCCCCTTGTTTTCATCATTAAAACTGTTTATCATCTGCCACATCTTTTACGCGACTATAGCTCAGTTGGTTAGAGCACCACCTTGACATGGTGGGGGTCACTGGTTCGAGTCCAGCTAGTCGCACCATATTACAATCCCAAGCTTTTTAGCTTGGGATTTTTCTTTTCATCCCCTGTTTAATTTGAATAAATTTTTTCTGAATAAAGCATACATACAAATGAAAATAATTTGTATTGATTGACGTAAACGTTTTCGCTATACTTGCGGCTCTTTTATTATCTATCGGGTTATATATCGGAAAACAATTATGAAATTTAAATTAAGCCTTATTTCAACCGCACTTTTGGCGAGTTTCTCCGCTTCTACTTTTGCAGAAACTGAACAAGCCGCAAATACAAACACCGAAGTGCTTGAGCAAATCAATGTTCAAGATACGGGGATTAAACAAAATGGTTATCAAACAACCGGGACATCCGTTGTATCGAAAGCTGAAGTGCCTGTATTCGACACACCAAACACAGTAAATATTCTTTCAACCAAACTATTGGAAGATCGCAAACCTGAATCACTCATTGATGCGCTTTATAATGTCAGTGGTGTAAGTCAAGCGAATACATTAGGTGGTATGTTTGACTCTATTCAGAAACGTGGTTTTGGTGGAAACCGTGACAACTCGATTATGCGTAACGGTTTACAAGCTGGCCCAGCTAAAAACTTTAGCGCGACAACTGAAACCGTTGAAGTTTTAAAAGGGCCTGCATCTGTGCTTTATGGTATTCAAGATCCAGGTGGCGTGGTCAATATCATTACTAAAAAACCACAACAAACACCTCGTTATGTCATTGGTGGGACCTTAGGTAATCATAGCCTATGGGGAACACAATTGGACTTCACCGGCGGTTTAGGAAATGGTTTCGCTTACCGCTTTATCTATGATAAACAAGAAAAAGACTACTGGCGTAATTTTGGCAAAGTGAAAAACACGACTTACGCACCATCTCTTTCTTGGGAAAATGATAAAACTAAAGTGCTTCTTTCTTATGAACACAAAGATATTCTTGAGCCATTTGATCGTGGTACAAATCTTTTAACGGCAACTAATGCATTACCGGATATTCCTGTATCGCGTCGTTTAGATGAACCAAATAATGAAACAACCGCAAAAACCGATAACATTGATTTTAAAATTGAACACAAATTAAGTGATGGTTGGAAATTAAATGCGGGTTATAGCTATGCTCGTTACAAATATTTCTACGATCAAGCTCGTATTACAAATGTTAACGTTAAAACACGAACAGCCCGCCGTGCGATTGAACAGCAACAAGGGGATCAACGCGTTCATAGCGGTACATTAAATATCGTTGGTGAATTTGGTATTGGTGATATCGCTAACCGCTTTGTAGCCGGTATTGATGCAATGCGTAATATTCGTGATCTTGGTCCTATTTATAACCAAGGCATCATGAATTCTGATATCAATATTGATAATCCAAACTATACCAGCCCTGTTGCGGAACATAAAAATGGTAACGGCAATGCCTATCAATATAACTATCTCAAAACTGTTGGTGTTTATATTCAAGATACCGCCTACTTTACAGATAACTTTATCATGACGGGTGGTTTACGTTATGAGTACTTTGATCAATTTGCAGGACGTCATTGCTTAAATGCGGCAAACTGTAAAAAAGGCCAAAATCTAACAAAAACCGGAAATACCGATCAGCACGATGGTAAGTTATTATATCAATTAGGTGCCGTATATAAATTTACGCCACATATTGCAACCTTTGCGAACTACTCTGAGTCTTTCCGTCCACAAATGAGTGTTGCAACACCTGTTAGCGGAGATTTAAAACCAGAACAAGGTAAATCTTTTGAGATTGGTGCAAAATACGAAAACTCAGGCTTTAATGCAACACTTGCATTATTCAATATCAGCAAACGTAATGTAGCTGAGGCTGTTGGTTCTGGTTCAAATGCGCAATTAAATATCGTCGGCAAACAACGTTCTCGTGGTGTGGAATTCGATCTTAATGGTCAAATTACGGATAGTCTAAGCGTAGCGGCTAACTATACCTACACCAAAGTAAAATCACTTGAAAATGAGCGCTATCCTGATGCGGTAAATCAACAACTTTCTGGTGTACCAAAACATCAAGCTTCCCTATTCCTAGCTTATAACGTAGGTGAATTTGATTTTGGTAACATCCGTGTTGGTGGTGGTGCTCGTTATTTAGGTTCTTGGCATGCTTATAACAGTGATTACACAAAAGCATACAAATTACCTCATGCCGTGGTATATGATGCCTTTATTGCTTACGATACCAAAATCTCTGGCAAGAAAGTCTCTTTCCAACTTAACGGTAAAAACTTAGCAGATAAAACTTACTATCCATCCACCTCTGGTAACGCAACAAATACGTTAATCCCTGTTGCATTAGGTTATGGACGTGAATTTATTTTCAACACGAAAGTTGAGTTTTAATTGAGCGCACAATACGAGGGCGAATCATTTCGCCCTTTTTTCGTTTTTTACTTTATGGATAATCAATGAATTGGCAAACTGAACTTAACTCAAGTTTAAGCTGGATTTTGACCGCACTTTTCTGGGTGATTGTGTGCTTTAGCGTGACGACACTCGCACTCAAGCAAACCACATTCGGTC
Source organism: Haemophilus sp. HMSC066D02 (assembly GCF_001810545.1). Classification (NCBI taxonomy): domain Bacteria; kingdom Pseudomonadati; phylum Pseudomonadota; class Gammaproteobacteria; order Pasteurellales; family Pasteurellaceae; genus Haemophilus; species Haemophilus sp. HMSC066D02. The sequence goes on along the minus strand of NZ_KV801804.1, from coordinate 297,398 downwards.
AGAAGTTTTGGCATATTGCATCCCCTTCGATTAATCGCCGTAACGGCATCAAAATCATCGTTATGCTACTGGTGTTGTTTACCATGATTTTGTTAGAAGTGCGTTTCAGCGTACTCAACTCTTTTTTCTATAACGGGCTTTATAGCTCAATGCAGGAATTAGATGCGGATAAGTTTTGGTTCTTTGCAAAACTGAATGCCCTCTTAGTATTGGTACAAGTTATCCACTCCATCGCCGATTATTTCTTGCAACAAGTATTTGAAATCCGTTGGTTGGAAAGCTTGAATAAAGTCCTTGTTAAACGATGGTTAGAAAATAAAAAATACTATCGCCTCAAATACGAAAAAGATCTGCCCGATAATATTGATCAACGTATTGAACAAGATGCACGTGAATTTATCAGTAGTACTGTAAAAATTGTACGCGGTATGATTAATTCTATTTTGACTACCATTGAATTCACTATCATTCTTTGGTCACTTTCTGGAATATTAAGTCTTTTTGGCTTGAATATCGAAAAAGGCGTCGTTTTCTTTATTTATGCCTTTATTATCCTCGCAACGTTAATGTCTGTATGGATTGGTCACCCTTTGATCAAGCTGAACTTCAATAAAGAAAAACTCAATGGTGACTACCGTTATTCTTTAATTCGAGTGCGAGATAATGCGGAAAGTATCGCCTTTTATCAAGGTGAACAGCAAGAACAGCATTTACTGAAAAACAAATTTGCCGAAATTATTCATAACCGTTGGGCAATTGTATTAAGAATGTTGGGATTAGACGGCTTTAACGGAAGCGTCACACGAGTGGCGAAACTCTTACCTTTAATGCTTCAAGCCCCTCGTTTTTTTACTGGACAAATCAAACTGGGCGATATGCACCAAACTGTGCAAGCATTTAACCGATTAATGACCGCACTTTCCTTCTTCCGTTTGTTCTATGAAGAGTTTACGCTCTATCAAGCGCGCTTAAATCGTCTTTATGGTTTTATGACTAAGTTGGATGAATTAGATCATTTAGAAATTCATCAACCCATGAAATGTTCTAACCGTGTTGCATTGTCAAACTTTGGTATTAAAGACGAGCAAGGCAGATTGTTGCTTAATAACTTAAATATTGAACTAAAAAATGGTGATGCTTTATTAATTCAAGGTCCATCTGGCACAGGGAAAACATCGCTATTAAAAGCGATGGCCGGAATTTATCCTTTTGAGACAGTTGGTCTGGTGGAACATCCTTGTGTGACCAGTTTATTCTTACCGCAACGTCCTTATATGCCACAAGGCACATTACGTGAAGCAATTTGCTATCCTGATATTGATCCTTATCATCCTGAATTGGAAAAAACACTCGCGGATTGCTGTTTGGATAAATACCTTCATAGTCTTGATATAGATAACGATTGGCAAGCAATTTTGTCACCGGGTGAATTACAGCGTGTGGCATTTATTCGTATTTTACTGACCAAACCTGAAGTGGTCTTTTTAGATGAAACCACATCAGCACTTGATGAGCCAACAGAGTATCTGCTTTATAAAACAATTAAAGAGCGCTTACCGAATATGATCATTCTAAGTGTCGGCCATCGTGGTACATTACATCAATTCCATAACAAACAATTGGATTTGGCAGTCTGCATCGTCTAAATAACAAAAGGCTAAATTATATTTAGCCTTTTCTTTTTACTACGCCCGTACAATTGCTTAGAACTAGCACAATGCTTGCTACACACCCCAATCCCCCCTATAATTCCCCCAATTTTTCTAATTCCATTTTCACAATGTCAAATAAAACCATTGCTAAAAATACACTGTTTCTTTACATCCGCATGCTCTTCAACATGGGAGCGATGCTGTATATCTCTCGTGTGGTATTACAGGTATTGGGTGTAGAAGATTTTGGTATCTACAACATTGTGATGGGTGTCGTGGTCTTATTTTCCTTTTTTAATGGCACAATGACCGCCACCACTCAGCGTTTTATTAACGTAGAAAAAGCCTCAAATGACATTCAGCGTGTCAATAAAGTCTTTAATATTAGCATCTTAAATCACCTACTCATTATTTTTATCGTATTCGTGTTAGCTGAAACCGTCGGTTTATGGTTTTTAAATCACAAATTAGTTATCCCCGCTGAACGCTTGCAAGCGGCAAATATCGTTTACCAATTAGCATTAATTATTGCCCTTGTTGAAATCATTAAAGTGCCATTCAATGCCATGATTGTTGCACACGAGAAAATGGGATTCTATGCGTGGTTGGGATTAGGGGAAACCATCTTAAAACTGACCTCTGTTTTTATCTTAAGTCATATCACACATTACGATAAGTTGATTACTTATGGTTGCTTATTGCTTTCAGTCAGCTTAATCGTGCTCTCCCTTTATGTGTTATTCACTAAATATTATTTCAAAGAAGCCGCACGTTTCCGTTTATATAAAGATTTAAGTAAAACCAAAGAAATGGTGAGTTTTTCCGGTTGGATGCTTATGGGGCAAGTCGCTTATGTGGGTTCAACACAAGGCTTGAATATGGTGTCTAACTTATTCTTTGGTGTGGCAGTCAATGCCGCTGTTGCGATTGCAACACAAGTAGAAGGTGCCGTTTACAGCTTTGTGAATAATTTCCAAATGGCAGCTAATCCGCAGTTAGTTCAGTCTTATGCAGCAAAAGATTATGATCGCAATCGTCAATTAATTCTTGGGATTTCAAAATATTCACTTTATTTAATGGCGATTCTCTCTGCGCCTGTATTGTATTTCACCCATACCTTACTGACATTTTGGTTAGGCGATCATCTTCCGCAATATACTGAACAACTTGTACAAGCCATTATTGCTTGCTTATTGATCAGTGCAATGGCTGGCGCATTTTGGATGAGTGCATTAGCCATTGGCACATCCACCGTAAAACAATACAATATCATCGTAGCATTAATTGATCTTTGTACGGTACCATTGGCTTATTATTTGTTCACACTAGGTTATAATCCAGTATTTGCCTTTGTGGGTAAATTTAGTACGATGGTCATCTCACAAATCTATCGATTATATTTTATTAATAAAAAAATTAAATTTAACCAAAAAGAATTTGTCTCATATTTATTGAATGTCGGCGTGGTGTTTGGCCTGCTATTAGGTATCATCTATATATCAGATACTACCCGTAGCTATTCTTTATTGGAATTTATTGGACAATCCATCATCTTAGAAATGGTATTAATCTGTGTCATTTTAATCTTCGGATTAAACACAGCAGAAAAAAATTTCTTGTTTAGCTATTTAAAGAAAAGAGTAAAAAAATGAATCAACTCCTTATTGATTTAAAAAATAAACTGAATCCTATTGTTGAACTGATCAAAGATAAAAACGACGTATTTTATTTTGACTACCCGCTTCATTTGAACGTGGGCGATTTGCTGATCTATCACGGAACCGAGCAATTTTTTAAAGATCACCACATTAACGTGACCTTAAAACGCTGTGAATATGATTTAGATCTTAAAGAAGTCAAAGCAAAAATTACACCGAACACTACCATTCTTTTACATGGTGGTGGCAACTTTGGTGATCTTTATCCGCAGCATCAAAAGATCCGTGAAGAAATAGTGACGAATTTCCCGAATAATCGCATTATTGTGCTTCCACAAACCGCTTATTTTAAACAAGAAAAAAATCTGCAAAAATCAGCCGCACTTTTCCGTAGCCACAGTGATTGCCATCTATTGGCTCGTGACGAAAGAACGGCGAATCTATTTGCACAATTTTCAAATCATGTTTATTTGTCACCGGACATGGCGCATCAGCTTTATGGCACCATGGAAACGAAACAAGGCAAAACTGGTGAGCAGCTTTACTTCCTACGTAAAGATATTGAAGCGAGTGATATCGAGAAAAATATCCTTGCTCAACTGCCTGCTAACAGCAATGTAAAAGACTGGGAAGATATTCTTTCAACAGAAGACGATGTTGTTTTAGCAGTAAGCTGGCGAATGAGTAAAATAGCCAATAAATTTGGTTTAAGTTGGCTAAAAGATCTCTGCCATCAGTTTTGGTATGCCTATACTCAACGCATTGTAAAACGTGTTGCACAAGTATTCTTAGCGAATGATAAAGTCACCACAACTCGCTTACATGGTCATATTTTCTCTTGCTTATTAGAAATTCCAAATCGTGTTTGCGATAACTCTTATGGCAAAAATAGTAGCTATGCCAAATTATGGACCAAAGAACTAGATTTTGTTGAATTGGATAAATAATGTTTGAATTGAAAAAACTGATTACAGCCATGATTCTTCCCCCATTTAATATTTTAATTTTATGGGGACTTTCACTTATTCTAGCTAAATTCAATTTCAAAAAATTAAGCCGAATTTCGACCGCACTTGGTTTCTCTCTACTCTATCTTTTAAGCATTCCTTACACTGCTCAAGTACTTAAAGACAGTCTCATTACTGAAGATCATTTAACACTGCAAGATTATCAACAAGCTCAAGCGATAGTTTTACTGGGTGGTGGTTTACGTGATAGCAAAGAGCTTTATGCACCATTAGCTTCAACAGGTATTCAGCTTGAACGCTTACGCTATGCCGCATTCTTGCAAAGAGAAACGCACTTGCCACTATTAATTACAGGAGCGAGTCCAACTGGCGCCATTGAAGCAAAAATCGCTGCGGAAGAACTCCAAAACTTCTTTAATGTGCCAACTAAATGGATTGAACCTAAAGCACTTACTACCAAAGAAAATGCACTTTTCACCAAACAAATGTTGGAAAAAGAAGGTATTCACAAAATTATTTTAGTCACCAATGAATGGCATATGCAACGAGCAAAATTATTATTCCAACAACAAGGTTTTGATGTGTTACCTGCAAGTGTAGGTGAAGGCATTACGCCTGACAGTTATGGACTCAATATGATGCATTTTATTCCACAAGGTGGCGCGATTACGAAAAATATGCAATTACTCAAAGAGTGGATTGGATATTGGAAAGAGCGCTAAAGTGCGGTCAAAAGATCACAAATTAGATAATGTTAAGAGGAAGAAAACATGAGTCAAATTACACGCGAACAAATGCTTCAGGTATTCGAAAATCGCTGTTCCACGCGTTATTACGATCCGAATAAAAAAATTAGCCAAGAAGATTTCGCGGCAATTTTAGAATTTGCTCGTTTATCACCAAGCTCTGTCGGCTCTGAGCCATGGAAGTTCTTAGTTATTCAAAATAAAGCATTACGCGATAAACTCAAACCTTTTAGCTGGGGCATGCAATATCAATTAGATGATTGTAGCCATTTAGTGATTATTCTTGCGAAGAAAAATGCGCGATATGATACACCTTTCTTCCGTGATGTCGCGGTGCGTAGAGGTTTACAAGGTGAGCAATTAGAAAAAGCCTTGGAAAAATATAAGGGCTTACAAGAAGTTGAAATGAAAACCGCAGAAAGCGAGCGTGCATTATTTGACTGGACAAGCAAACAAACCTACATTGCATTAGCCAATATGCTAACTGGTGCCGCCGCTATCGGTGTTGATTCTTGCCCGATTGAAGGCTTTAACTACGATAAAATGAATGAAACTTTAGCCGCTGAAGGCCTCTTTGATCCAAATGAATGGGGCGTATCCGTGGCAGCAACATTTGGTTATCGAGCGAGAGACATTACCAAAAAATCTCGTAGACCAATTGAAGAAATCGTTACTTGGGTTGAATAATCTATTTTCAAATAAATGGGCAGCAAACGCTGCCCTTTTCTTTACCCACCAAACAAGGCGGCGCCACCTGTTACAGCCCCCATCGAGCCATATAACAAGCTTAGTGCAAAAAAGATCATAATTGCGCCCGCAATGCATTTAATCATGGCCTCACCTTTTTGATTAGAACCAGTTAAACCGTACCAATGGCCTAATCGCGTTGCGACATTTCTCGCATAGCGCACTAACGCAGCAAAAAGTGAAAGCATTAATCCTGTGCCCAGAGACATGGCAAACGTAGCTACAATTCCCCACCAATAAAGATCCAGCATATAAGCGAGAAAGAGCACAAAAATAGCGCCACTACACGGTCGCATACCAATAGTCAAAATCACTAAGAGCTGAGATTTTAAATCACCTGATTGCTTAAGCTGTTGATTATTCGGTAGATGTTGATGCCCACAGCTACACTGTGTTTGGCTTACTTTTCCTTGCCCATATCGAAAAGGCGAAGCTGTTCCAATCTGTTTTGGTAATGATTGAATCGATGTGATACGAAAAGATTGCTTTTTCTTTAAGCCTTTCAGACCTTGAGCGATCCAATAAAGCCCTAACAGCACTAATAAAATTAAAGCACTACGTTCCAGCCATAACTGACTAAGTTTAAAATATTTTGAGGAAAGATTAAGTATCACCACCACAATGGAGGTTGCAGCAACTGCGACAAAACCTTGCATGAGAGAGGAAAGCAAGCTTAAGCGTACGCTGGTCTTAAGTTGGCTTTCGTGCGTAGAAAGATAACTAGCGATAATAAATTTGCCATGCCCAGGCCCTAATGCATGTAATACACCATAAGAAAAGGCGGCAAAAATCAACCACAATCCTGCCGTTGATGAATGTGCTTGAATCTGGTGTAGATTTTCAGAAATCAACTGATTAAAGGCTTTTTGCCAATCAGCAACTTGCACAAACAGCCAAGGTAATAATGCGAAGATAATCGTTAATAAACCAATAAAAAGTGCGGTTAGTTTTAACTTCATTTTTATTCACACTTAATTTTTACTTTCTGCGCAAACAATACACCAAGAGAATCATCTTCATTTTTTTGCGATTTATCCAATGATGATGCGTAAGATTGAATTTTTTCATCGACATTAGGTTCCAGCACCTCGCCTTTGCAATTTGCAGGAAGTGATGAAAAATCAACCGCTCTTTTGCCTGGTTCTGCATACCGCATAGCCACATAATAAGTGCGATCATAAGTCATCAGCGTAAATTCATTATTTTGTAAGGCCTGTGGCTGTGCCAAAAGAAAATCAAAATAATATTCCACCTCGTTCCCTTTCACACGCATACCGTAATTTTCAGGGTGTTTTGTGTATTTAATTTTATGATTTTCTTTGTCAAAAATATAACTAAAGTAATGTTCATTCACAACGTTTGCCATTACTTCATCAACTAATTTCTGTTGGGCAGCCTTATCCCCTTTTGCCTGCTTCACATCATACAAGACAGCTGAAGAACTGGCTTCATCCAGTAACCACTGCGTTGAGAAACCAATTAATTGATTATCTTTCACTAAGGGTTTCGTTTGCATATCAATGAATGCGTGGGGATGCGCTAGCGCTGAAAAAGGAGAAATTAGCAATAATCCAAGAGGTAATTTTTTAAACATAAATAAGAAAAAAGAGTGGCTAAATGATTGAATAGACAGATTTTATCACAAGCAGTTCCCAATCAAAATCGAATAAAAATCAGTCTAAAAGTAAAAAATCCTATGATTTTATTGATTTTTATCAAAAAATTATTCATTCGCATTTCCCTTATAACTGAAATTTATGTACTATCTGTTTCGTCAAGTGATTGCTTGATATTCATAAAGTTCCTAAATAAAATAATCATAAATATAGCTAAACTACTTTCCTACCACCCTGTATGGGTGGTTTTTTTTGCCTTTCAAATAGCTTATTCCCTAAACATCAAGTAAAATAACCGCACTTTTATTCATAACATCGAGAAAATTATGTCAACGCAATTTGTATATACGATGCACCATGTCGGCAAAGTGGTGCCACCAAAGCGTCATATTTTGAAAGATATTTCTTTAAGCTTCTTCCCTGGTGCAAAAATCGGGGTTCTAGGCTTAAATGGTGCGGGTAAATCAACCCTCTTACGCATTATGGCGGGCGTGGATAAAGAGTTCGAAGGTGAAGCTCGTCCACAACCGGGTATCAAAATTGGTTATCTTCCACAAGAACCAAAACTTGATCCGCAACAAACAGTGCGTGAAGCGGTAGAAGAAGCCGTTTCTGAAGTGAAAAATGCACTGACTCGCTTAGATGAAGTCTATGCACTTTATGCAGATCCTGATGCGGATTTTGATAAATTAGCGGCAGAACAAGCAAACCTTGAAGCCATTATTCAAGCACACGATGGCCATAATTTAGATAACCAATTAGAACGTGCAGCAGATGCATTACGTTTACCAGATTGGGATGCAAAAATTGAGCATTTATCAGGGGGCGAACGTCGTCGCGTCGCACTTTGTCGCTTATTACTCGAAAAACCAGACATGCTCTTATTAGACGAACCAACCAACCACTTAGATGCTGAATCTGTAGCATGGTTAGAGCGTTTCTTACATGACTACGAAGGTACCGTTGTGGCGATTACCCACGACCGTTACTTCTTAGATAATGTAGCAGGTTGGATCTTAGAGCTTGACCGTGGTGAAGGTATCCCTTGGGAAGGCAACTACTCTTCTTGGTTAGAGCAAAAAGAGAAACGTTTAGAACAAGAACAAGCAACTGAAAATGCACGTCAAAAATCGATTGCGAAAGAGTTAGAATGGGTTCGTCAAAATCCGAAAGGCCGTCAAGCGAAAAGCAAAGCACGTATGGCGCGCTTTGATGAATTGAACTCTGGCGAATACCAAAAACGTAATGAGACCAATGAGCTCTTTATTCCACCTGGTCCACGTTTAGGTGATAAAGTGATCGAAGTGCAAAACCTCACCAAATCCTACGGTGATCGTACTTTAATCGACGATTTATCATTCAGCATTCCCAAAGGGGCTATCGTGGGTATTATCGGAGCGAACGGTGCGGGTAAATCTACCCTATTCCGTATGCTTTCAGGTCAAGAACAACCGGATAGCGGCTCAATTACGATGGGTGAAACTGTTGTTCTTGCCTCTGTCGATCAGTTCCGTGACTCAATGGATGATAAGAAAACTGTATGGGAAGAAGTGTCTAATGGACAAGATATTCTCACTATTGGTAACTTTGAAATTCCAAGCCGTGCGTATGTTGGACGCTTCAACTTCAAAGGCGTAGATCAACAGAAACGTGTGGGCGAATTATCGGGTGGTGAACGTGGTCGTTTACACTTAGCTAAACTTCTACAACGTGGTGGTAACGTACTGTTATTGGACGAACCGACCAATGACTTAGACGTTGAAACTTTACGTGCGTTAGAAAATGCGATCTTAGAATTCCCAGGTTGTGCAATGGTGATTTCCCATGACCGTTGGTTCTTAGACCGTATTGCAACTCATATTTTAGATTACGGTGATGAAGGTAAAGTGACGTTCTACGAAGGTAACTTCTCAGACTACGAAGAGTGGAAAAAGAAAACCTTAGGTGAAGCCGCAACACAACCACATCGTATAAAATATAAACGTATTGCAAAATAAAAATTCGAAGTGCGGTTATTTTTGACCGCACTTTCCTTTTACATCTGGAGTGATTATGTTAGTTTATTTGCACATTGTTTGTGCATTTTTAAGTTTAGGATTATTAATTATCCGTGGGGGAATGCAATTAAGTGGGAAAAATTGGCGCGCGATTAAACTGCTAAAAATTTTACCACACTTAGTTGATACACTTTTAATTGCAAGCGGCTTAACGATTTTCTTCTTGGTCGGTTATCAGCTACAAAGCTGGTTGGTCATTAAAATCATCATGCTTGTGCTTTATATCTTCTTCTCGGCTAAATATTTTAGTCGTAAAGCGGTCAACCCAAACAGTGCATTTCTGGCATTTGCCTTGTTAAGTTTCTTAGGTGCAATGTTCTTTGCCTACCAACCAAACTTTATGGAAGGCTAATTATGAAAAAATCCATCTTCAATTGAAGATGGATTTTTTGTTTTATTTTAGCCACCCGCTAATTTTACTTTAAACCCTTTTTGTTCTAAAAGTTGTTTAAGTAAATCGCGTTTTTCACCTTGAATCTCAATGTTGCCGTCTTTAACCGAACCACCACAACCACAACGTTTTTTAAGTTCAGCCGCTAACTTTTTCAATTCATCATCAGATAAATCTAGTCCCGTAACCACTGAAACACCCGCACCTTTTCGACCACTGGTTTGTTTTTGGATGCGAACCACACCATCACCTTTAGGGCGTTGTACCGGCTGCTTTTGCTCTTTAATTCGACCAACTTCGGTAGAATAAACTAAAGTACTCTCAGTCATATTACTCAATTGATGCATTAATTGAACGAAGCACTTCAGCTGGATTTTCAGCTTGCGTAATTGGACGACCGATTACTAAATAATCAGAACCAGATCTAATAGCAGCAGCTGGTGTCATGACACGACGCTGATCACCAAAATCACTACCAATTGGACGAATCCCTGGGGTGACTAATTTAAAATCAGGACCACAAGTATTGCGTAAGATCTCCACTTCCTGTGGTGAACAAACGACGCCATCTAATCCCGCTCGCTGGGTTAAATGCGCAAGACGTAATACATGTTCAAGTGGTGAAGAATTAATACCAATTTGTAATAAATCCAAATCTTCCATACTGGTCAATACGGTTACTGCAATTAATAACGGTGCGTCTTTTCCATAAGGCTCGAGAATTTTCTTCGCCTCTTCCATCATTTTTAGACCACCGCTAGCATGGACATCAACCATCCATACCCCTAAATCAGCCGCAGAACGCACTGCTCTTGCCACAGTATTCGGAATATCATGAAATTTAAGATCGAGGAAAACATCAAATTGACGCTCGTGTAATTGCTTAACGAAACTGGTTCCCAGTGTGGTAAACATTTCTTTACCCACTTTTAAACGGCATAAGCTTGGATCAATTTGATCCACGAGGGATAGCGCTTGTGCTTCTGTTTCGTAATCTAATGCAACGATTACTTTGCTATTCATAATTTTACCTCTCTGTGTCAATTAATTATGTTCTGGTTTGATGGATTCCCACTGTTTGCAAGAAGGACAATTCCACATTAATTTATGGGTTTGATAACCGCAATTTGAGCAACGATAACCAAAGCTTTGCTTAATTCTCTCACCGACCATTTTATGTAGCAAAATTAAGCTTTCTTTACCTCGCCCTTCCTCTGCATCATCAATTTGGAATTGAATAAAACGGTGGAAAATAGATGTACTCGGATGTTTTGTTAACTGCTGATAAAGTTTTGATTGTGCGGCACTCTTGCCATCTTTCTCTTCAATCACGCTTGCTAACATTAAATCGACTTTAGTATTGTTAACCTGCTGACTGGCTCGAATTAGAAATAACTCAAAGTTATCTCTCTCTCCTAATTCATCATAACAATATTTGAGCGTTTTCAACACTTCACCAATATAAATTGGATTTTGCTCAAGAATATTCTCTAAAAAGTGAATGGCTTGTCGATAGTTTTTATTGGCCATTTCTAAATCAGCAAGCAGCATTGATGCTCTCACACTGGTTGGAGATACATTCAGCGCTTTTTGTAAAATACTACGTTTTTCGACCGCACTTTCAAGTTCACCACTTAAGGCATATTCACAATAACATTGTGCTAATTCCACATTATTTTCTTTGGGTGAGATCTTGGCAAGCTTCTCTGCGATATTAACGGCTTTTTTCCATTCTTTTGTTTTTTGATAAATCACCAAAAGCTGTTGAAGTGCATTTTCTGCAAACTCTGGCTCATCTACCATAATAATATAAAGGGCTTCAGCGCGGTCATAAAAACCGACTGTCATGAAATCTTTGGCAAGTTGCTGTTTAGCTAATAATTTTTGTTCGAAAGAATAATTGGGACTACGATCGAGTGCTTGATGGATCCGCAAAGCACGATCCACTTCGCCTCGAGAACGGAAAAGATTACCGAGCGTTAACTCAGCTTCAAATTGTGAGTTGCTTTCAATTTCATTTTCTGTTTCTTGTTTTTGCAACATATCAAGAAACAAATCAACGGCTTTATCCGTTTGATTGGAAAGCAAAAAATTGACCCCCGTGACATAATCACGGGAGAGTTTATTACTAATATCTTCCTGATCTTTCTTGGCACTCCGATGCCCCATATACCAACCGTAAGCGGCGGCTATTGGCAGAAGCAGAAAGAGTAATTCAAGCATTATACTGCCTTATCGCGAGTAGTCGTTAATTCGTTAATTTGTAATGTTTGACGTTTAACTTGACGCGCTAACGACATATTTTTGAATTTTAATTTTAAGTAGAAGAATCCAGTAATTAACCAACCTAAAATTAATCCAAAACCAAATAAAATCGCGACTAGCGTTGAAAGTTGGAATTGGCTTTCAGCAACAATGTAGTTAAAGGTGATTACTTGATCATTATTCGCCCCTATAGTTACCGCAACGATTACGATAGCTAGCACAATAATGAGTCCGAGAATATATTTAATCATCACAATCTCCTTGTTAAGAATAGTTTCATTATGCCAAAATTTGTAATAAAAAACGACACCTAAGTGTCGTTTTATTGATATCGATTGAATGTTTAAGCAAAAACATTTACGCGATCTTTTAATTCTTTACCTGCTTTAAAGTGCGGTACCGATTTAGCATCTAATTTTACAGAATCACCGGTTTTAGGATTACGGCCTACTCGCGGTTGACGATGGTGTAAAGAGAAGCTACCAAAACCACGAACTTCAATACGGTTACCTTCTTCTAAAGATTGTGCAATAAGTTCAAGAATATCCTTTACAATACCTTCTACTTCTTTTGCGGATAAAGTTGGGTGCTTTGTTGATAGATTTTCAATTAGTTCAGATTTAGTCATCGTCAACTCTCCTTTAAATTTATACTTAAACTTGTTATTAAGACTTACGGGTAATGTATTAGTTCATAATAAATTACCGCTAAATCCTTGTAAATTATAGCCGGTAATAATAAGGCTGAGTCCATGACCCAGCCTTATTCATGTGAATTAATTATTCACCTTTAGCTGCTTTGAAAGCTTCAGCCATTGCGTTTGGAATAGCAACATCTTCTTGTTTGTTATTCGCGTTTGCAACTGCAGCTGCTTCTTCAGCTTGATCTTTCGCTTTTACAGATAAGTGAACGATACGTGCTTTACGATCAACACCAGTGTATTTCGCTTCAACTACATCACCTGCTGCAACTTCGTTTGTTAAGTCTGCTGCACGGATATAACCTTCAACGCCACCTGCTAATTCAACTTTAGCACCTTTAGCGTCAGCTTCAACAACAGTTGCAGAGATTACTGCACCTTTTTTGTTGATAGCTACGAAGTTGTTGAATGGATCATCTTCAAGTTGTTTGATACCTAAAGAAATACGTTCTTTCACTGCATCTACTGCTAATACTACTGCAGAAACTTCATCACCTTTTTTGTAGTTACGAACTGCTTCTTCACCTGCAACATTCCAAGAAATATCAGATAAGTGAACTAAACCGTCGATACCACCTTCAAGACCAATGAAGATACCGAAATCAGTAATTGATTTGATTTTACCAGTAACTTTGTCGCCTTTGTTGTGAGTTTCAGCGAATTGAGTCCATGGGTTAGGTTTGCATTGTTTTAAACCTAAAGAAATACGACGACGTTCTTCATCAACTTCTAACACCATCACTTCAACTGTATCGCCTAAGCTTACAACTTTAGATGGGTGGATGTTTTTGTTAGTCCAATCCATTTCAGAAACGTGAACTAAACCTTCAACGCCATCTAAGATTTCAACGAAACAACCATAGTCAGTTAAGTTAGTTACTTTACCAGTTAATTTGCTGTTTACTGGGTGGTTTTCAGCGATAGCAACCCAAGGATCTTGACCTAATTGTTTTAATCCTAAAGATACGCGAGTACGATCTTTGTCAAATTTTAATACTTTAACAGTTACTTCGTCGCCTACATTCACGATTTCGCTTGGGTGTTTAACACGTTTCCAAGCCATATCAGTGATGTGTAATAAACCGTCAACGCCACCTAAATCTACGAATGCACCGTAGTCAGTTAAGTTTTTAACGATACCTTTAACTTCTGAACCTTCAGCTAGGTTCTCAAGGATTTGTTCACGTTCTTGGCTGTTTTCAGATTCGATCACTGCACGACGAGAAACAACAACGTTGTTACGTTTTTGATCTAATTTGATTACTTTGAATTCTAATTCTTTACCAAGTAGGTGATCAGCTTCACGCGCAGGACGTGTATCAACTAATGAGCCTGGCAAGAATGCACGAACACCGTTTAACTCAACTGTGAAACCGCCTTTCACTTTACCGTTGATTAAACCGATAACGGTCGCTTTTTCTTCGTAAGCTTTTTCTAATTCAATCCAAGATTCGTGACGAACCGCTTTCTCACGAGAAAGTTTAGTTTCGCCGTAACCATCTTCAACTGCATCTAAAGCTACGTTTACTGTGTCGCCAACTTTAACTTCAAGTTCACCTTGAGCGTTTTGGAATTCAGCAACAGGAATTGCAGATTCAGATTTTAAGCCTGCATCAACAAGTACAAAGCCTTTTTGAATAGCAACAACAGTACCGCTAACGATTGAACCTTGACGGGTTTCAAGGCCTTTTAATGATTCTTCAAAGAGTTGAGCAAAAGATTCTGACATATAAATAATCTTCTTAATTTAAGTTAATAACATCCACATTAAGATCCATAAAATGCGGGGTTGAGGATAAATGTCTACTCTTCCTTGAATAAACAGTTAAATCGAAATTGACGCTTTTTCTTGAATATAAGCTAACGCTTGAGCAATGACTTCATCAATACTCAATGTTGTGCTATCTAACAATAAAGCATCATCAGCCGGTTTCAATGGCGCAACCTCACGATTTCTATCACGAAAATCGCGTTCTTGTATCTCGGCTAAAATCTGTGCAAAGTTACCATTAATTCCCTTATTTTGCAACTGTTTATAGCGTCTTTTTGCACGTTCTTCCGCACTTGCATCTAAAAACAGTTTAACTTGTGCATTTGGGAAAACCACCGTTCCCATATCTCGCCCGTCCGCAATCAGGCCATCATTTTTACCAAAATCCTGCTGAAGTTGCAGTAAAGCTGACCGCACTTTAGGAAAAACAGCGACTTTTGAAGCTGCTTCCGCCACTTCTTGCGTACGGATTAAATGGCTTACATCCATCCCACCAAGAAACACATTGACTTCTCCATTCTTTGGAATGAACTGAATATCTAAATGACGTGCTAACTCCGCTAATCCTTCTTCATCGGTTAAATCTGCATGACGTTTCAGCGCAGCTAATGCCGTCACGCGATAAATGGCACCACTATCTAATAAGGTAAAACCTAACTTCTCTGCCAATGCATAGCAAAGCGTTCCTTTTCCAGCCCCACTTGGGCCATCAACGGTGATAATCATACCCATAAAAATCTCCAGCAAAAATAATAATGTGGAGAATTTTACCTTATTCTCCTCATTATTGCTTTTTAAATTTTATTAGCGAGAGCCACTGTGGAATTAAGTAGCACTCTTGCCCCATTTTCACACCAATCATCAGTAATATTTTCTGCCTCATTATGGCTTAATCCATTAACACAAGGAATAAATATCATTGATGTTGGAAATTTATGATTTAATTGACAAGCATCATGACCAGCTCCAGAAACAATATACTCCCAAGAATAACCTAATGAATCACAACTTTCTTGGACCGTTTTAATCAACTCCGAATTAAATTTAACTGGAGATAAAGAAACAACTTTCTTAATATCCAACACTAAATGATTTTCTCGAGCAATATCATTCAAAATCTGATAAATTTCCCTATCTATATTTATTAAACTTTGTTCATTAGGATGACGAACCTCTAGCGTGAAATAAGCTTCACCTGGAATTACATTGGGCGAATTAGGTGTTAATTTAATCTGGCCAACAGTCACACGCCCCTGATTCGCCATCTCTCTCAAACCTAATTTATTAAATTTGACTATCGCATTGGCCATGCCTACAGATGCATCTTGGCGCATATTCATTGGCGTAGTTCCAGCATGAGAAGATAATCCCGTCAATGTAATTTGATACCAGTTCTGTCCTAATGCACCAGTTACCACACCTATCTCAGTCTGATTATTTTCTAAAACAGGACCTTGCTCGATATGAAGCTCTAATACAGCATAAGGATGATATGATGAAAAATCGTCTGTGCCTAAATAGTTAATATTATTTAAAGCTTCCTCGACTGAAATACCGTCCTTATCTTTTTCAGATAATGCAGCTGTAAGAGATAAATTACCAATAAAAACTGAAGCACCCATCATAGCAGGAGAAAATCTAGCCCCTTCTTCATTTGTCCACATAACAAGATCAATTGGCCTCTCTGTTTCAATATTATGATCATTTAATGACAATAACACTTCTAATCCAGCTAACACCCCATAAATACCATCGTAACGACCACCTAATGGTTGAGAATCACCATGAGAACCCATTAATATTGGAGCTAACTGATTATCCTTTCCACTACGACGAATAAAAATATTACCAATTGCATCTATTTTTATCGAAAAGCCTGCTTCTTTAGAAAGTTGAATCAAATAATCTCTTGTAAGTTTATCCTCATTACTTAATGCAAGTCTTGTTACACCATTTAATGGGGTTTTCCCAAATTGAGAAAAGACATCTAACAAATGAAGTAATCTTGAATTATTAACATTCATGCTGTTCCTCATTTTTAGCTGACTCTTCTTGTAATCGATATCTAAAATCACAAAAGCCATCACCATTCATGACTGTATGAGGTCGACTTAAACTCACATTTGGTGCATATCCCTCAATAAATTTGCTATCTCGGTTACAAGAAAGTAGGAAACCAATTTCTTCTAATCCCATTTCTTTGTACATTTCAGCATAACGACAACGATGTACATTATAATCATATTTATAATGATCATTATTAATAACCTCTATACGTAATGCATCATCCTTTTCCCATAAATATTGTAAGGCCACAAAACTCTCTACACTTGTACCATTAAGTTCTCGTTTTGCATATTCCTTTCCTGCATCTATTGCAGCATTAGCTACAGCTTCCTCTATGATAGATTTAGCTTTATCTAAACCAAATTCACGTTTCATAATTTCGTAAATAGGTTTAATTATTTCGGCTTCAATTTTACGTTGCTGTAAAATGCCAATCTCGACAAACTCAGGAAAATCTTTATTCATTTTCACTCCTTTAAATTACAAAATCGTTACGTAAAATTTCATTATTAATAAATCGACGAATTCGAGGATCATCATTATTTCTTAACTCATTTGGAGTTTGTAAAAATGCAATTTCACCAGAATCCATAAACGCAATTTTATCTGATACCCGCATTGCGAATTGCATCTCATGACTCACAATAATCATTGTCATTCCTTCTTTTGCAAGTTCTTCCATAACAAGTAATACTTCTCCAACTAGTGTAGGATCCAATGCCGAAGTTGGCTCATCAAACAGCATAATTTTAGGTTTCATCACTAAAGCTCTTGCAATAGCTACTCGCTGTTGTTGACCACCCGATAATTGATGTGGGTATTTATTGGCATGTTGCAACATACCCACTTTATCAAGCATAGCTAAAGCCAATAATCTAGTCTCATCTTTAGGCTTATTATGATACTCAGGAGCAAGGAGAAGGTTTTCTAATACGGTCTTATGCGGAAATAAATTATAATTTTGGAATACCATTCCTAAATTCACAATTTTACCCACCGAATTTGAAACAAAATGGCTACCATTAATAAAGTCTTCACCTTCTAATTTGATACCTCCTTCATCTAACGATTCTAAACCATTAATACTTCGAATTAACGTTGTTTTACCAGATCCTGAGTAACCAATAATAGAAAGAACCTCTCCCCATTTTAAAGAAAGATCAATACCTTTTAAAACTTGTACGCCGTTAAAGGATTTTTTTACCCCATGCACACTCAATGCTTCATCGCTATTAGTATGTTCAGTTTTCAAAATACTATAAGGTAACAATGCTGACTTATCGATAGCAACCTCGGCATAATTTTCATTTTTTATTAAAGATACATCTAATTTACTTTCAACTTTTTTTAGTATCCAAGACAGGAAACTCACGATAACAATGTAATAAAATGCAACTGCGAGCAAAGTTTCTAATACTAAAAAATTACGCGTATAAAGCTGTTGCCCTACCAGTAAAATCTCAGTTAAAGAAATAACCGAAACAAGAGAGGTTAATTTGACAATTGTAATATATTGGTTGGTCAGTGGAGGTAAGGCTACTTTTAATGCTTGAGGAATAATAATTAAACGTTGAAGCCCCCAGAATCGAATTCCTAATACTTTACCGGCTTCATATTGACCTTTAGGTATAGAGGATAATGCTCCACGATGAATTTCTGCTATATAAGCAGATTCACTGAGCACCATAGCAATTAAACCTGCAATAAATGGGTTCGATAATAAAACAGAACTAGCACTCCAGAATTGAGGCACATTATATATAAAAATTAATAACACTAATAAAGGTAAACTACGAAACAACCAGATATAAGTATTCGAAAATTTACTAACTAGTTTTTTATTCGATTGAGTTCCAAGTGCAAGAAAAAATCCCCAAATAACAGCAAAGATCCAAGTTAATGTACTTAACTCAAATACGGTTAAAACAGCTTTCCAGAAATCAGTATTTACGAATAAACTCGCTAAATATGACCAATTAAAACCTTTTGATATCGTTTTATCATTTCCATTTTCACTAGCTAAAATCGCATTATCTAAGGCGTTTTCTAGTCCATTTTGTTTTAATAATGCTTCATTTGGAAACTCAAGGTTATATTTTTTTAGTAATTTTTGATATGAACCATCTGCTAAAGTATCTTTTATCGCATGTGCAATAACTGCCTTACCAGATAAGTCACTCTTATTAAAAGCAAGTCCAATCAATACCGGATATAACTGTTCTTTATTTGTAATTTTTAAACGATCACCTAATTGATTAATCACCATCTGTGCAACGGCTGCGTCTTCATACTGAACATCAACACCACCAGATAAAAGTGCTTGAGCAGCCTCTGGCGCACTCGGATACTCTTTCACAATAAGCGGTTTTAGATTTTTAGGCGCACAATACTTTTCTGAAACCTCATTCATCGTTGGAATCCAAGCAGCACCTTTCATTGAAGAAATGCTTTTACCACAAAGATCCTCTAATTTTTGTGGAGAAAAGCTATCGTTACCTCGGACAACAAGAACTCCCCCGGTTTGTAAATAAGGGAGAAAATCAACTTGCTTCGCACGTTGAGGATTAACATATAAAGCTGAAGCAACAAGATCATAATGTCCAGCATTTAACCCAATAATAATATTTTCAATTCGAGTGTCTTTAAACTCAACTTGACGATTCAGATTTTTTCCAAGTAATCGCATTAAATCAGGATCAAATCCGCTGGCCTCTTTATTATCTAAGTAAGCATAAGGAGCATAAGTTAAATCAATTCCTACTCGTAAAGGACTTGCGTCATCAGCTTGTGAAAAGAAAGACAGCAATAACAGCAATCCTCCTGCAAGAGTTTTATGTATGATGTTTAGCATTTTGATAATCCTTTTATTGTTATAAAAAATAAGCCTCCATTGCGGAGGCTTTTGATTTTATGTGTTTTATAAAAGGCTATCTAATAACTGATTTCCCTATTATATAATGATTTTATATATAAGTTTACAATCTATCTATCATGCCCAACACTAATGCCGATGATTGTTTTGCTGCAAGTGGGAGAAATTCTTCAAATGACATACTCGCTTCGCCATCGCCTGCATCAGAAATAGCTCGAACGACCACAAAAGGTACGTTAAAGGCATGACAAACTTGTGCAATTGCTGTTGCTTCCATTTCTACTGCTGTCACATTTGGGAAATCCGCTTTAATTTGAGCAATTTTTTCTTCGCTATTAATAAAGCTATCTCCCGAGCAAATTAAACCACGTTTTACATTTTGCCCTTGTGACTGTGCAATTTCATCGGCTAAATCGGCTAATTGTTTATCCGAAAGGAAAGCTGCTGGATTTGCGGGTAATTGACCTTTTTCATAACCGAAAGCTGTCACATCAGCATCGTGATAGCGGGTTTCATCGGAAATAACGATATCTCCTACCTTTAAGCCTTTTGCCACACCACCTGCTGAGCCGGTATTTAAAACCACATCCAGTTTAGCCAATTGTAATAAAGCGGTAGTGCCAATAGCCGCGGCGACTTTACCAATCCCTGATTGCAATAATGCGACCTCTTTGCCATTAATTTTGCCTTCAAAAATGACCGCACTTGCCACTTTTGTTTCTCTTTTATCTGTCATTAATTGGGATAAAATTTCCACTTCTTGTGCCATTGCACCAACAATCCCGATTTTCATTATTTTTTCCTTTCTTGTTCGAGTTTATTCACTAAGAAATCTAATACTGCTACGCCATAATCATCGTTATACAGCGTACTCGCGGTGAGAACATATTTTCCGTCCACAACCACATAAGGAAAAGTAAAGACACCATATTCTTCTGTCAAATAAATGGCGTTACTCACATCCTCTTTCACTTCTTTGGAATGGACGACCTTATTAAATTCAGCTTTACTAATCCCTTGTGAGACAACCCATTCACGCATCTTATCTAATGTGGATAATTCGGTATAGCGCGCCTTTTCAGAGGTTTCAAATAACAGCACATCTGACAGCTCGTCCACTTTTAAACGCTGTAATGTATAGAATATTGTGGCTGAAAATTTAGCTTCATTTGTGGCGACTGGATGCTCTTCTAATGCGACTTTATTAGGACGAATTTGGCTATAAAGTTGCAAAATATCTTGAGCTGAAGAACAAACTCGACAGTCATAATCAAAGAAAAATTGGATAGGAATTTTACGATCGTTTCTTTTAGCTTGTTCAATCGGTTCTTGATATGAAAAATAATCTCGACCATCTTCAAATTGTGCCACATTCGCTGGCGGTAAGTGCGGTGAATTTTTGGCAGAAAAATCCTTTGCATTGACTTCACCGAATGCGACATTTGTCACACTCAGCAATATCATTGCAAAGGATCCTTTTAATAATTTATTCTGCCAAACTTTTTTCATAAATTAACCAATTGGTTCAATATAATCGACTAATAATTGGAGGTTTCGATTTCCACGAAACTCATTAATTTCTAACTTATAAGCAAATTTTGCCTGCTTAATCGACAAATCGGGATAATACCGAGTATCGATATTAAACGCAATGGCATCTAATAATGGACCACCATTTTTAGGCTCAACAAGCATTTTTAAATGATTTTGATTCTGTCCGATTGCTCGTTGCTCAAAAATTTTAAATTCACCATCAAAAACAGGCTCAGGAAAGGCTTGTCCCCAAGGTCCGCCAGATTTTATCACTTCTGCAGTTTCAATACTAAATTCATTTGCTCGAAGTTCACCATCCGTCCAAATCACACCTTGTAATTGATCTTCATTTAACCAATCTTGCACCGTTTGATTAAAAATCTTTTGAAAATCAGGGAAAAAGCTTTCTTTAATGCTTAATCCTGCTGCCATGGCATGACCACCAAATTTTAAAATCATATCAGGATGTTGGGAATGAATACGCTCTAATACATCGCGCATATGCAAGCCTTCAATTGAACGTGCAGAACCTTTTAAAATACCTTCTTGATCTTGCGCAAAAGCAATAACGGGTCGATGGTATTGATCTTTAATACGAGAAGCCACAATACCTAAAACACCTTGATGCCAATCTTTCTGAAATAAGGCGATCCCCATCGGTAATTCATCAGAAAGTGCGGTGAGATTTCGGCAAATCTCTAAGGCTTCCAACTTCATGCCTTGCTCAATTTCTTTTCGAGCCTGATTTAAACTGTCCAAATCTAAGGCTTGAGCTCTTGCCTCTTGCATGCTTTCTGCAAGTAATAACTCCACACCGACAGACATATTATCTAATCGACCCGCTGCATTTAAACGTGGGGCAATCGCAAAGCCCAAATCAGCCGAACAAAGTTTTTCAACTTCTCGATTAGCCACTTCAGCGAGAGCAATAATTCCTGGTCGACAACGTTTCGCACGAATTCTCATCAACCCTTGATGGGCTAAAATACGGTTATTTTGATCAAGGGGAACGACATCCGCAATTGTGCCGAGCGCGACTAAATCCAGTAATTCAGTAAAATTAGGCTGTGTTTCAGCCGTAAAAATGCCCAACTCGCGAAATTTGGCACGTAAAGCGAGCATTAAATAGAATGCTACACCTACGCCGGCTAAACATTTTGAAGGGAAATCACATTGTTGCAAATTTGGATTAACAATGGCATCAGCATTCGGCAGTATTTCTGGTGGTAAGTGATGATCGGTAATTAACACCTTTACCCCTTGATCTTTTAAATACGCCACGCCCTCAAAAGACGATACCCCGTTATCCACCGTCATCAATAACTGTACGCCTTTTTCCATTGCCATTTCAGCAACGGGTACACTCAAACCATAGCCTTGCTCAAAACGATTGGGCACCAGATATTCTACATCAGTAAAGCCAAGCATACGCAAAGCTAACACTGAAAGTGCTGTACTGGTCGCCCCATCAGCATCAAAATCACCCACGATAACAATATTTTGTTGCTGTTGATAAGCCTCGAGCAATAAATCTACGGCTTGTTGAATACCATGTAATTGATTGGGATTCAGCATTGATTGCAAAGTGCGGTCTAATTCTTGGCTATTTTTAATATGGCGAGAACGGTAGAGACGATCGAGTAATGCATTATCTGAAACAGGATTTCCAGCGGGAATTTCACGACGTTTGATGAGTTTTTTCACGGTGTTTCATTATTTTAAATGATCACTAAAGGAACATTTGATATGTGCTTTGATTATATGAATATTTTAAGGGCGTATATCATACGCCCTCGCTACTAACAATTATTGTGCTGATTCTTGTAACACAGCTAATAAATCTTGAGGTTTTAAATATCCCCCAAGCATTTCACCTGTTGAAGTCACAATACTTGGCGTACCTTTCACACCAAGTTGTACACCTAAATCATAGTGTTTTTTCACAATGTTAGGTGTTTTCAATTCTTTCGGTAAGTTACCTTTTTCAGCTTCATTCAATGCAAATACAGGATCTTTCGCTGTCCAAATGGCTTCCATTTGGCGAGCAGTTTCATTCATTCCAGCACGCGGGAATGCAAGATAACGAACGGTAATACCTAAATCATTATATTCTTTCACTTGTTGATGAAGGATATGGCAATAATGGCAAGTAATATCCATGAATACTGTCACAACATATTTTTCATTTTTTGCCGGATAAATGATCATTTCGTTTTTTAACGCATTCACTTTATCAGCTAAAAGTTTACCAGCCACATCAACGGGGCCTTTATTTGTTAATTCATACATTTTGCCTTGCAAAACATATTGACCATTTTCACTTACATATAAAATGCCTTGATCAGTCACGGCTGTTTTAAGGCCTTTTACCGGTGAATCTTTCACCTCAATATTTTTCGCACCTAATGCCTGTAACTTAGATTTAATCTCAGCATCACTCGCCATTGCAGTGGCAGAAGCAGCAATTAAAAGTGCGGTCAGTAATTTTTTCATTTTTATTCCTAAATATCTAAACAACAAAGATTAGAATTATAAATGGATCGATGATTTGTGCAAGCCAAACTACCCAAAAAACTGAAAATGACTTATACTTCTGTCGCTTATAGAGGTTTATTTATTATGTTTGAAATTAATCCAATCAAAAACAAAATCGCCGACCTTTCCGAACGCACTTCTGTGCTTCGGGGGTATCTTTGACTTCGACGCAAAAGTTGAGCGTTTAGAAGAAGTTAATGCCGAATTAGAACAACCCGACGTGTGGAACGAACCTG
The DNA here is from genome assembly GCF_001810545.1 of Haemophilus sp. HMSC066D02. Classification (NCBI taxonomy): domain Bacteria; kingdom Pseudomonadati; phylum Pseudomonadota; class Gammaproteobacteria; order Pasteurellales; family Pasteurellaceae; genus Haemophilus; species Haemophilus sp. HMSC066D02. Next base: position 273,584 of record NZ_KV801804.1, on the reverse strand, counting down.
AAAAAGCCCAAGCGCTTGGAAAAGAACGCGTTTCACTTGAACAAGTGGTTGATACCATCAAAAATTTAGAACAAGGTTTAGAAGATGTTGAAGGGCTGCTTGAATTAGCAGTTGAAGCGGAAGATGAAGAGACCTTCAATGAGGCCGTTGCTGAATTAGATGAGCTTGAACAACAACTTGCCAAATTAGAATTCCGACGCATGTTTAGCGGTGAACATGATGCGTGTGATTGTTATGTCGATTTACAAGCAGGTTCTGGTGGAACAGAGGCGCAAGACTGGACGGAAATGTTACTTCGCATGTACCTCCGTTGGGCGGAAAGCAAAGGCTTTAAAACAGAATTAATGGAAGTCTCTGATGGTGATGTCGCAGGTTTAAAATCCGCGACGATTCGTGTCAGTGGTGAATACGCTTTCGGTTGGTTACGTACGGAAACCGGTATTCATCGTTTAGTGCGCAAAAGCCCATTCGACTCTAATAATCGACGTCATACATCGTTTGCAGCGGCTTTCGTTTATCCTGAAATTGATGACGATATTGATATTGAAATTAATCCGGCTGATTTACGTATTGACGTTTATCGTGCATCTGGTGCGGGTGGTCAGCACGTCAATAAAACTGAAAGTGCGGTGCGTATTACTCACATGCCAAGTGGAATTGTCGTGCAATGTCAAAACGATCGTTCTCAACACAAAAATAAAGATCAAGCCATGAAGCAGTTAAAAGCGAAATTGTATGAGCTTGAGTTACAAAAGAAAAATGCGGATAAACAAGCGATGGAAGATAATAAATCTGATATTGGTTGGGGCAGCCAAATTCGTTCTTATGTGTTAGATGATGCACGTATTAAGGATCTCCGTACAGGCGTTGAAAATCGTAATACACAAGCTGTACTAGATGGCGATCTCGATCGTTTTATTGAAGCAAGCTTGAAAGCAGGACTTTAATCATCTCTTATACAAAAAAGTGCGGTCAATTTTAACCGCACTTTTTTATTACACGTCTTCTTTTTCTTTCACTTTCGTCTTGCCAAGTACCGTATCTTTCATCACCGTCAACAATTCTTTCTGTACATGAGAAAGTTTTGGTTTTTCCGACTTTTCAAATGCCAGTGGGCGACAAAACTCCATAGCCTTAATGCCCAATCTAGCCGTTAATAATCCCACGCCAATCCCCTGCGCTGCTCGTGCAGAAAGTTTCGCGGTAATATCTTGCGAAAGCCAATCCATGCCTAAATCTTGCACAATCTCCGTTGCCCCTGCAAAAGCAAGATTCACTAACACCATTCTAAGTAAGCGAAGACGGGTAAAATACCCTAGCTCAATCCCATAAATCGCTGCAATTTTATTGATTAAACGAATATTTCGCCATGCAATAAAAAACATATCAATAACGGCCAAAGGGCTAATTGCCACAATCACCGCTGATTCTGCTGCCATTTTAGTAATCAGTTTTTTCGCTTTTTGATCAAAAGACTGTAACACCGTCTTACTGAATAAATGGGTGACTTCGCGAGCAGAATAACTTTCATTCAGCTGTTTTTCCCATTGGACAATTGAGGGATGTTGCGAATCCAATTTTAAGGTATCAGCAATCGATAAACACAAGGCTTTTCCTTTCTCGCTATCCTGTTCAGAAAAAACTTTATGATTTTTAACCGCACTTTCACCTATTAATCGCTGACTTTGTTCTTGTAGATTCAAACGCTTTTTGAGTTTCACCAAACGTCGCCATTCTGCGATGATTTCAGATAAACCAAACATCACCACAATAAAACTCACCAAGGCAAAAGCAAGATAAATCCATTGTTGGTTTTGATAACTATCCCAAATCCATTGAACAGATTGCGCAACTGTTGCTCCTAAAAATAAAAGTGCGGTCAATTTCAAAGCCGTTTTCCAACCATTCGATTTAGGTTTCACAATTTTCTCAAATTGCTCGTCCAACAACTCCCCTTCTAAAGGTTCGTTATCAATGGTGGTTTCAACATTATAAAATTCCTGCTTAGGCAGAATTTCTTCCTCTTCGACTTGTTGGGATTGTGTGAAAATTTGTTTTGTCATTATTCTTTCCAATAAAAATAGAAACGGTATTTTACTTCGAATTTCTTTAGCAAATCTTAAATGGCTGAAATAAAAAAGCAATATTGACTAGAAAATAAAATGAGATACTATAGCCATAGTCCACAATTAGTTTATCTAATGTGTTAAGTTTTAACTGTTAACTAACTAGAAGGATCTTTTCATGAAGAAACTTATCGCCACTGCGGTACTCTCCGCATGTTCCATGGCTTACGCCAATACCGACATTCCAAACTACAATACCGATTCACATCTGTATGAATTCACTCAAACCTATGACTTAGTTGCGCCAAAAGGTTCGCAAGGACAAGCGAATCTGTGGGTGCCTTTACCGTTTAATGGCGAGTATCAACAGGTAAAATCTATCCATTTTGAAGGTAACTATTTGGATGCCTATGTAACGGAAAACAACAAATATGGTGCGAAAACCCTCTTTGCAACTTGGGATAAAGATGCGCAAAAACGCGATTTAAAAATCACAATAGTGATTGAAACCAAAGATCGCGAACCAATGGTTAAAGGTGCGTTGACGAATTACAAGCCACCAAAAGATGTTCACTATTCTGTTGATGTACAAGAATATTTAAAACCGACTCAACATATTAAAACAGATGGTATTGTGAAACAGTTCGCCGATAAAATTGTAGGCACTGAAACTAATCCATTGAAAAAAGCTGAATTGATTCACCAATGGATCGTCAACAATATGGAACGTGATAATTCTGTTTTAGGCTGTGGCGATGGTGATGTAGAAAAAATTCTGACCACTGGTGTGTTAAAAGGCAAATGTACCGATATTAACTCTGTTTTCGTTGCACTTGCTCGAGCCAGCGGTATTCCTGCCCGTGAAATTTTTGGTATTCGTTTAGGTGCGGCGGATAAAATGGGCAAATATTCCAAAGGTGCATTCGGTAGTGCGGACGAACATGGCGTAGCAAACGTAAGTGGTGGTCAGCACTGTCGTGCAGAATTCTATCTTGCAGGATTCGGCTGGGTGCCTGTTGATTCTGCAGACGTGGCAAAAATGCGTTTAGCGGAGAAAAAATCTGTTGACGATAAGGATACTCAAGCCGTTGCCAAATACTTATTCGGTAACTGGGAAGCAAACTGGGTTGGCTTTAACCATGCTCGTGACTTCGATTTATATCCACAGCCAGAACTTGCCCCACTCAATAACTTTGGCTATCCGTATGCCGAAATCGGTGGTGACCCGTTAAATTCCTTTGACCCGAAAGAATTTAAATATGACTACGTCTCTAAAAAGCTCTAATAAATCTTTTTGGGTTGCGATTGCCACCGCGCTAAGTGCTGCGGTGGCATCAACCTTGTGCTGTATTGCGCCTTTAATCTATTTAGTATTTGGCGTGTCATCCACATGGTTAATTGGCTTGGGTGAATATGACTATTTACGTATTCCGATGCTTATCGTTTCATTATGCGCCTTTGCCTACGGCTTTTGGTTGCTAATGTTTTCCAAAAAAATCATTTGCAGCAAATACATTTCCCGTAAAAAGCTCATTGTTTTGTATTGGATTGTATTTATCGTCATGCTCTTTTTCTTAACTTATCCAACCATTTTACCGTGGATTTTAGAGCTTTCTAATTAGGAACAAAAAATGAAGAAATTAACGACCGCACTTTTGCTTTCATTATTCACCTTCTCTGCCGCTCAGGCGGAAGAAACAAAGCAAGTTGTGCTAAAAGTGAATGAAATGAACTGCCAGCTTTGTGCTTATTTAGTGAATAAAGAGTTACGCAATATTGATGGCGTGATTTCCACTAAAGCCTCCATTAAAGATAGAACTGTGACTGTTGTAGAAGATCCAAAAGTTCCTGATGAGCAATTGATTAATGCAATTCATAAATTAGAATATACGGCGGAAGTGGTTAAGTAAAACGATAAAAATAAAAGTGCGGTCAAAATTGACCGCACTTTTTTTATCTTTCGATAATCGATTTATTTAATCACGCCACATGCCATACGTGGGCCGCCACCGCCAAGTGGAGCTGGGTGATCAGAGTGGTTGTCACCACCTGCGTGGATCATAATAGAATGACCACGAACTTCATCTAATTTTTTAAGACGTGGCGCTAAAACAGGGTTAGTTGCGGTACCATCATGTAATACAGTTAAAGCCGGTAAGTCACCTAAGTGAGCATCATCTTGCCATGGGTAACCGTGTTGTTTTGCGCCTTTAGGATCCCAGTGACCGCCAGCCGCTAAACCTGCGGTTAATTTACCGTCTTTTTCTTTTGGATCACAGCTTGGATTTTCATGAATGTGGAAGCCATGTAAACCTTCAGCTAAACCTTGTAGATTTGGTGTAAATACTAAACCATAATTTGATTCAGTAATAGTTACAGTCCCTACATCCTTGTTACCATTTGCAGGATCTAATTGTTGTACTTTTACTTCGATTGAAGGACCTGCTGGTTTTGCCATATGGTCATGTGCATTTGCCATGCCAGCAGCACAAATTCCGCTGATTGCTAATGCTAAGAGAGTTTTCATTTTCATCATAAGCTCCTTTACTTTAGAAAGACTCAAATTAATTCTACCTAAATACCAATAAAAAAATAGTGGTTTATATTAAATATTTGACAATTAAATTGATTTGATTTTTCTATCAATCAAACCTATCCGCCAATAAAAACTGTAAAACTGCATCCATTCTTAAATGCGGAATGCTTTCACCCTGTTGTAAAACTTGAGGTTCAAAGGAATCAAAATCAAAAGATTGTTTTGACCAGAACTCTGCATTAGGTAATTTACTTGGAACAGATCCTGGATAAAGCGTAATCAGTTGCTTATCTACAGAACGTACTCCTTGAATAGCTTTGATTTGTTTACCGTTTTGATTAACTAAAACTTGTTTTGTCGCACGAATCGCAGCAATGGCTGTATATTCTGTATCAATCCCTTCAAATTCTACATGACGACCGCCCTCTTGTACCAATTGGCGCATCAGGCTGATTAAGTTTTGAATTTGATCTGTCGTGATATGATCGGCTTTTGTTGCCACAAACATAAGCTTATCAATATTCGGGGAAAACAAGCGATTAAGTAAATTGCGTTTGCCATAATGGAAATTTTTAAAAAGCTGATTAAGCCCTGTTTGCATATCAATAAAAGCCTGTTGGCTATGATTCAGTGGCGTTAAGCAATCTGCTAAAATTACTTGGCGATCAAAAGTAGAAAAATAATTTTCATAAAAGCCTTTCACCACCTTATTACGATAATAATTATACCGCTTATTTAACACGGCAAAATAGCTATTGGATTTCGCCTCTCTTTTCAGTTTTTGCCATTGTTCCTCAGACAAATGCAATAACGGGAAAAATTGTAATACAGGTGCACCTTCTAATTCCCCAGGCAAGACAAATCGGCCAGGTTGAATAAATTGCATTCCTTCTGCTTTGCAGGCAAGCAAATAATCGGTATAAGATTTTGCAATCTGCGCTAAAACATCTTCATTGACGACCGCACTTAGGTCGAGTTTTTCCAGTTTATCCAACCAATCTTGAGCAAACTGCTGGCGAATACCCAATGTAATTTTGGCTTGTTCAAGTGACCATTGTTGAAAGTCTAGATTTAGCAAAGGTAAATCCAATAGCCATTCACCAGGATAATCAAAAATATCTAAATATAATGTGCCACGTTCTTTAAAATGGCGAAGCAAGCCCGATTGGCGTTCAAAACGAATAGCAAGACGTGTTTCACTCACGCCTCGAGTAGATTGGCACCATTGTGGTGGATTATTCATTAAATCATTGAGATTCGCTTCATAATCAAAACGTGGAATACTTAAATCCTGCTGAGGCACACGTTTTACCGCTAAAATAGATTGATTTCGGGCAGCCTCAAATAAAGGAAGATGAGTATTTCCCTCTTGATTAATATGTAACAATTGATTAATCAAGCTCGTAATAAAGGCCGTTTTACCGCTTCGACTTAGCCCTGTCACAGCTAAACGTAAAGTGCGGTCAAATCCACGATTGATTATTTGATTAATTTCCCGATTAATTGATTTAAACATATCCTAAAAATCCAATAACTAGCCATTTTTGCCAAGATATTTTACAATTCACTCAATTTATCACAAAACGGTCTTTAATAATAAAGCTATGTTACGTCGAAATGTCACTTTTTGTTTTTTATTGTGTGGGTTGAGCCAAATTAATCTGGCACAAGCCGCCCCAAGCATACCCAAAATGCTGACAGAAAACGGCTTAACATACTGCACAAATGCATCGGGTTTTTCCTTTAACCCGCAAACTGCAGACGCTGGTACCAGTATGAATGTGGTGACGGAGCAAATTTATAACAAACTGTTTGATATTAAAGATCACAGCGCCGCACTCGTTCCAGTGTTAGCACAATCCTATTCAATTTCCTCTGACGGTAAACAAATTCTTATTAATCTTCGTAAAGGGGTGAAATTCCATCGTACTCCTTGGTTTACACCAACTCGTGACTTTAATGCCGAGGATGTGGTCTTTTCGATTAATCGTGTTTTAGGGCATGATACTTACTTGCCTACATTTTCAGATAATGAAGTAACCTATAAAAATCCACAATATAGAATCTTCCACGAACAAGCTAAGAAGGTACACTTTCCGTATTTTGAAAGTATTAAGCTGAATCAAAAAATTAAAAGCATCACAGCAACGAATCCTTATCAGGTCAAAATTGAACTGTTTGAACCCGATGCGTCAATTCTGTCGCATCTTGCCAGTCAATATTCTATTATTTTCTCTCAAGAATATGCGTATCAATTAAGTGCAGATGATAATCTCACCCAATTGGACACACACCCTGTTGGCACGGGTCCTTATCAAGTGAAAGATTACGTTTATAACCAATATGTTCGCTTGGTACGCAATGAGGATTATTGGAAAAAAGAAGCCAAAATCAAAAATATTATTGTGGATCTTTCGGCGGATCGTACAGGGCGTTTAATTAAATTCTTTAATAATGAATGTCAAATCGCGTCTTATCCTGAAGTCAGCCAACTCGGTTTATTAAGTGAAAAGGACGACCGTTATTATCTGCAATCTACGGATGGAATGAACTTGGCCTATTTGGCTTTCAATTTCCAAAAGCCATTAATGCAAGATAAAACTATTCGTCAAGCCATTTCGCAAAGCTTAAATCGTTTTAGAATTGTGCGAAATATTTACCACAATACAGCAACCGTAGCGAATAATATTATTCCTGATATTTCTTGGGCTTCTGCGATTAATACGCCTGATTTTTCTTATGATTATCAGCCCTCAGAAGCGGAAAAAACGTTACGCGATAAAAAACTCACGTTAAAGATGTGGGTAATAAACGAAGAGCAAGTATATAACCCTGCACCAATAAAAATGGCGGAGCTCATTAAATGGGATTTAGCCAAAGCGGGAGTGGATGTTAAAGTGCGGTCAGTAACACGCACGTTTTTAATCGAACAATTACGCAAAGGCACGGAAGATTACGATTTAATCTTAACGGGTTGGCTTGCTGGAAACCTTGATCCTGACGGTTTTATGCGCCCGATTTTAAGTTGCGATACACAAAAGGAAATCACTAATCTATCCAATTGGTGTAACCCTGAATTCGATAAGATGATGGATCGCGCACTATCCACCAATCATTTATATGAACGGTCTAAAGCATATAATAATGCACAAGAGCTCATCTTAAACGAATTACCTATTGTGCCAATTGCAAACGTAAAACGACTTTTAGTCGCACGTGGTAATGTAAAAGGAATTGAAATGACCCCATTTGGTAGCATCAATTTTTCTACCTTGTATTTCATGAAAAATAAGGAGAAAAAATAATGCTCTTTTCAGCAATTCGTTATGTCATTTGGGTAAGCATTTTATTATTGATTTTATCCGTATTAAGTTTTGTGATTTTAATGCGAGATCCACTCAATGCCGATCTTGTCACAAATAACATTTATAGTGCTTATTATCATTACCTTACATCATTGTTACAGGGCGATTTAGGGATTACCTATAACGGCGGAGAATCGTTAAAAGATTTAATTTTTACGGTATTACCACCCACATTAGAGCTCTGTTTTACCGCACTTTTATTGGCTTGCATTTTAGGTATTCCTCTCGGCGTATTAAGTGCGGTCTATAATCAGCGTCCTTGTGCACGCGCATTGCAAAGTATCTCTAATGTTGGTTTGTCTATTCCTATTTTCTGGTTTGCCCCGATTTTACTCTATGTGGCCGCGATTCAAAGCTGGGAGATTGCAGCCATCGGGCAGTATAATTTACTCTATGAAATCAAACCTATCACAGGTTTCCCTACCATTGATATGTGGTTTGTTGATGTCCCTTACCGAACCAAAATCGTACAAAACGTTTTACAGCATTTAGCTTTACCGACATTAGTGCTTTGTATTCTGCCAACAATGGAGTTTATCCGAATCATTCAGCAACGGGCTGATTATTTACTTCAACAAGAATATGCCAAAGCAGCTGTAACACGTGGGTGGTCGAAATGGACGATTTTAAAACGTTACGTTTTTCGTAATACATTTCCATTATTGATTCCACAGCTTACTCGCGTATTTACCTTAGTATTAACACAATGTATGTTGGTAGAAAACGTTTTAGGTTGGCCTGGAATAGGGCGTTGGCTCATTGATGCCGTAACCCAACAAGATTACAACAGTATTTCGGCTGGTGTCGTAGTGATCGGTGTTTGCATCATCATTATTGATACCTTAGCCAAGTCGCTGATGTTTATGTTAGATCCATTTAATAAGAAGGGTTGGTATGCAAGATAGAGAACCTGATGAATTTCGCGAAAGTACCTCCTTCTTTCAAATTTGGTTGCTTTTCCGCCAAAATCGTGTGGCATTATTTAGTTTCTATTTATTTGTTATCCTGATTTTGGTCGCGATTTTCCCGAAACTCATCATGCCTTATAGCGAAAGCATGGAGTTTGTGGGAGAAGAATTGATGCCGCCATCTTGGGTAGAAAAAGGTCGTATCGCCTTTTTCTTTGGCACGGACGATCTTGGCAGAGATGTACTCAGTCGATTAATAATGGGGACACAATATACGCTTGGTTCATCCCTTTTGGTGGTTATCGCTGTGGCAATTATTGGGGGCGCACTAGGTATTCTTGCGGGTATGTCTGACGGGATTAAAGCGCGTTTTTTAGGTCATTTTTTTGATGCTTTTTTATCGATTCCTATTTTGCTGATTGCCATTATCATTTCCACGTTAATGGAACCAAGCTTAATGAATGCGATGTTTGCTACCCTATTGGCTATTTTGCCGTATTTTGTGCATGCCATTTATCAAGCGATTCAGCAAGAGCTGAAAAAAGACTATGTTCTCTTACTCAAATTAGATGGGATTTCAAACTGGGAGCTATTAAAAAGCACAATTTTGCCGAATATTAGTATCGTCTATACGCAAGAAATTTCTCGTGCATTTGTGGTCGCTATTTTAGATATTACAGCGCTCAGCTTCATTTCTCTTGGTGCTCAACGACCAATGCCAGAATGGGGTGCGATGATAAAAGACTCACTGGAGTTAATTTATCTTGCGCCTTGGACGATTTTATTACCAGGTTTTGCTATTATTTTTACCATTTTATTAAGCATTATTTTTACTAACGGATTGTGTCAAGCAATCAATAAATATTACGAGTAACCCATGGCGCTGTTAGATATTCGCAATCTTAATATTGAAATTCAAACACCAAACGGCCGCATAAAAATTGTGGACGGCGTCAATCTTTCGCTTAATGAAGGTGAAATTCTAGGACTTGTCGGTGAGTCAGGTTCAGGTAAAAGTTTAATCGCTAAAGTAATCAGTAATTCTATTAAAGATAACTGGATTGTCACCGCTGACCGTTTTCGTTTTAATGATATTGAATTGCTTAAACTGACACCGAATCAACGTCGAAAAATCGTTGGAAAAGAAATTTCAATGATCTTCCAAAACCCATTAAGTTGCCTTGATCCAAGCCGAAAAATTGGTAAACAGCTTATCCAAAGTATTCCAAACTGGACCTTTAAAGGCCGCTGGTGGCAGTGGTTTGGTTGGAAAAAACGTCGTGCGATTGAATTACTGCACCGTGTAGGGATTAAAAACCACAAGGACATTATGGCGAGTTATCCTGATGAGCTCACTGAAGGTGAAGGTCAAAAGGTGATGATAGCTATAGCAGTGGCGAATCAACCTCGATTACTAATTGCGGATGAACCCACTAATTCTTTGGAATCCATTACGGCATTGCAAATTTTCCGCTTGCTTTCAAGTATGAACCAAAACCAAGGTACGACAATTTTATTAGCTAGTAACGATCTTAAAAGTATCAGCGAATGGTGTGATAGTATTTCCGTCCTTTATTGTGGGCAAAATACAGAGTCTGGGCCAACCGACCAAATATTAGAAATGCCTCACCATCCTTATACGCAGGCATTGCTTTACTCTGTTCCGGATTTTAGTCGTCCTTTAAGTTTTAAAAGCAAATTAGGGACACTAGAAGGCACAGTACCAATTTTGGAACAAATGCCGATTGGTTGTCGTTTAGGACCACGTTGTCCTTTCGCTCAACGTGAATGCATTCAAAAACCAAGCCGCTATCGCATTAAACAGCATGAGTTCTCCTGCCATCATCCGATAAATCTTCGAGAACGGTAGTTTAAAGATAAAGTGACCGCTTCACCGCTTACGCTCAACACAGAATCAAAAGGAAACGAATAATGCCATTATTAAAAGTGGAAAATCTTAGTAAAACCTTTGATGGTCCAGCCAAACTTTTTGGCTCTGAGCAATTTTATGCGGTAAAGGATGTCAGTTTTTCGCTTAGTCGGAAAGAAACACTTGCGATTATTGGTAAAAATGGCTCAGGAAAATCCACCTTAGTGAAAATGATTGCAGGAATTACCCCTCCTACATCTGGAAAAATCTTATTTAATGATTTACCGCTCCAATTTGAAGATTTTCACTATCGTGCACAACATATCCGAATGGTTTTCCAAGATGCAAATTCAGCGTTTAACCCTCGCTTAAATATTGGCCAAGCCTTAGATGCCCCGCTGCGATTAATTACCAATTGGGATGAAGAAACTCGCAATCAAAAGATCTTTGAAACCCTTTCATTAGTAGGGCTTTATCCAGATTATACTAATCTTAAAATTAAACACCTCTCTGTCAGTCAAAAACAGCGGATCGCTTTGGCTCGCGCACTCATTCTTCAGCCTGAAGTGATTATTATCGATGACGCACTTGGTACATTAGATGCTTCCGTTCGTGTTCAATTGCTTAATCTAATTTTAGATTTACAAGAACACTTAGGCATTTCCTATATTTATGTTGGACAAAATTTAGGGATTATCAAACATATTGCGGATCAAGTGCTAGTTATGGATGAAGGTGAAATTATCGAATCAGGTACACCAAGAGAGATCTTCACCAATCCTCAAAACAATATTACTCGTCTTCTTGTAGAAAGCCATTTTGGTCAATTGCTTGATGAAAATGCTTGGCAAACAACCACTTCCTAAGCATCTTCAAATACAAGTTAGTCATAGACATCTCAAAAAAACGTCTTTAAAATTGACCGCTCTTTTCATTCTTTTTAACAAAATAGGAAAGCAACTATGCAAGCATTATTAAAACTCACTAACTTTGTGAGCAAAACTTTCGCACTATGGGCGATTGTTTTTGCTCTTCTCGCCTTTCTCTTCCCTGAGCAATTCAAAATTTTTGCCCCCTACATTCCTTACCTTTTAGGTTTGGTGATGTTTGGCATGGGGATTACCTTAACTTTCGCTGATTTCAGTGAAGTGGCTAAACACCCTAAATCTGTATTCATTGGTGTAGCGGGTCAATTCATTATCATGCCTGCTATTGCATTTGGATTAGCAAAAGCCTTTGATTTACCGGCTGATTTAGCAGTTGGTGTGATTCTTGTGGGTTCTTGCCCAGGTGGTACGTCATCAAACGTAATGACTTATTTAGCGAAAGGTAACACCGCGCTTTCTGTTGCTTGTACCACTATCTCAACCTTACTTTCACCAGTATTAACCCCTGCTATTTTCTATGTATTAGCAAGTCAATGGTTAGATATTGATGCAGGCGCAATGTTTATGTCTGTATTAAAAATGGTGTTGTTCCCAATTTTCTTAGGGTTAGTCGTTCGTGCGCTCTTCAAAAAACAGGTGGAACAAGCAAGCCAAACTATGCCATTAGTCTCTGTTATCTCTATCGTCTTAATCTTGGCAGCGGTAGTAGCAGTAAGTAAAGATAAAATCGTCGAATCTGGTCTATTAATTTTTAGCGTAGTGGTTTTACATAACTGCTTAGGCTATTTAATTGGCTACTTTGCAGCAAAATTATTTAAACTTAATACGGCGGATAGTAAAGCTGTAGCAATTGAAGTAGGTATGCAAAACTCAGGTTTAGGTGCTGCATTAGCTGCTGCTCATTTCAACCCAATTGCCGCGGTACCAAGTGCTTTATTTAGCTTCTGGCACAATGTATCAGGTCCAATTTTGGCGAATATTTTCTCTAATATCAAAAATGAAAAATAAGCGATTTGGGTAAAAAATAAGGGCGGAAATTACATTCCGCCCTTTTTGTATTTTACTGTTTTACTTAACCAAACCACAATTTAAACAATACAAATACTGCCCTTTTGGATCATTAAATTTGGTTAACGCATTTAGTTGTTTTTTCACTTGATGCACTTCCTGTGGCAATCCCAACCAATTTGTCAGTAAGGCTTGACCTTTTTGTTTAAGCTTGCGATCTAATTTAGCTAAGAAGCTATTATCTTCATCAACCAACCATTGCACACTAAAATTATCCATATATTTATCCGGATGTTGATTGACTAGCGCGACCACTTTATCAATGGCTATATCAATATCACCTAATTCGTCAACTAAGCCGTTTTTCTGTGCATCTTGTCCTAACCAAACTTGGCCCTGAGCAATTTTATCTACTTTGTCTTTTGATAATTGACGCCCACGGCTTACCACATCTAAGAAACGATCATAACCATTTTCAATACTAAGTTGATAAATATCCTGTGTGTTCTTACCTAATGGGCTTAACACTGAGGTTTCCGCAAGATCTGTTGTCGCTACGCTATCAGTACTCATTCCCATTTTTTTGATTGTATTTTCAAAGGTTGGGAATAATGCAAAGATCCCAATTGAACCCGTAATCGTATTTTTATCCGCCACGATATAGTCTGCAGTCGAAGAAATCCAATAACCACCAGAAGCTGCCATGCCCCCCATTGATACGACAACAGGTTTGCCTGCTTTTTGAAGATTTTCAATTTCCTGGCGAATAATTTCAGAGGCAAATGCACTGCCACCCGGTGAGTTAACACGGAGAACAACAGCCTTCACTTTCTCATTATCGTAGGCCTGTCTTAATAACTTCGCAATGGTATCGCCACCTGCAGATTCTTCATCGCTTTCACCATCAATAATCGTCCCTTCTACATTCACTACCGCAACAATATTTTTTTCATTTGGATCCACTGAGAAACGATCGCCTAAATCAGATAAATAATCTTCAAAATCCACTAATTTGGCTTTGCCTTCTTCACCTTGACCGAAAAGTGCGGTCAATTTTTTATCTAAATCCAATCTTGTCGCAAACTGTGTCACTAACTGACGTTTTTTTACATAAGCCGTTTCATCACCTTTTAACGCTTTTAAATCACTAATATATTTTTGTGCATTAGGTAATACGTCATTGGCGGTAATATGGCGATTAACCATTAGTGTTTGCATATAGTTTTGCCACATGCCTCCAAGCCATTTTTGCATATTCGCTTTTGCTTCTGGCGACATATCATCACGCAAGAAAGGCTCTACCGCGGACTTATATGTCCCCACTCGGAAAATATGTGGTGTAATTTCAAGTTTTTCGAGCATGGATTTAAAGTAAAGATTTTCCTGACGCAAACCTTGAATGCTGATTTGTCCAATCGGATTGAGATAAATTTCATCCGCAAAACTCGCAAGGAAATATTGTGCTTGTGTGTAATTGTCAGCATAAGCAATAACGGGCTTTTCTGACTCTTTGAAACTTTGAATGGCTTTTCCTACGTACTCTAATGATGGAAGATCCCCCCCTTCAAAGTCATTTAGATTCAATACTAAACCACGAACGCGTTCATCATCTTTTGCAGATAAAATACTTTGCACCACATCAAAGGTTGAATATTTGTAAGAAACTTTTTCATTATTTAAACGTTGGAATTCCTCTTGCCAACTCAGCATATCTTCCGTGTTATCAGCAAGATAGCCTGTTAAATTTAAATATAATGCACCTTGATCGCCTGATAAGACTTGGCTTTTCTTGCCATCACTAAAAAGGCTAATAAGGACAATCAACGCTAAAACAAATAGTAAGAACACAAAATTCATCACAAGATTTCGGATAAAATTGAGTGCTTTACAACAAAATTTCAATACGTTTAATATGGCATTCATGTGAAATTAAACCTTTAAAAACAGAAATAAAAATTGTGCGTAGCCTATCATAAAGTTTAGTGAAAAACTATGTTATAATTAACCGCACTTAAAACTAAAAAAGGAAAAACACTATGGATGCATTAACCCTTTTAACACAACGTAAATCGAATAAAAAATTAACAGCACCAGCCCCCAGCCAAGTGCAATTAGAACAAATGTTTCAAGCAGCTTTACATGCCCCTGATCATGGTAAACTTGAACCTTATCATTTCGTAGTTATCCAAGGCACCGGTTTAAGTAAATTGGAAAGCTTGCTCAAAGCAGCGGTGACTGAATTTGATTTAGGTGAAGAAAGATTAAAAAAAGCAGAGAATTTTGCACGCCGTGCGCCAATGATCATTGCGGTGATTGCTAAAATTAATCATGAAGTGAAAAAAGTACCGGGTTGGGAACAAATGCTTACTGCGGGTGCGGCAACTTATGCGATTCAACTTGCAGGCAATGCACTGGGTTTTGAAAGTTTTTGGGCAACAGGTCCTCTCGTTGAGGGGCGTGAATTACGTGAAGCATTTGGTTGTGGTAAAAATGATAAGATTGTTGCCTTATTACAAATTGGTACAGCAGCTGAAAAATTAGAAAGAGACTGTAAACCCAAAGATTTGTCACGTTTCGTGAGCCATCTATAAAGAAAAAATCAAAAAAGGCGGAAATTTCCGCCTTTTCTATTGTTCTTATTCAGACTCGCCTTCTAATCCACTTCTAATTTTATTTTCAAACGCCGTATAATCCACTAAAAAAGCATCATGACCATAATCCGATGGGAATTCATAAAATTTTAAATCCACGCCTGCTTGTTCTAAAAGCTGTTTACTTTTATGTAAATCAATAGATTTAAATAGTTGATCTGTCGTCACTGAAACTAATGTATAGCAAGCTTTAATTCGAGATAGGGCTTCTTTCACATCTGCATACCCTACACTAGGATCATACAGATCGAGAGCTCGCAATAAATGCAAATAGGTGTTAGCATCAAAACGTTCTAAGAATTTTTTACCTTGATAGCTCAAATAGGATTCCACTTGAAAGTGATCACCCCAAAATTGTCCTTCAGATTTAGTTGCTCGCCCAAATGCCTTGGCTAACTGTACATCTGTCCGATAGGTCAACATTCCCAACATGCGAGCAATGGAAAGCCCTTGATTAGGCGGTGTCCCCTCATAATAATCGCCATTATTAAAATTTGGATCATTAATGACAGCCTGACGCATCACATGATTAAATCCAATGGCTTCCGCACTAAAGAAGATGGAAGAACAAAGATTCACAATGTTATCCATAAAATCCGGATAATCAATTGCCCATTGTGTAGCTTGCATACCACCAAAGGATCCGCCCACTATCGCTTTTAAATGCGCTATGCCAAGATAATCAAGTAAAGCCTTTTGCACTTTAATAATATCTTGAACAATAATATTGGGGAACTGGCTACCATAAGGTTTTCCCGTAGTGGGATTCATTGAGCTTGGTCCCGTCGTCCCTTTACAACCACCTAATACATTTGAACAAATAAAAAAGTATTTAGATGTATCAAATGCGAGGCCATCCCCCATAAAATTTTGCCACCAACCATCTTTATTCGGTTCATCAAAATAAGGTTCTGCATCTCCCGTTAAGGCATGACAAATTAATACAGCATTGCTTTTATCTGCATTTAAAGTCCCGTAAGTTTGATATGCGACATTGATAGGCGAAAGCTGACCACCCAATGTTAATTGGAGGGGATTGTCTTGAAAAAGCACGACATTTTGCACAGCCATTAAATGATAACCTTTTACGTTGATGATTTAACAATTATCAACAGCTCATGTTTTTTGTCAAGAAATTTTAGACGTTTAGACGTCTAAATATTTCCTTATCAATTTGGTAAACAAATTACACTTGAAATTATTTTGATTTTTCAGTATGTTAGCTATATGCAACTATCCAAAATGCGGTTAAAAATGACCGCACTTTCATGGCTCTCTCGCCTTCCGCTGAAAAAACTCCTCGGCTACGCCTTGGGGTTAGGTTTACTCGTCTTGATTGGCTGCTTCACCATTGATCGTGCTATTAGTTTCTATGTGCAAGATCGCGTTTATGAAGACATTGAAACGCTCCCGCATCGTCACTACGCACTAGTACTAGGTACATCCAAATATGTCGCTAAGGGAAAAACCAATAAATATTATGACTATCGCTTAGAAGCATCAAAATACTTAATCGATCAAAATAAAGTTGATTATCTACTACTAAGTGGCGATAACCGCACGCTTCAATACAACGAGCCGCGTACCATGTTTTTGGATCTACGTAAAATGGGCGTGTCTGAAAGCGTCATGTTTAAAGATTTTGCAGGCTTCCGCACCTTAGACTCTGTTGTGCGAGCAAATAAAGTTTTCCAAGTACCCTCTTTTACTATTATCAGTCAAAAATTCCATTGTGAACGTGCTCTGCTTATTGCTAAACATTACGATATTGACGCAATTTGTTTCACCGCAAAACAGCCAGAAGTTTATTTTGGAACACGTGTCCGCGAAATGTTTGCTCGCGTAAAAGCCGTGTTAGACTTAATTATCGGTGTAAAACCTTATTTTCTCGGTGCACCAGAACCTCTGCCAATACCTGCCGAATAGTTAATGATTCTTTAATTTTTACCCTGTTTAATCAAAAAAGATCTAAATAAAAAGATTTTTATACGATTTTTTATCATATTTATTTGACAATTTTTAATTAAATCGCTATTTCTAATAGCCATCATAAAACACAACATCTTACTTTTCATTTTAGAGGATTATCTTATGTCTCATTTATCGGTAGCAAAATTTGGTGGCACGTCTGTCGCAAACTATTCCGCTATGCAAGCTTGTGCCAAAATCGTCATTGCAGATCCTAATACTCGCGTAGTGGTGCTTTCTGCATCAGCTGGTATAACAAACTTATTAGTTGCCTTAGCCAATGGCGTAGAAGCTGAAGAACGTACAAAATTAATTGGTGAAGTCCGTCAAATTCAAGAAAACATTTTAAATGAATTAAAAGATGACAGTCGCATTCGTCCTATCATTGAAAAATACTTAGAAAATATTACCGCACTTTCTGAAGCGGCTAGCCTTGCGACATCATTTGCTTTAACTGATGAACTCATTAGTCATGGTGAAATGATGTCAACTCAAATTTTCATTGAAGTATTAAGAGAATTACAAGCTTCTGCCACTTGGGTTGATGTACGTACTTTAGTGGCAACTAATGATAACTTTGGTAAAGCCGCACCAGATGATGCACAAACTCAAGCGAACTGTAATAATTTATTAAAACCATTAATTGACCGTGGTGAATTAGTCATCACTCAAGGCTTTATCGGTCGTGAACCAGGCGGTAAAACCACAACGTTAGGGCGTGGTGGTAGCGACTACTCTGCTGCACTTTTAGCAGAAGTATTAAACGCAAAAGACGTCTTAATTTGGACTGATGTGGCCGGTATTTATACGACTGATCCACGTATCGTACCAAATGCGCAACGTATTGATACCATGAGCTTTGCTGAAGCGGCTGAAATGGCAACCTTTGGTGCGAAAGTATTACATCCTGCGACATTGCTTCCTGCTGTGCGCAGTAATATCCCTGTTTATGTGGGTTCAAGTAAAGCACCAGAGGCTGGTGGTACTTGGGTAACTCGTGATCCTCAACCTCGTCCAACATTCCGTGCAATTGCATTACGTCGCGATCAAACCCTATTAACCCTTTCAAGTCTCAGTATGCTACATGCACAAGGCTTCCTAGCGAATGTATTCACTATCTTAGCGAAATATAAAATTTCAGTGGATACGATCACAACCTCTGAAGTAAGCATTGCATTAACCTTAGATAAAACTGGCTCAGCTTCATCTGGTGTAGAATTACTTTCACCAGAATTATTAGAAGAATTAAGCCAATACTGCACCGTGAAAGTTGATACAGGCTTATCGCTTGTCGCATTAATTGGAAATGATTTACACCTTGCTTCAGGTGTGGCAAAACGTATTTTTGACACGCTTGAAGGCTATAACATTCGCATGATTAGCTATGGCGCAAGCACGAATAACATTTGTATGCTAGCGCATAGTGACAAAGCGGATGATGTAGTACGTTCATTACATAAATCGTTGTTTGAATAATAAATTTATAAAAAGTGCGGTTAAAAATAACCGCACTTTTTTACGTTTAAAATTTGAGATTACAACCAAAAAAGAGTAAAGTAATCGTTTGTCTAATTTATAAACTTACGCAAACTTAAGGCGGAAATTATGGGAAAAAGTGTTGTTGTTCTTGGCGCTCAGTGGGGCGATGAAGGAAAAGGCAAGATCGTTGATTTATTAACGGATCGAGTCAAATATGTGGTGCGTTACCAAGGTGGTCACAACGCAGGTCACACTTTAATTATTAATGGTGAAAAAACTGTATTACGCTTAATTCCATCAGGTATTTTACGTGATAACGTGACCTGTTTAATTGGTAACGGTGTGGTACTTTCTCCTGCTGCATTAATGCAAGAAATGGGCGAATTAGAAAGCCGTGGCGTAAAAGTACGTGAACGTTTATTAATTTCAGAAGCTTGTCCATTAATCCTACCTTATCACGTTGCAATGGATCACGCTCGTGAAGCTGCGTTAGGCAAAAAAGCTATTGGTACAACCGGTCGTGGTATCGGCCCAGCTTATGAAGATAAAGTGGCTCGTCGTGGTTTACGTGTGGGCGATTTATTCAATCGCGAAGCCTTTGCTGAAAAATTAAAAAATATCCTTGAATACTATAATTTCCAATTGGTGAACTACTACAAAGTAGAACCTGTTGATTATCAAAAAACATTAGACGATGTGTTCGCGGTAGCTGATATTATTACTGGTATGGTGGCAGATATCACAACCATCTTAGATACTGCACGTAAAAATGGTGACAACATCCTATTCGAAGGTGCACAAGGCACTATGCTTGATATCGACCACGGCACCTATCCGTATGTAACCAGTTCTAACACCACTGCAGGCGGCGTAGCAACAGGTTCTGGTTTCGGTCCTCGCAACCTTGACTATGTGTTGGGTATCATCAAAGCATACTGTACACGAGTTGGTGGCGGTCCATTCACCACAGAATTATTCGATGAAACTGGTGCTGAAATTGCTCGTAAAGGTAATGAATTTGGTGCAGTAACCGGTCGTCCTCGTCGTTGTGGTTGGTTTGATGCAGTAGCCATTCGCCGTGCAATTCAACTTAACTCTATTTCTGGCTTCTGTATGACCAAATTAGACGTATTAGATGGTTTCGATGAAGTGAAAATCTGTACAGCTTACAAAATGCCAAATGGCAAAATCATTGAATATGCCCCATTAGCAGCGAAAGATTGGGAAGGCGTAGAGCCAATTTACGAAACCTTACCAGGCTGGAAAGAAAACACCTTCGGTGTCACTGATGTAAATAAATTACCGCAAACTTGCCGTAATTACATCAAACGTATCGAAGAAGTCACTGGCGTACCAGTAGCTATCCTTTCAACGGGCCCAGATCGTGTTCAAACAATGATTTTACGCGATCCATTTGCTGCCTAAAACAACATAAAAATAAACCGCACTTTGGCATAACCAAGTGCGGTTATTTTTTAAGGAGTTTTTGATGACTGAACAAGATATTGTGGACTACCTAAAAAATCACCCTGATTTTTTTACCCATCACCCAGAACTACTTCAACAGCTTATCATTTCTCATAGCCATGAAGAAGGGACGATTTCGTTAGTCGAAGCACAGCTTGCTCAGCAACGAGAACAAATCAAAACGCTTACTCAACTCCTCGAAAAATTTCATCAGCTTGCTCATCAAGAAGCAGATATTTTCTTTGCCCTCTTGCCTTTGCAGAAGAAGCTGTTTCAAACAGAAGACTTTATCGCCATCAATGAAAAGTTAGATGACTGGGCAAAAGGCTATGAGTTAGAAGGCGCTAAAATTTTACTTTTCACGGATAGTTGGCCAAAAAATAGCACTATTCCTGAGCAACATTGGCTAGACCGAAAAGCCTTTGAACTTATTCGCCTAGAGCGTATGGGATTACGCCAATTCTATTTAGGCGATCTCTCCAATAAAGAAAAAGCCCTCATGTTCCTTCCAGAAGAGCTCCCTATCGGCTCTGTGGCGATTTGCCGCTTAGGCGGAACACCACAAAAACCAACCGCACTTTTACTCTTCAAATCTCGAGACACAGACCGTTTCCACAACGACCAAGACACAACATTTCTTCGACATTTAGTCGATATTGTGGAATTGCATTTGGGAAGATGGCTTTAAACGTTATTAAGTGATCTCTATCACAAATCTGAAAATTATTTAAATTTAGACTTTTATATTCAAATATTTAAGTGTATTTTGTAGATTAGATGTTTTGGTATAAATGTCGATCGTAGTTTGATCTCATTTACTGATTTTATCCCTATCTCAGTGAGGTTTCATTATGAATAAAAAAATGTCTTTAACATTGATTGCCATTGGACTAGGTATGTCACTTAGTAATATGGCTGCGGCACAAGAAAAATTAATTGTGTACACATCAATGAAAGAATCATTAATTGGTGCATTAAAAGCAAAATTTACTGAAAAATATCCAGATGTTGAAATGGATTATCAGTCTGCCGGCGCTGGAAAATTGATGGCTAAAATTGCAACGGAAAAAGAATCCGGGAAAATTATGGCCGATGTAATTTGGTCAAGTGAAGTACCTGACTTCTTCCAAATGAAAAAAAACGGCATGCTTGAAGCTTATGTTTCTCCTGAAACTGCCAATATTGTTAACCCTATCCCTAACTTTGATGGTTCTTTTACTCCAATCCGCCTCGGTACACTAGCAATCGCCTACAATACCCGCTTCGTTAAAGATAACCCGCCTGCTGAATGGGCTGATATCTTAAAACCTGAATATAAAGGTGCGTTTGGTATTGCAAATCCTGCATTATCGGGTACGTCATATATGAGTGTATCTTTATTAAAAGATAAATTTGGTTGGGAATTCTTTGAAAAATTAAAAGCAAATAAAGCTAAAGTAGGTAAAGGTGCAGGCCAAGTTATCGATGATACCGCATCTGGTGATTTATTAGCCTCTCTCGCTGTTGACTATATTACCAACGATAAAATTAAAAAAGGCGCGCAATTAAAATTGGTTTATCCAAAAGAAATGCTCGTCATCCCTAGCCCTGCAGCGATCTTAAAAGGTACTGAACACCTTGCTGCTTCACAAAAATTTATTGACTTCTTACTTTCTGAAGATGGGCAGAAAATTATTGCAAATGAAGGGACATTACCAGTTAGAAAAGGTATTGAACTTGATGCTAAATTTGGTATGCCATCTCTAGAAGATGCCGTATCAAGAGCGATTCCTATTGACTATGAAAAATTAATGTCAGAAAAAGAAGAAACAATTAAACATTTCACTCAAATTCTTCAAGGTCGTTAATCAGTAAGGAGTAGTGATTATGGCAACAATTACATTTGAAAATATATCCAAAAAATTCGGTTCAAATGAAGTGTTAAAAAATCTGTCCTTAGTTGTACAAGATGGAGAATGTTTTACGCTTCTTGGCCCATCCGGCTGTGGGAAAACTGTCTTATTACGCCTGCTTGCAGGATTTGATGTGCCAGATAGTGGCCGTATTTTAATTGATGATGTGGTTGTTGCCGATCCCGCTACAAACACGGATATTCAGCCAGATCAACGCGGTTTAGGTGTGGTCTTCCAAGATTATGCTGTTTGGCCGCATATGACTGTCTTTGACAATATCGCCTACCCTCTTAAATTAAAGAATATTGAAAAACAAGCTCTTCATAAACAAGTGATGGAAATTGTCGAATTAGTTAATTTAATTGGTTTAGAAGAACGTTTACCTTCTCAATTATCAGGGGGACAACAACAGCGTGTTGCTCTCGCAAGGGCATTAGTTGCTAAACCATCTTTAATGCTCTTAGACGAGCCTCTCAATAATTTAGATGCCAATCTTCGAGAAGAAATGCGTTTTGAAATTAAAGAATTACAGAAAAAACTCGGTATTACTATTCTTTACGTAACACATGACCAAGAAATTGCCCTAGCAATATCTGATCGTTTGGCCATTATGAATGAACATGGCGATATCCAACAAGTTGGAACACCATGGGACATTTATGAGCGCTCAGAAAATGAGATGGTATTTAAATTTATGGGACTCGCAAATTTCATTCCAGTCCGATACGAAAATAATCATCACTATATTGGAGAAGGTAATCAAATTTTAAACTGGAAAAACTTGCCACCTAACTCAGGGAAATTAGGATGTCGACCTTCCGATATCATACTAAGCAAAGACAATGAAGGTTTACTAGGAAAAATATCAAGAGCCAGCTTTCTTGGCGCGGTAATGGATTATATGGTAGAGATTGATGGTGTAACACTGCGAACAGAAATCCCAACTAATAAAGCATTACGTAATAATTTAATGTTCAATGAAGGTGAAAATTGCTTTATCAGTTTTCATGATTTGCTTTGGTTTGATTCTGCTAAAGAAATCTAGAGGGGTTTATTATGGCTACAACTATTCAAAATAATCATCCATTCAATATTGCTAACGTTATTCTAGCCTTATCTATCGGTATCTTAGTTATCGTTGTTGCGGTTCCTGTTTTACTTATTTTCCTCAATTCTTTTTGGGTTGATGGGCAATTTAATATCACCGATGTGGTGAATATTCTGAAGCAAGAAGAAACCTATGAAGCATTACTCAATTCACTTTTCATCGCATCTGGCGTAACTGTGATGAGTACGATTATTGGTACATTTTTTGCTTGGTTGGTGACTCGAACAGATCTACCTTATAAAGGTTTTATGAAAGTGATGTTCCTTGTACCTTTTATGCTTCCTTCTTTCATTGGGGCATTAGCTTGGAAAATGTTACTTTCACCACGTTCTGGCTACATTAACCAATTCTTCATGGATTTAGGATTTGATGGTCCTATTTTTAATATCTATAGCTATGCCGGTATTATGGCTGTAGAAACGATGTATCTTTTCCCATTCGTCTTTATCCAAGTTTGTGGTGCATTGGAGCGCATGGATCCTACATTAGAAGAATCAGCGAGAATCTCAGGCGCAAGTCTCTTTACCATTACACGTAAAATTACCATTCCACTCGTCATGCCAAGTATTCTTTCTGGTGCATTACTCATTATGCTCTATTCTATGGCTCACTTTGGTACTGTTGCCGTACTAGGCGTAGAAAATGGTATTTTCAACATTCCAACCCTCATTTATGAACGTATTCACCAAAGTGCGGGTAGTTTTGAAGCCATTCGTACCGGTACTGTACTTGCAACTGTTTTAGTATTCACTGCGGCACTGATTATTTGGTTACAAAACAAAATCTTAAATAAAGGTCGATTCCAAATTATTGCAGGTAAAAGCTTTAGACCTATCGAAGTAAAACTTCGTGGTTTGAGAAAACCGTTGCTTGTTATTTGCTTACTCTACATCGCCTTTACAATCATATTGCCTACAGTCACGATTTTCCTTGTTGGTGGATTAAAAACCTATGGATTACCAATTACATGGGAAAATCTCACATTAGATAACTATAAATTCATCTTATTTGAATGGCAGTTAACAAAAGATGCAATTCGCAATAGTGTGACTCTCGGTCTCGCTGCAGCATTGATTACCATGTTTGCAGGGGTAATGATTTCTTATGTTATCGTTAAAATGCGTGTTCGCGGAAAAGGCATCCTTGAGTTCTTAGGGATGTTGCCATTCTCCGTACCTGGCTCTGTAATTGCTCTTGGGGTGATCCTTGCCTGGAGTGGTAAATTTGGCATCAATCTCTACAACACAGTTTGGATTATTTTAATTGCCTATATCGCTCGTTATATGGCTTTCTCACTCAAAGCCAACTCTGCTGCACTTGAGCAAGTGCATGATTCATTAGTTGAAGCTTCTCGAGCATGTGGAGCAAGTATGTGGCAATCCTTAAAAGATATTGTTATCCCACTCGTAAGACCAGGGATGATTGCCGCTTTCTTCCTGATTTTCCTTCCGGCTCTACGTGAATTGACTGTTTCTGTTATGTTATATGGTCCTTCTACACGAACTATCGGTGTCGCAATTTATACTCTAAATGAAGACGGTGAAACGGTTTATTCTGCAGCATTAGCGGGTATTGCCCTAATAATCATTGTGTTAGGCCAAACTGTTATTAAACGTTATGCTGAAAAGAAAACTCAAAAATAGAAGGTTAGGAGTAAAAGATGAGCTATATTCAATTAAATCATGTCATGAAAAAATTTGGTGATGTTATTGCCATTGAAGATCTTAACCTTTCTATCGAAAAAGGGGAATGTTTCTCTATGCTAGGGCCATCAGGTTGTGGAAAAACAACAACCTTACGAATGATCGCAGGCTTTGAAGACTTAGACGGAGGAGAAATTAAAGTCGGTGATAAATTACTGTCATCGAAGAAAAACAATTTCTATCTTCCGCCTGAGAAACGCAATTTTGGTATGGTCTTTCAGGCCTTTGCGGTATGGCCACATATGACGGTATATGACAACGTTGCCTTTCCGTTAAAACTCAAAAATATTTCAGCCCAAGAAATTGAAAAACGAACAACCGATGCGCTAAGACATACTAATTTACTTAGTGTTGCCAAGAAAAGCCCTGATGATTTATCTGGTGGCGGAAAACAACGTGTGGCACTTGCTAGAGCATTAGCAATTAACCCAGACGTCATGTTACTAGACGAACCATTATCAAGCTTAGACCCACATCTTCGCGAAGAAATGCGGTTTGAAATTAAGGCATTACAGAAAAAATTTGGGTTCTCAATTATTTATGTGACTCATGACCAATCTGAAGCGATGGCACTTTCAGATCGTATTATGGTCATGAAGAAAGGGGCGGTACAACAAATTGATACCCCATTAAATATTTATAACAACCCCGCTAACAAGTTTGTCTTCAATTTTATCGGGTTATCAAATCAATTAAATGTAAACCTGTCATCACAAGGTATTCATATTGATAAAGTTGATGGTATTTTTAATCTTCCAGAAATGCCAAATAATGACTTACTTTCACAAGGGAAAGCCATATTAGCAAGCCGTCCATCTGACATTGAATTTGTTCAACAAGGTGGAATCCCTGGTGTTGTAAAACGTCGTTCTTATCTTGGTGAAGTGACGGATTATAATATCCAAGTTGGAGATCAAGATATTCGTGTTCAAATTGGACGACGAGATTCTGGTCCGAAAGAAGGGGAAACATGTCAGATAGCCTTTGAACATTTGCATTGGTACCCTGCTGAATAACATATCCTAAGTGCGGTTAAATTTAACCGCACTTTTATTTTTTTACAGTAATTAAACAAGCTGTTCTCATTATCAATTAATCTTTGATCCTGCTCACAATTTCAAAAAAATAAACTTTCTTTATTTTTCAACTCTTTCTACAATACCTTTGTTTTTATTATTAAAAACACACAATTCAATTTAACTTCAGATATCACAAGGGTCTAATTATGAAAATTTTAACTTGGCCTGTGGTTGCAGGTGCTGCACTTGGTATCGTTGCGCCACTTCTCACTTATAATGGCAATCCTGGTAATATGGGATTTTGTGCGGCTTGTTTCTTACGCGATACAGCCGGATCGCTTGGATTACACCACGCTGCCCCATTGCAATACCTTCGCCCAGAACTCATTGGATTAGTTTTAGGAGCACTCGCCAGTGCATTCTTATCTAAGGAATTTAAACCTCGTGGTGGCTCTGCCCCACTTGTTCGTATTAGCTTAGGCTTTTTTGCAATGCTTGGTGCGCTTATTTTCTTAGGTTGTCCATGGCGTGCTTATTTACGATTAGGTGGTGGTGATCTCACTGCAATTGCAGGTATTGTAGGATTATTTGCCGGTGTATTAGGTGGCATTTTCTTTGCTAATCGAGGATTCTCATTAGGTAAATCTAAGGAACAAAGCCAATCTTCTGGCTTAATCGGTCCAATCTTTGCGGTGATTTTGCTTGTTTTAGCCTTAACCCAATTTAAATTTGGTGAAAATCTAGCGATTTATACCTCTGAAAAAGGGCCTGGTGCACAACATGCGGCTATTTGGATGTCACTTGCTGGCGGATTACTTCTCGGTGTGCTGATGCAAAAATCGCGTTTTTGCACAATAGGGGCATTCCGAAACTTTGTCCTCTTCCGTGATGCTCATTTATTAAATGGTGTGATTGCACTGATAGTCTTTGCAGCAATAACCAATGCATTATTAGGTCAATTCCATTTAGGCTTTGAAAAACAACCTATCGCACATAATGACTATCTCTACAATTTCCTTTCTATGGCACTTTGCGGCCTTTGCTTTGCATTAGGCGGTGGTTGTCCAGGCAAACAATTAGTCAATATTGGTGAAGGAAATAATGACTCAGCATTATTTGTGCTCGGTATGCTACTGGGTGCAGCAGCGGCACATAACTTTGGTTTCGCAGCCGCTCCTACTGGCGTTCCAACCTTTACGCCTTATGTTTTAATTGCCGGTTTTGCAGTTTGTTTATATATCGCATTAACTAATAAATCAGAAGCTTAACATTCATTCAGAATAAACAAAAAGGAAGTCAATCATGACTTCCTTTTTTCGTTTTCAAAAGTGCGGTCATTTTTAACCGCACTTTCTACATCATTAGAGAATATTTTTCTCACCACGGGAAAGACTAATTAAGCCTGAACGAACAATCTCAAGTAATGTACTTTCTTCCTTCACAGCCTCAACAAAAGCATCTAATTTATCTTTTGTACCTGTTAATTGAATTGTGTAGGATTTTGTTGTTACATCCACAATCTGACCACGGAAGATATCGGCTAAACGTTTTAACTCATCACGTGATGAACCCGTTGCACGTACTTTCACTAACAACACTTCACGCTCAACGTGCTCATGTTCACTCAAGTTAATAACTTTAAACACATCCACTAATTTGTGAAGTTGTTTTTCGATTTGTTCGAGTACTTGCTCATCACCCACCGCTTCAATCGTCATACGAGAAAGCGTTGGATCATCAGTTGGTGCCACAGTTAAGCTTTCAATGTTAAATGCACGTTGGGAAAATAAGCCGACCACACGAGATAATGCACCGGATTCATTTTCTAATAAAACAGATAAAATTCTACGCATTATTCTTTCTCCTCTTGTGGTTTGCTTAAAATCATCTCATTCATCGC
Source organism: Haemophilus sp. HMSC066D02 (assembly GCF_001810545.1). Taxonomy (NCBI): domain Bacteria; kingdom Pseudomonadati; phylum Pseudomonadota; class Gammaproteobacteria; order Pasteurellales; family Pasteurellaceae; genus Haemophilus; species Haemophilus sp. HMSC066D02. Next base: position 245,757 of record NZ_KV801804.1, on the reverse strand, counting down.
CCCGCCGCGAACTTGCATTGGGTAAACGTGTTCGGTTTCATCAACGTTAATATCAACAAAGACCAATTTATTTTTAATACTGAAGGCTTCTTTTAATTTGCTTTCTAATTCATCTGGTGTAGAAATTTGAATTCCCACATGACCATAAGATTCGGCTAACTTCACGAAATCCGGTAAAGAATTCATATAAGTTTGAGAATGGCGGCCTGAGTAAATCAAATCTTGCCATTGTTTTACCATACCTAAGAAGTGGTTGTTCAAACAAATTACCACAACAGGAATACCGTATTGCGTTGCTGTTGAAAGCTCTTGGATATTCATTTGAATACTGCCATCACCCGTTACACAAACCACAGTTGCTTCAGGATGCGCAAGTTTTACCCCTAATGCAGCCGGTAAACCGAAGCCCATCGTACCTGCGCCACCTGAATTGATCCAACGGCGTGGTAAATCAAACGGATAATGTAATGCGGCAAACATTTGATGTTGGCCTACATCCGATGCCACATAAGCTTGGCCTTTTGTAATACGATATACGGCTTCCATCACTTGCTGCGGTTTAATTACGCCTGAAGTGCGGTCGAAATCCAAGCATTTTTTCGCTTTCCATTCATCAATTTGTTTCCACCAATCTTCTAATTGGTTTTGAGGACGCGAACCAATTTCTTCACCTAATAAGCTTAAGAACTCATCCAATACATTTTTCGCGTTACCTACAATTGGAATCGCAACAGGGACGTTTTTAGAAATAGAGGTTGGATCAATATCAATCTGAATCACTTTTGCATTCGGGCAATATTTATCTAAATTGTTAGTGGTACGGTCATCAAAACGAACGCCAACACCAAGGATTAAATCACTTTCATGCATTGCTGTATTGGCTTCGTAAGTCCCGTGCATCCCAAGCATACCTAAGAATTGTTTATCGGTACTTGGATACACACCTAAACCCATTAATGATGAAGTTACCGGTAAATTTAAACGTTGTGCAAATTGCGTTAATTCCTCATGACAGCCTGCTGCAATTGCACCACCACCGACGAATAAAACCGGCTTTTTAGCCACTAATAATGCTTTTAACGCTTTCTTAATTTGACCTTTGTGACCATTTACCGTTGGATTATAAGAACGAAGCTCAACAGATTTTGGATATTCGTAAGGATATTTTAAAGTTGGATTTACGGTATCTTTTGGAATGTCTACGACAACAGGACCAGGACGGCCTGTTGAAGCAATATAAAATGCTTTTTTCAAGATACCTGGAATGTCTTCTGCTTTTTTAACAATAAAGCTGTGCTTAACCACTGGACGAGAAATCCCCACCATATCACATTCTTGGAACGCATCACGGCCGATTAAGCTACTCATTACCTGACCAGAAATGATCACCATTGGCACTGAATCAGTATAAGCGGTTAAAATACCCGTAATCGCATTGGTTGCACCTGGTCCTGATGTCACTAACACACAACCTACTTTACCGGTCGCACGTGCATAACCATCTGCCATATGTACCGCTGCCTGTTCATGACGAACTAAAATATGCTCAATCCCACCAAGGGTATGGATTGCATCATAAATATCCAATACGGCACCGCCTGGATAACCAAATAAATACTCAACGCCTTCGTCACGCAAAGACTGAACCACCATTTCCGCACCGGATAATTTCTTCATATTTTACTCCTAAAACTGACCGCACTTTTATTACTACGATTTGTTGTCAAAACAATGGAACCATCATACCGAAAGAAAACAACTTGTCTAGCATTGCAAAAGTCTAAAAAAACAAATTTAAAAGAATTAAAATCCATAAAAATATAAAAATAAAGTTTTAAATAAAGATTGAAATAAAAAAACAAAGAGAATTGCATTTTTATATAGAGTTTTATAAAAATAAAAAAATTTTATTCTTTTGTTCAAAAATTTGAACTAGATCACATTTTAAATGTTGTTTTCTCTTATGAGTGGAGGGAAAAGAATCGATGACAAGAAAAAACCGCACTTGGAAGCCCCAAAGTGCGGTTAGATTTTAAGCGATTTTTAATTAGCCGTTATAGCGTTTGAACACTAAAGTCGCGTTTGTACCACCGAAACCAAAGCTGTTTGACATTACAGTTTGTAAGCCTGCATTTTCTTTTGTTTCAGTCACGATATTACAGCCTTCTGCCGCTTCGTCTAATGTTTCGATATTAATGCTTGGTGCAATAAAGTCATTGTGTAACATTAATAAGGTATAGATTGCTTCGTGTGCACCTGCTGCACCTAAAGAGTGACCAGTCATTGATTTGGTTGAAGAAATCGCTGGGATTTTGTCACCAAATACATTTTTGATTGCACCTAATTCTTTTACATCACCAACTGGTGTTGATGTACCGTGTACGTTGATGTAATCAATTGGGGTATCCACAGTTGCCATCGCTTGTTTCATACAACGCTCTGCACCTTCACCACTTGGTGCTACCATGTCGTAACCATCAGAGGTTGCACCATAACCTACGATTTCAGCGTAGATTTTTGCACCACGTGCTAATGCGTGTTCTAATTCTTCAACCACCACAACTGCACCACCACCCGCGATAACGAAACCATCACGGTTTGCATCGTAAGCACGAGACGCTTTTTCTGGGGTATCATTGTATTTAGTTGAAACCGCACCCATTGCATCGAATTCAGTTGCACATTCCCAAGATAATTCTTCCGCACCACCAGCGAAAACCACATCTTGTTTACCTAATTGGATTAATTCAACTGCATGACCGATACAGTGTGCAGACGTTGCACAAGCAGAGCTGATTGAGTAGTTCACACCACGGATTTTGTAAGGGGTTGCTAAACAAGCTGACACACTTGATGCCATCGTTTTAGTTACCGCATAAGGACCAATCGCTTTCACACCGCGTGGACCACGTACTGCGTCACAAGCCACTAATTGGTTGTGAGCTGAACCAGTACCTGCACCGATTACAAGACCTGTACGGTCATTTGAAACTTGATCTTCTGTTAAACCTGAATCTTCAATCGCTTCACGCATAGAAAGGTATGCATAAGCTGCCGCATCACCCATAAAACGATATACTTTACGATCGATGTGCTCGCTTGGATCAAGTTTGATTGTGCCGGCAACATGGCTACGCATTTTCATTTCAACAAACTCAGGCACGACTTCAATACCAGATTTACCTGCTTTTAATGAAGCCAAAACTTCTTCTTTGTTGTTACCGATACTTGAAATAATACCAAAACCAGTAATTACAGCTCTTTTCATTCTTTATTCCTTATGATTTAGGGTAAATTTAGTTCAACTTACAGTTGTTAGCTGAACGCAATTTACTATGAAATGAAAATATTGCAAGCAATAATTCATTTGTTCGACCAGTTAAGTTTTAACCGACTCAAAATTTCCGTGCTATTATAAAAGAATTTGATAAGGCAAAAAAGGGCTAACACATGTTCACCATTCAGCACGCAAAAATTCATTTTAACCAAGAGAATACGCCTGTTTCGGATAAATTTGATGACGTGTATTTTTCTAATCAAGATGGCTTAGCGGAAACGCATTACGTGTTTTTAGAAGGCAATCAGTTGTGGGAACGTTGGACTAATTATCAAGAAGCCCATTTTGTTATTGCTGAAACGGGATTTGGCACTGGATTAAATTTCTTTGCAGTGACTACGCTATTCCGTGAATTTCGTCAGAAATATCCAGATTCGCCTCTAAAACGCCTTTATTTTATATCTTTTGAAAAATACCCTTTGCCACTTGATGCATTACAACAAGCCCATTTAGCTTATCCGCAATTTTCTCATCTTGCTCAGCATTTACAACAGCATTGGCTTAATCCCATTCAAGGTTGCTATCGTTTTCATTTTGATGAAACCACGTTAGATCTTTGGTTTGGCGATGTCGCTGAAAATCTGCCACAACTGGGCGATTATATGAATGGTAAAATTGATGCCTGGTTTTTAGATGGTTTTGCGCCGAGTAAAAACCCCGACATGTGGAATGAGCAGCTTTATCAGCAAATGTTTCGTTTTACCAAGCCACAAGGCACCTTTGCGACCTTTACTGCGGCAAGTGCGGTTAGAAAAGGCTTAGAAAATGCGGGCTTTAATATTAAGAAACGCAAAGGATTTGGTAAAAAACGGGAATGTCTTTCTGGTCAAAAACGCATGAAAAACTGACCGCACTTTCAGCCCCCTGGTTTCATAGTCAGCCCGCGAATCTAAACGAGCAAGATATTGCCATTATTGGTGGTGGGATTGCCTCGCTTTGCACAGCCATTTCATTGGTTAAACGTGGGGCTAAAATCACAATTTATTGCGAAGATGAGCAAACTGCCCTGAATGCATCTGGCAATAAACAAGGCGCTTTTTATCCGCAACTGAGTGATGATAACGAGCGTAATATTCGTTTTTATATTCATGCTTTTGCCTATGGCCTCCAATTTCTACAATGGGCAATTCAGCAAAAAATCGAATTTGAACACGAATTCTGCGGTGTTGCGCTTTGTGCTTACAACGACAAAGCTGAAAGTAAATTAAATAAAATCGCTGCGCTGAATTTGCCTTCTGATTTATATCAGTCATTAAGTCAAACTGAATTAAGCGAAAAAGTCGGTTTACCGTTACCTTTTGGGGGCGGTTTTATTCCTCAAGGCGCTTGGCTTGCACCACGTCAGTTAGTTCAGCATGCTTTTGCCTTTTTAGAGAAACAAGGTGTCCAGATTAAAACATCACAAAAAGTAACCGCACTTTCTCAAACAGAATACGGTTGGCAAATCACCACAGCTGAAAATGAAACTTTCTGCCATGAAGTGGTTGTTTTAGCAAACGGGCATAAACTCACTGAGTTTGAACAAACACAAAAACTGCCACTCTATCCTGTTCGCGGGCAAGTGAGCCAAATTCCAACATCCTCAAACTTGCTTAAACTCAAAACTGTGTTGTGTTATGACGGCTATCTGACTCCAGTCGATCAAGCGAAAGCCAGTCATTGTATTGGCGCAAGTCATGTTCGTGATAATGCAACACGTGAATTTAGCCTAGCTGAACAACAAGAAAACCAACAAAAAATTCAGCAAAATATTCCTGAAGATTGGACAAAAGAAGTGGATACATCGGGCAATCTTGCTCGAATCGGTGTGCGTTGTTCAGTACGTGATCTCACCCCAATGATGGGGGCTATTCCTCATTTTTCAGCGCAGCAAGCACAATATCAGAATTTGTTTAATTTACGACGCCGTAAACAGCCAATAGAACAGGCTGAAAACTACCCTAATCTCTATTTAATCGGTGCATTAGGCTCTCGAGGATTAACCTCTGCGCCGTTTTTAGGGGAAACACTGGCTTCCTTAATTTATGGCGAGCCCTTACCGATGAGTGAAGATCTGATTCATAACTTAATGCCAAACCGCAGTTGGGTCAGACGCTGGTTGAAAGGGGCGGACGTGAAATAAAAAAAGTGCGGTTAAAATCAACCGCACTTTTTCTTAATATAAGCTTAAACGCTGTAATCGCTGTCTGGCGATTTCTTTGATTTCATCCTTTTTTGCTGTATTCATAATTTCCAAATAAAGCAATTTGGCCAAACCAATATTCACTTGTGTCCCAATCCCTTCTTCATACAAACGAGCTAAACGGAATCGCCCCTCATTGCTGCCCGCATTAGCGGCTTTTTGGAACCATTCAAAGGCTTTGGTAAATTCTTTCTGATTGGTATAAATTTCCCCTAATGTAAGCATAGCATCGGGATCTTTTGTTGCACTGGCTTCAAATAATTTAATCGCTTGAGCGGTATTTTGTTTTACATAGTTGTTGCCGTTGAAATACATGACCGCCAAATTATTGATAGCTTTAATACTGCCTCGCTCAGCTGCTTCACTAAACCACCAGTAAGCCAGCTCTTTATTTTCATCCACTCCACGGCCTAAATTATAAAGCATCCCTAAATTGCTTTGTGCTTGTAAATTACCTTCCAAAGCTAAAGGATACATAATTTCAAAAACCGCTTTCCAATCTTGTTTCTCTGCCAGTTTTTGTGCCAGATCCATTTTTTGCTGATCCGTCATTTGCGCTTTATCGACCAAATCAATAGTTTTCATCGCAAATGCTGAACTACTTAAGGTAAACGTGGCGAGGAGTAAAAATTTGGCTAATGTCTTCATCTTATAATGTCGCTATCAATAAAATAATCAAAAAAATGGCGGATGTTCCGAATTCTATTAGACCGACTTGTTTCACTGAAAGTTTCTTGGTGGGTAAATAAATGGCACGAATTAACGCCAGCACAAAAGCAAGTGACAAGACATAGTGTTGGGTAAACAAGCAACCGAGTACGCAAAGCACGTGGAAAATAATGGAGGCTTTGAGATAAAGCGGATTTTTGCGTTCACGCATCATTGATTTGACGTAAAGCGTCGTGCCAATAAAAAATAAGCTTGGATACAATGCTACCCACCAGATTTTTTCATCAAAAGTGCGGTCAGAAAAATAATAGGATCCCATACCTGCAAGGGCAAAAATCACAATACCCGCTAAATCATTGAGAAGATTGCGTTCATCTTTTTTCTTGGTGTAATAGATACTCACTAATACAAAAGGAAACATGGCGGCAATAAAGAAAAGAATTTGCCAGTTATAAAAAATGGCAGGAAGCGCAAATAAAAAAGCCGCAACACCATAGATGATAGTCCACTTTTTATATTCCGCCATATTTTTGCCTTTAAAGAGACTAAGCATTGGGTAACTCAGCAAATACATGGTGAACCAAGCTAACATCAAAAAGAAATGCGCCCAAACGGGAGACGCTAATAACATACCATAAACAAAAGGCAATAATGCCATCACAATGGCGCCATATTGATTCGAAATCAGGAGTTTCATAGTTCTCTTTAGTTGATAAAAATTCTCAGTTATTTTATCCCACAATTTCTTGATTTACAAAGTCTAAAACCGCCTTTAGAATGGAATTATCTTCATCAAAAAGGAGCCATTATGTCGATTCAACGCATTCAACCAAGTAAACGCTTTTCTGAAGTGGTCATTCATAACCATACCGCCTATTTTGCAGGCCAAGTACCGGAAAAAACCGTTAAGCAAAATGCTTACGAACAAACCAAAGAAGTCCTTTCACTGATCGATAAATTATTGGCTGAAATTGGTTCTGAAAAAGGCAAAATTCTCACTACTCAAATCTTCCTTGCAGATATGGCTGATTATGCTCAACTTAACCAAGCATGGGATGAATGGGTCGATAGTCAAAATCCACCAAGCCGAGCAACGGTAGAGGCGAAACTTGCAGATCCTGATTGGAAAGTTGAAATTGTTATTATCGCAGCTGTGTAAGCAATGCTTTTTCAAAATGTGATCAACCGCAAAGAAAGTTTTTCGGTTTTCCTTTACACTCAACACTGAATTCAAAAGAAGGAGTAATGTATGCAATCATGGACACCAGAAATGTGGCAAGCTGCTGTGATTGGGCTTGTAGTTGGCGTAATCTTAGGCTATGTGTTATTACGCTTAACAAAAGGTTCTGTTAAAAAACAAGTTCAAACTGAAGCTGAACTAAAAGAAGTAAAAACACAATTAAGCGATAAACAAGCACAACTTGAAAAACATTTCGCAGAAAGTGCTGAATTATTTAAAACCTTAATTGGTGATTATCAAAAACTGTACCGTCACTATGCCGCTTCATCTGAAACCTTGCTTGGCAGTAAACCCGCCGACAAAGGTTTATTTACCCAGCAATTGGTGACTGCCTCATCAGAAAGTAAATCTGAAGAGCCTCCTCGTGATTATTCTGAAGGCTCATCTGGCTTATTAAAAACAGATAAAGAAAACCAATAATAATTAACGGTTGAACAATAAAAAAATCAGGGATTAAATGCTTAATCCCTGATTTTTTATTAGTGATTACTCAATACTTGAGCTGGCTGTAATTTTGCCGCTCGACTAGCTGGATAAAGACTGGCGAGTAAACTCAATACCAATGCCGCCACGAGAACTAATACAACATCGAACCAATGTAATTCGCTTGGTAAGAAATCAACGAAATAGATGCCATCTGATAACAGTTTTTTACCGAGTAATGTCTCGATGCCTTGAATAATCGGTGTGAGATTAAGAGCAAGTACGACGCCTAACACGATACCAATCAAACACCCTTTCATCCCAGCAAGCAAACCATACCAAATAAAGATTTGTTTAATAAAGCCATTATTTGCCCCCAGGGTTCGCATAATCGCAATATCACCTTGCTTGTCTTTTACCGCCATAATTAAGGTAGAAACAATATTAAAACACGCTACCCCAATTACAAGCACCATGGCGATATACATTACCGTACGGATAAGCTGAATATCACGATACATATAGCCAAATTTTGCCACCCAGTTTTGAATGTAAAGCAGTTGCGGATAATCATTTAGCATCGAATAATCCATGTCTTGTACTTTAAATGGATCATCCACTTTTAATTCAACGCCGGTGATTTGATCTTCGCGATACCCCATTAATTCTTGTGCTTGAGGCAATGCCAATAAGGCATAACTGTGGTCTAACTGGCCATCTAAACGCAAAATAGCAGTCACTTGAACACGCTCACGATTAGGCTGAGCTATTTGATCTTCGCCATTTGGTTGAGAGATTAATAACGACACCCAATCACCGGCTTGAACATCTAACTCTTTCGCAATACCAGAGCCCAGCACCAATCCACCTTCTTCTGCAAATTTTTGCCAGCCATCGCCTTCCACAAACTTACCGAGAGAACTCACTTGATCTTCAGCTTGTTTATCGACCCCTTTCACTTGAACGACTTTAAGTTTATTGCCATTCTCGACTAAAGCTGTAAAACTCACAAAAGGCGAAAGTGCGGTAATTTTTTTATTTGTTTTTAGACGATCCGCTAGCTTTTGCCAATGGTTTAATGTGGCTTCATTGCCCTGTGGATTTACTGTGATTTCCGCATGTGGCACGACAGCCAAAATGCGCGAGTTTAATTCACGCTCAAAGCCATTCATCGCACTTAACCCCACGATCAACACCGCTACGCCAAGGGCGATACCGATAGCAGAGAATTTTGAAATTAACGCTACCAACGGATTTTTTTGCTTGCCCCGCTGATAACGCCAACTAATGAAAAAAGGCGTATTCATTATGCACCTTCCTTCAAAATGCCGTCTTGCATAGTTAAACAACGAGACAGTTTTTGCGCCAATGACATATCATGCGTCACCAATAAAAACGCAATGTTTTGTTCCGAATTCAAGGTTTGAATCAACTCAAAAATACTTTCGGTGGTTTTATGATCTAAGTTACCGGTTGGTTCATCAGCCAAGACGAGAGCGGGATTATTCACTAATGCACGAGCTATCGCCACACGTTGACGTTCCCCACCAGAAAGGGCTGACGGTCGGTGAGTAATGCGATGACTTAAGCCTACTGCGCCTAATATTTTTTCAGCACGATCTTTTGCTTCTGTTTTATTCTGACGACCAATTAACATTGGCATCATCACATTTTCTAACGCAGTAAAATCCGCCATTAAATGGTGAAATTGATACACAAAACCTAGATTTTGGTTACGTAATTTAGCCAATTCACTTTCAGACGCTTTTTGCAAAGATTGCCCTTTAATAAACACTTCTCCACTGCTTGGCTGATCTAAACCACCTAAAGTGTGCAATAAAGTACTTTTTCCCGAACCAGAACTCCCCACAATCGCCACTAATTCTTGTGGTTTCATGGCAAAGCTTACGCCTTTTAATACTTGGGTTTGGTTCTCGCCTTCTTGGTAAAATTTATTAATATTTTGGCATTCTAATAAATAGTTATTCATATTTTACTCATAACGTAATGCTTCCGCCGGTTTTGTTTTTGCCGCACGATAAGCTGGATAAATGGTTGATAATAAAGATAACAATAAAGAAAAGGCAATCACAATAATGACTTGCACAGGCTCAATGGATGTTGGCAAGAAAACACCGTTCGGATTGACCGCACTTAAAATTGCCCCAAGGTTTAAGGTGATTAATACACCCAGTACAGCACCAATCAATGTGCCCACTAGCCCCACCAATAAACCTTGATAAATAAAGATCGAACGCACTTGTGATTTAGTCACACCTTGCGTTTGCAAAATAGCGATTTCCCCTTGTTTATCCACCACCATTAAACTTAATGAGGTCACGATATTCGAAATCGCAACAACAATAATTAAGCTAATCAACAAGCCCATCATATTTTTTTCCATACGGACCGCTTGGAAAAACTCCCCTTTTTGGACACGCCAATCGCTGATATGGCTCTCTTTAAAATAGGTCGGCAATTCTGTGATTTGGAAAGGATCATCCAGGAATAAACGATAGCCTTGAGCCTCACCTGGTTGAATGCGCATTAGGCGACCAATATCCGCTAAATTAGCAAAAACTTCATAGCCTGACGCTTCACCATAATCATAGTAAAGCTCGCTCACCGTAAATAAACGCTGCATCGGCACTCGACCAAATGGGGTGTATTGGCTGTTTTCCGTAATCATTAAGCGAACTTTATCGCCTACCACTAAGCCTAATTTTTGCGCCAACGTATCACCAATAATCAACTTAAACTCACCTTGCGGTAAAAGTTGGTTAAACTGACTAGGATCGAAACCTTCCAGTAAAGGATCATCTGAAAAAGACTGAATACCAATCACTTGTCCCGCGCTCACACCTTTTGCCGTTTGAAACACAACATTCGTGGTATTAATCGGTACAGCTTTTTGCACAAAGTGCGGTGTATTTTCAAGCGGTTTTTCTGCAGAAATAGGCGCTTCTTGGCTAACAATCGCATGCGGAATGCTCGAAAGCACCTGTTGTTTTTGATAGCCTTCTAGTCCATTCATGACAGAAAGCACAATAATCAATGCCATCACACCCAGTACGATGCCAAAGCTTGCCAAATTAGCAACAAGTCGCCCAAAACGATCAGCACTTTTTGCCCGCCAATATCGCAGGGCGACGTATAAAGAAATAGGTAAATTCATTATTTTTGATTTAATTGTTGAACGAAATCTTCAATATTTTGCGTCACTTTTTTCGTTAGCGTGATTACCGCGCTATCACTCGCCCAAGCAATATGAGGTGTGATAATTAAATTCGGCATCGTTTTCGCTAATTCAATCAGAGGATTGTTTTTCTCTGGTGGTTCTTTCACTAACACATCTAATGCAGAACCACCTAATTGCCCTGATTTTAATGCGTCACAAACTGCTTGCTCGTCAATCAATGGACCACGACCAGTATTGATTAAATACGCACCTTTCTTACAAAGTGACAAGGTTTCTTGATTGATTAAATTTTTGGTTGTTTCAGTCAATGCACAATGCAATGTCAGAATATCGGCCTGTTTTAGCACCTCTTCAAAAGGCGTGTAACCTTCACGGCATGTTGTCGCATTTCGATGTTCAGCATAAAGGACTTTCATGCCTAAAAGCTCGGCTAAACGCCCCACTTCTGTGCCTAAACAACCTTTTCCAAACACGCCTAACGTTGAACCTTTAACATCCGTAATGGGATAATCAAAGTAGCAGAACTGTTTGCTCTCTGTCCATTTACCGGTTATTTGATCGCGCTGCCAGCCAGCCAAGCTGTGTTTTAACGCAAAAATCATCCCCAACACATGCTCAGGTACGGTTGTGGCAGAATAACCCGTCACATTTTTAACCGTCACACCCAATTCTTTTGCCGCGTCTAAATCCACGTTATTGGTGCCTGTTGCGGTGATAGCAATCAATTTTAATTTAGGTAGTTGTTGCAACACCTCGCGGCTTAAAATCACTTTACTGGTGATAATAATATCCGCGTCTTTTGCTCGCTCAATGGTTTGCTCCGCAGAAGTATATTCATACTCTACCCAGTTATGCGGAAAGCTTGGGCGAGGAATAGGAATATGTTTCGGAATTGCGGTGCTGTCTAAAAATACGATATTCATTGTTATCTCCTTTTACAGAACAAAAGTGCGGTCAAAAACAACGCTGTTTTCAACCGCACTTCTCTATTAAATAGAGGTATCTAATTCAGGAAAAGATTTCACTAAATCATCAATGGCTTTCATCTGTGAGACAAAGCCTTCTAATGCCGAAAGTGGCAATGCAGAAGGGCCATCACATTTTGCTTGATTTGGATTTGGGTGTGCTTCTAAGAATAAGCCTGCAATGCCAATTGCTAAACCAGAACGAGCTAATTCGGTCACTTGTTCACGACGACCACCTGAAGCGGCACCAAACGGATCACGGCATTGTAATGAATGAGTCACGTCAAAAATGACAGGGCTACCTTTAGACACTTTTTTCATTACACCAAAGCCTAACATATCCACCACTAAATTATCGTAGCCAAAGTTTGAACCACGATCACAAAGGATAATTTTATCGTTACCACATTCTTCAAACTTATCGACGATATTACCCATTTGACCTGGGCTTAAGAATTGTGGTTTTTTCACGTTAATTACCGCACCCGTTTTTGCCATGGCTTCGACTAAATCAGTTTGACGAGCTAAGAATGCCGGTAACTGAATCACATCCACCACATCAGCAACAGGCTGACATTGGTAGATTTCGTGCACATCGGTAATCACTTTCACACCAAAGGTTTCTTTTAACTCTTGGAAAATTTTTAAACCTTCTTCCATGCCTGGACCACGGTAAGAATGAATTGAAGAACGGTTAGCTTTATCGAAAGATGCCTTAAAAACATAAGGAACGCCCAACTTTTCTGTCACTTTCACATAAGCTTCACAAACTTGCATCGCCATATCGCGACTTTCAAGCACGTTCATCCCGCCGAAAAGCACAAAGGGTTTGTCATTTGCGACATCAATATTGCCAATTTTTACAATTTTATTTTGCATAATATTTCCTTTTTAATGGATGGCATTGGCATCTTTCAATGCTTCGCCTTTCAGTTCTAAAAGTTGAGTTTTTAACAGCGAAGAAGTGGGATCATTTGGACATTGATCCACAAAATATTCTAAATCCTCAATAGCTGAAGGATAAGCGCCCATTTGCGCCAACACTAAGCCACGATCGCGAATATCATAAGGATCTTTTCTTCCCGCTAACAAGAATTGGATATAATTAAAAGCCAAATCGTTTTGCTCTTCACGAATTAAGGCATTCTTGGCGAGCTGACGGAAACGTGCGGTCAGCATCGGAATATCTGCTCGAGCTAAATCTTCAGGTTGAATTTGAGCGCCAAAACCAAAGGCGCCTTCATAGAGTTTTTTCAATTCATCCACTGAAATATATTTTCCGCTCCAAGGATCAATGAACGCCACTTCTCCATCGACTTCTGCACGTAAAATCAGTTGAGTCGGGAAATTTACGGGATAAATCGGCAATTTTAAACTTGCAGCCAAATAAAGGATTAAGGCGCCAAGACTCACCGGCATGCCTTCACGCTCTTCTAAAACATACGAAAGGTACAAATTGCGGGCATAGAAATAATTATCCGCATCGCAATGAAATCCCCAATCACCGTAAAATAGCTGTAATAATTGATGAATTTTAGCTTTATCATCCCATTCTTCTGGAATAGCTTGGCGAGCTCTACGCACTAAGCTACCCACAAGCCCTCTTATACGAGGCTCATCAAGTTGCTCTTTCTCACAAATGCTCAAATAAAAATGAGTCAGTTCAGTATATAAGGCTTTTTGATCGTATTTCATTACTGCTTCCAATATCCCAACGTTACGCGCTCATTGTCGCCATAATCCCGTATGGTTGCAACCCCTTGCCAATGATTTTGCCAGAAAATTGACCGCACTTCTTCACCCTGTTTCCAGCCGTGCTCTAACAATAAATAGCCATTATCTTTTAAATGTACTGGTGCACACTTAATAAGATGACGTAAATCAGCTAAACCGTTTTCGCTCGCCACCAACGCCGAACGAGGCTCGAAACGAACATCACCTTGAGAAAGATGCTCATCGGTTTCATCAATATAAGGCGGATTACTGACGATAATATCAAACTGCCCTTCAACATGTTCAAACCAACGACTCTGCAAAAATTGTACCTTGAGCTGATTTTTTTCGGCATTGGATTGCGCTAATTTGACGACATCTGGCATTAAATCAACACCAATAACATCCAATTGAATATGCTTTTTTTGACAAATTAGAGAAAGCTCAGAAGCCAACGCTAACGCAATGGCGCCAGTGCCAGTGCCAAGATCGAGAATACGAAAGTGCGGTGGATTTTTTTCCAGTTTTTCTAACGCAATTTGTAATGCTTTTTCTACGAGAATTTCGGTATCGGGGCGAGGAATTAATGTTCCTTCAGACACATTTAAAGGCAAGGACCAGAATTCTTTTTCTCCGAGGATATAAGCGATAGGCTCGCCTTTTAAACGACGATCTAAAAGTGCGGTCAATTTTAACCGCACTTTTTCATCAATTTCCGTGTCATCGAAAGCTAAAATTTGCGTTCTCGATTTGCCCGTTGCGTGTTGCAGTAGCACTAACGCATCAACTTTGCCATTCTCTGTCGGATTTACCTGATTTAAGGCTTGCGCAGCATCGGCAAGCCATTGTTGGTAGGTCATTAATTACTCTCAGATAATGCCGCTAATTGATCTGCTTGATATTCAGTGATAATCGGCTGAATAAGCTCATCAATTTTGCCGTTCATCACTTCATCTAAGCGATAGAGCGTTAAGTTGATACGGTGATCTGTTACACGACCTTGTGGGTAGTTATAAGTACGAATTTTATCGGAACGGTCGCCTGAACCTAATAAGTTACGGCGGGTATCTGCTTGCTCTGCGGCTTGACGTTCTTGCTCCGCTTGAACAATACGTGAAGCCAATACAGACATCGCTTTAGCTTTATTTTTATGTTGTGAACGCTCATCCTGACATTCCACCACAATACCTGTTGGAATGTGGGTAATACGTACCGCAGAGTCTGTTGTATTAACGTGCTGACCACCTGCACCAGATGAACGATAGGTATCAATACGTAAATCTGCAGGATTGATTTCCGGCATTTCAGACTCAGGCAATTCAGGCATAACCGCAACAGTACAAGCTGAAGTATGAATACGACCTTGGCTTTCTGTTTTTGGTACACGTTGTACACGGTGGCCGCCTGATTCAAATTTTAACTGTCCATACACACCATCACCGCTTACTTTAACGATCACTTCTTTATAACCGCCCTGCTCGCTTTCATTTGCGCTGAGCATTTCAACACGCCAGCGTTTACTTTCTGCATAACGGCTGTACATACGGAATAAATCGCCGGCAAAGATACCTGCTTCATCACCACCAGTACCCGCACGAATTTCTAAATAGCAGTTATATTCATCATTTGGATCTTTTGGTAATAAAAGAATTTGAAGTTGTTGTTCCACCTCTTCAATTTCGGCTTTGGATTCTTCAATTTCCATTTCTGCCATTTCTTTCATCTCAGGATCATCTAACATCAATTCTGCTTCAGCAATGTTAGAATTAAGCTGATTCCAACGATTAAAACATTTCACTACATCTTCAAGTTGTGAATATTCTTTAGAATACGCACGGAATTTATCCTGATCCGAAATCACCGACGCATCGCCTAGCAATGCCTCTAATTCTTCATAACGTTCTTTTAAACTTTCAAGTTTTGCAATAATAGAATCTTTCATATTTTTATAAAGTTAAAGCCAAAAATAAAATCGGCCTATTTTAGCCGATTTTAAGGAAAATTGACAGACGCAAAATCTGCCTAAAAATGACCGCACTTTAGATGCGAGTCACATCAAATTTCGCTAAATCAATTCGATCTTCTGAGCCATAAAATTCAGCCAACGCATGACGCAAGGTTTCTGCACGTTTTGGTAAACCTTTTTCAGCATAGGTTTTCACTTGTTCATACACCGCTTGCTTAAATGGTTGCGTATCCCCTGGATTGCCATTCAAATTATCCGCACTGGCAAAATAACGGAATCCCGCCGCTGTGGCTAAAATCCATTCCAACGCTTGAGGTTTCACTTCAACCTTTTCAAAATCACGTTGACGCTCTTCAGAACGACCATCTGGCTCATACCAATAGCCAAAATCTTCTAATTTACGACGCTCTTTCCCCGCCACCAACCAATGGGCAATTTCATGTAATGCACTGCTGTAAAAGCCTCTCGCAAAGTAAATGGCGTTATAAGGCACCTCATCATTTGCAGGAATGTAAATCGGCTCATCCCCACCTTTAACCAATCGCGTATTATATTCTTCTTCAAAACATTGATTAAAAATCGCAATGATATCCTCAAGTTTGTGTTCCATGCTTTCTCCAAATATTTTTATAAATAACGCCTCTTAAAAGGTTTGAGAATTATCTCATTTTTAATGTTTTTCACAAAATCTTGGTTAAATAAAAAACGTCTGAAATTAACGTTTCAGATTTTTTTCATCATAAAGTGCGGTCAAATTTTTAGGTGTTTTTAAACCTATCTTTAAGCCCCTTCTATTTAATATCTCCCTTCGGTGCATGCCCGAAATACCGTCTGTATTCACGGCTGAATTGGCTTGGTGACTCGTAGCCGACTTGGTAAGCTGCTTCAGTAATGCCTCGCCCTTCTTGAGCAATTAGGCGTCTGGCTTCCATTAGGCGTAAGGACTTTTGATATTGTAGCGGTGAAAGGCTGGTTATCTTCTTAAAATGACTATGAAATCCAGATAATGACATACTACTTAGATTTGCCAAGGTTTCCACGGTGATGGTTTCACTAAAATGTTGTTGCAGATAATGGGTGGCTTGGGCGATTTTTTTGGTGTGCGATCCATTGCTTACCATGGCTTTAAATTTGCCACCTTGCTCGCCTGTAAGGAGTCGATAATAAATTTCTTGTTGGATAAGCGGTGCAAGAAACTCAATATCTTTTAGATTTTCGTGCAAGAGCAATAGACGTTCAACAGCATTTTTGAGAGATTCATCCAAATGCCATTGTGCAAAACCTTCGTCGCCCTGTTGAACATCATCTGCAAGGTTTGGATTTGCTAATAAAATCTTGCTAACGCTTTCAATATCAATTTTCATCGACATCACTAAAAACGGCTTTTTCGGCTCGGCATATTTAATTTCGCCGCGCATCGGCACATTTACAGGGCAGAACATAAAGTGTTGATTGTCAAAACGGTAGCATTGTTCACCTAGTTGTATTTCACGTTCCCCACTTAACACGATGCAAATGCTCGGTTCTTGAATAATACCCTCGTAGCAAAACGGCTGATCGGCATGGCGAATCACCAAGCCTTTAATTGGAGATGAATAGGTTTCGTTATGTGGAATAACTTTTAATAAGCGTTCTATCGTTTCAGTTGAGAACATAGTTTTGTAGGAATAGGCAAGTAATTTGGATAAATCATATAACACTTCATATTGCCGTTCAATATAATGAACTCACTTTCAACGGCAGTACGCCAAAACATTTAACCAATATTGAATTGAGGACAATATCATGAAAATTTTCTACAAAACATCAGCAACAGCAACCGGCGGACGTGATGGTCGTACCCAAGTGGACGATGGTTCAATCGGCTTTGATTTGGTTTCATTTCAAAATGACGGCACCGGAGCTGATGAAAAACACCAACGCGCCGAGTATGGCAAGCACCGCCGCACCGACGAAAAACGGCCGCATGGGATGGGTGAAAAACTTATTCATGGTTTGGCTTAATTCTGCATGAAGATGCTTTCGGACATGGATTTATTGGGCGGACAGGGTTGTATCTTGTATTGAAGAAGCAAGCCGAAGGTTTGTCAGATACTCACATGCCCGTATCATTCATATTATTGATATTATTGTTTGAATTGTATTATTTTCAATAATAATAAATAACCCTAAACCAATATAAATAACAGCCATTATCCAACGACTAAACTTCTCTACAATTTCACCAATACCTGAAATATTAGCCAATCTTTGTGCTGTATATACTAAAACAAAAATCAATATTAAAAATACAAGAAGAGTAACTAATAAGTCGACAAGATCTAAAGTCACAAAGTAAGGAACAAAAAGTCCAATATTATCTGCACCACAACTAGCAACTGTAACCAAAGCAACAATACCGACTAATTTTGACAACCCTTTTTCATCCAATTCTTTTTTAGCTCTTTTTTCGCCCTCACAATCGTCGTAAATAGCAACTTTAATACCTAAGTAAATCGGTATTAAACCTAATAAACCCAACACCCATTTTTCCGGAACATAATTCAAAACAAAAGCTAGAAATAAACTAACTAATATTAAAATTACAGAACCTAAATATTGTCCGATATAAATATCTCGATATTCTTTTCTAGTATTTGCTCTAGCAAAAAATATTAATAGTATTACCAACAAATCTACTGCTGTAGCAATATATAAAACAGCAGCAGTAATCACAGTCGAAAACATAAAGCACCTCATAATGAATCCCCTGCCCCCTTGGCACCACGGCTTTTTCAAAAACCGAATCGCGTTCGGATAACAGATTCGTATCTTTCGCTAAAGAGGCAAGCCTGCGGCTTGCTTACCCTCTCCCTAGCTCTCTCCCACGGGGAGAGGGAATTGGGCTGTCGAGCCTGAACATTTTCAGGTTTACCTGACATCTGATTCCCAATTCTACGGCTCTCTGATTTTGAGAAACCTGATCCCCTTTCCCCGTGGGAGAGAGCTAGGGAGAGGGCAACGAACCGCAAGGTTTGTCAGAAATTTAAATTCCTATCACTCATAATAATGAATCCCCTGAAACTCTCTTGCCACCACGGCTTCTTCAAAAGCCCAATCGCGTTCGGACAGCGGCGTAGGCAGGGTAATCACGTTTTGCACGTTCATGCCCTTAGTGGAAAGCAGCATGATTTCATGGCTCAGGCGTGCGGCTTCGAAGCGGTCGTGCGTTACCAGCATACACGCCATGCCCTGCCGCTCGATTTTTTCCACCAGCATGGCGACCAAAATATCGCGCAAATCGCGGTCCAAACCGACGAACGGCTCGTCCAGCAAGGCAAGGTCGCAGCCGCACAGCAGCAGGCGCAAAAATGCTCCCCGTTTCGCCATGCCGCCGGACAATTCGGTCGGATATTTGTTCAAATCGCCCGCAGTCCGCCCGACTTTCGCCGCCAGCGCGATGATTTCGCCTTCATCGGGTTTGTCCATAAAAATAGCGATATTCTGCATCGCGGTCAAGTTTTCCGGCAGGTGGTTTTCCTGAAACAGAAAACCTGTTTTGCGGAAAGTATTGCGTATCGTGCCCGATTTCGGCGTTTCCAAGCATTCAAATCCATCCGTTTGGGCGCAACAACAGACCGCGCAATTTTAGTGGAAGGAATTAATTAAAATTATTTCTTAGAAAAAGGCCGTCTGAAATTTCAGACGGCTTTTTTATAACAAAGTGTGGTCAAATTTTTAGGCGTTTTTGCAAATTCAATTCAAAATTAAAACCGCTTGTTTTTAAAACTTCACTGTTTCACCATCTTCTGGAATTGCTATATTTTCAAGCTTGTTTGCTTGGACAAATTGGCGTAAATCCTTACGGTACACAGACATATGATTTACGGCATCCATGTGCACCGTGATAAGTTTTGTATTCGGTAGCATGTTACGAGCATGGGCAACATCTTGTAACCCCATAATAATGCCGTCATTCGGAAAAGCTAAGGTACGCGCATCACCTGTGTTCATAATCATTACATCTGGTTTATAACGATTAATGGCTTTGTTTACTTCAGCAGTCCAAATTGTGTCACCAACCAAGTAAACAGTGGGATGACCTTTCACTTGGAATATTACGCCCATCGCTTCATCTAAAATCTCAGCTAATTGTGGTACAGCGTACATTTCCGTTGTGCCGTGAGAACCGCCGGTTTTATTTAAAATAATACCTTCGAACTCCACCGGTTTTTCTAGCGATAAACTGGTTATGTTAGTAAAACCTTGCGCTTTGAGTAAGTCGCCATCCCGTTCATGTTGCACAAAAATTTTGATGGATTTAGGTAAAATTTTTTGTGCAACCTCATCCCAATGATCTTCATGTGTATGAGTCAAAATAATGGCATCAACATCTTTGAAAGTATCTTCTGCTTTCATCGGCAATTCCACAAGTGGATTACGCAAATGGCTATTTAATGTTCCTTCAAAGCCTGCATAACGTCCTTTTTCAGCGAGCATCGGGTCAATTAAAAAAGTTTTCCCTGCATAGTTCAGGCGACCCGTGGCATTGCGGATATGTTGGTAGCTATCAGTGTTTTTAGAGGCAAGATCTACAGCGAAAGTATTTGTGCTAATAGCCAATGCTGTAGTGCTAATTAAGGTTTTTAAGTTCATTGTTTTTCCCTTTCTATATACGTTATTGAATGAATAAACATATTATAGTGAGAACAAAATTGCGCAAAAATAGAAAAAAAATCAATAAACGTAATGATCAGGTCATTTTTGTGCTATGCTCATATCAAAGTAGGAGAAATAAAATGAATAAACCCACAGTTGCTTTGATTGTGTATGAACAAATGATGCCCATTCATTTTGCGATGGCATATTCCGTTTTTTCTATGTCGGATTTAAACGGCAAGCCGTTATTTGACTGTAAAATCGTTAGCGATTCGGACAACCTGACAAACTCGCTATTTCACATACATTTAGATGGAGGTTTAGAATGGTTGGAGAATGCTGATATTGTTGTGATGACTGGATGGCATAATACTCAAGTGATGCCGTCTGAGGCTTTATTAACAGCATTACGGCAAGTGTATCAACGTGGTGCGACAGTAGTGGGGTTATGTTATGGCGCCTATGTGTTAGCGTGCAGTGGCCTACTTAACGGCAAAAAAGCAACCACACATTGGTTGGGAGATAGTGATTTTACTAGTCGCTTTCCGCAGGTGAAATGGGATTTAAATCCTATTTATTGGGAACAAGATCGACTGATTACCTCAGCAGGAACGGCAGCTTCCATGGATTGTTGTCTTTCTATTGTCCGTAAATTATATGGTGTGAAAATTGCCAATCATATTGCCCGAATACTGGTTATCCCCCCTCATCGTGAAGGCGGACAAGCACAATTTATCGAACGCCCTATTTCTCGTTCCACACCTAATCATAATATCAATGCGTTGCTTGCTTATTTAAATGAAAATCTGACCGCACTTCATTCGACTGATAGCCTTGCCGAACGTTTGTCAATGAGCCGTAGCACTTTCACCCGACATTTTCGTAAAGCAACCGGAATGTCATTAAATCAATGGTTAATTGAAGCAAGGCTACAGCGAGCAAGAGAGCTTTTGGAAAGCACAGATTTATCTATTACTGATATTGCAGAACAAAGTGGGTTTCATAGCGATACCGCCTTGCGTCAGCACTTCTTGAAAAAACATAAAATTTCACCGAATCGCTGGCGTAAGCAGTTTCAAATTGAGGATGTTTAGATCTTTTTATTTTAAAGTGCGGTCAGATTTTTAGGTGTTTTTGCAAATTCAATTCAAAATTAGACCACTTGTGTGCTCTAAACCCAATCTATTCCTCTTCCCTCTCTCCGTTAGGAAGTTTGATTAGAGAAAAATAAAAAAGGTGAGCCAAAATGCTCACCTTCTAAACGAATATTCCCCAATTAACCAAATACTTTTTCCAAATGTGCTTGGTAGTCTGCTAAGTATTGTTCTACTTGTGGATTTTTAATCACATCGTTACATAAGAATGTTGGCAGACGGGTCAAGCCGATGAACTCGTTGAGTTTGTGGAAGTGCATGTATAACGCATCCACGCCTTTGCCTTCGAAGAAGTCGCCTTCGCGGGTAAAGGCTTCAATCGGCGCATTCCACGTAAGCGAAAGCATGTGTTTTTTGCCTTGCAACAAGCCACCTGTGCCGTAGCCTTCAGTCGGATTGACACGATGGCGACCATCACTGTGGTAAAGCTTGCCGTGTCCAGCGGTTAATACTTCGTCTATGTATTTTTTCACTGTCCAAGGTTCGTGCATCCACCAACCTGGCATCTGCCAAATCACGACATCCATCCACAAGAATTTTTCGATTTCTGCTTCAACATCATAGCCGGCATCAATCACGGTTTCTTGTACATTGTGTCCAAGTGTGGTCAAAACTTCTTTCGCTTTTTTGTGAAGTGTATGGTTTAACTCACCGTGTGAATGTCCGAAATCTTTACCACCATCTAATAATAAAATATTCATTTTTTCTCCTTTAGCTGATAATTTACCGATTACTAAGCACTTTACTAATGCAACAATTTAACCAATCAATAAGCGCCAACTATTAAACGTACTACTCAAATTCGAGAGTTTGATAGAAGTTAAAAGCGTAATAAAAAAGCCTTGAAGTCATTATTTTCAAGGCTTTAAAGTCTTTCATAGGACTTGATAGGTTTATTTTGTGGTGGAGCTGGCGAAAGCTGATCTAGATAAATATCACTTTGTTTTTAAAAGGAATATTTAATAATTAAAAATAGCTTACTACCAAGCTTACTACAATAAAAAAACAGGACGCCAATTCAGACGTTATTTAGCCTAATTTTGCCGAGATTATAACATCAAATTTTGCAATTGTTTGCGTTATTTTGCGTTAAAGGATCTGATTAAAAGGATCTAAAAGGCGGTAGATCTGAAAAGGCTTTGGAAAGGATCTAAATTTGCGTTGAAACACACACATTTACTGCGCAGGCGTGGCGAGGGTTTGACTGCGATTTTTCGTGCGTGCATTTGGTCGAAAAATCGGGTTAAAACAGGGCTTTAAAGTTTGTTTTATTGATTGATTTGATATAATAAACTTGGGAGATATTAATACTATACAAGACAAAAACAGTTCTTCCGCAATAAAAAACCCGCATTTCTGCGGGCTATTTATTTTGAAAGGATCTATTGTAGTAATTTGTATTCGGTAAACGTGATCACATCTTCCCCTACCCAACTGTTAATCTCTTTCAAGCGTTCTTGCAGTGGGATAATCTCATTGATAAAAAATACTCGCGTTGCTTTCTCTACGTCACCAAAACCGCCTGTGTTATTAGGCACAATTCCCATTAGTTGCGGTGGTACACGATGGGCCGCCAATACATCATCACGGCTTGCATTTTTAATATTCAAGAAGTCATCTTTCGCCACTGCATCAGACAATGGAATGACTTGCATCCCGTCTTTCTTGCCGTTAGGAATATACACAAATAAATTCTTAAAGTTGCCAGTGCCTTTTGTTTGGCGGATTTGTGTTTTGATTGCTTCAATGTCGTCTTTGTTTTGAGTTGGGTCAGTCATATAGATAATCGAACCCGCATGCGCACCGTTCAAATAATATTTGCGACGGAACAATGTCGCACTTTCATTTAAGAAAGCTGATTGTAAAGCCGCTAAATATTCCGGCACGCCGTAAATCTCTTGGTTCACATCAGGGTTGATCAGATTAAACACCGCATCTTTCGGGAATTCATATTCATCAAAGCCATTCACAATCTGATAAAAAATGCCTTTCTCCACGCCAACGCGCATATATTTTGCAAGGGGAGATTTTAACGCAATCACTTTTCCGAAAGTGTTTTCAACTTTTTCAAGATAAGCATTACCGAATACTAAGTAATCTTGCACCAGTTTTTCTAACTGCGTGCGTGGTAAAAGTGCGGTCGTTTTACAGGTAGAAAGCAAAATGTTTTTCTTCACCGTGATCGCACTGTTATGATGTGCAGATGCATTTAAGGCTTTGGCAAGATAACTTAAATTAATTGGTGGGTTGTAATATTTCTCATACATCAACACGCTTTCGAAATAATTCAATACTTCTGCACGGTCAAGCACGGGAATAGGTTCACCAAAGCTGAACGCCTGTGCTTGATTCCCCGTAGAAAGTGCGGTTGATTTTTTTGTTTTTTTGCTCATTTGGTAATCCTATTCAAAAGTGAAAATGGTTGGTTGGTTACTTGACACATCGCCGTTTAAACCATAAGGCACATTTAAAATGCAGTTCATGATTGCCCATGATAAGTCGCCATGGCTTGCATCTTCTGAACGGTCAGATACATAAGTAATCTTTCCTGTTCCGGTAATCCGTTTTTTAACTGTCATAAAACTGGTGATGATTTCGTTACCATCAAATTTAAGTCGGCGTTTCTGAATTAAGTTTTGCGTTTTTAATACCATTTCATTTTTTAAATCAGCGTTGTAATCAAGACCGATTGCCATTGGATAGAATTTTTTAACTTCTTGGAATACGCCCGAACCCATCCCCGTTTTATCAATCACAATGCGGGTGACATTGTAATCATCACAGAAACTTTTAATTCTGCTCGCTTGTGCTTCATAATCCATGCCGTGAAATGTTTGCCAATGCAAAACACGATAATCACCGCCTTCCACTTTAGGCGGAGCGATGATCGCTAACGCTGCACGGTCACCAGTAAAGGCGGGGTCATAACCTAACCACACTTCACGATTACCGAATGGGCGTTGATAGAATGGCTTGTAATCATGCCATTCTTCTAAGCTGTCCACTTGGCAAAGTTGCAAGTCAGCAAATTTAAACGCCGACGTGTTATCATCAGCAAACTGGCACAAAAACAACTGTTCAAATTCTTCTTTGCTGTTTTCTGCGATCAGGTCGTCAATATTGAATAGGTTGCACCCACCTTCCATCGCATCATTAATGGTAACAATCTGCTTCCATTGGCGGTCAGCACAAAGTTTCCCGCTTTTTAAATTCTCGTGCGAAATATCAATTTCAACTTTATCCGCCTTGGCCCGATTTTTATTAAATGCTTTTCCAGAGAAAAACGCATAAGCGGGATGTGCAATCGTGGTCGGCGTTGAAAAATAAGTTTGGCGATACATTTTTTGCGCCGCCATACCTGACGCCACTTTACGCATCACATCAAATTTAGGCACCCAAAACACTTCATCAAAATATAAATTGCCGTGATACGATTGAGCCGTGGCGGAGTTCGTGCCAAGAAAAATCAATTCTGCACCATTTGGCAATTTGATGGTTTCGCCTTTTAAATCTACATCTGCCGTTTGCTTGGCATAGTTCACAATGTAAGAGCGAAACTGCAACGCCTGTTTTTTACTGGCAGACAAAAAGATTTGATTGTGTCCAGTCGTCAATGCATCAATAAAGGCTTCATGGGCGAAATAGTAAGTCGCACCGATTTGTCGGCTTTTCAAAATGTTTCTGATGCGGTTTTCTTTCGCTTTATGCCAAACACGCTGATAATTAAACATTCCATCAAGAAAGCCATTGATCAACAATTCTTCTTGTTCCTGATCAATGGCATTTTGTTCTGCTTTCTTCCGTTCGCCTTTGTTTCGATTGGCAAGTTTCGGGTTTAAATCCACTTCATTGCCATCCCCGAAAGAATATTTCTTAACTCTTGCCATGCGTTCCATTTGGCGACCAAGCAAATCAATTTCTTTATAATCTGCCCCGCTTTTTTCTTCTTTGGCAATCAACAAATTCAATCTTGTTTCAAGGGCTAATTCAACACGCCCAACAGGGGCGACATCATCCCATTTTTCGCGATCTTTCCAACTGGAAATCGTGGACGCGGCAATATCAAGCTGACGAGCAATTTCAGCGATTTTATAACCGCTAAAATACATCTGTTGTGCTTTTCGTTTTATTTCCGCCGTCACATCGGGCGAGGCTTGATTGATAACTTGTTCGTCCATTCATAATCCTTTCAATTTACAACCGCATAATAGAAAGGGGGCTGGCGTTAGTCTTTACAGCGCACCTGTGAACAGAAAAGCAACAAAAACAACCCATAGACCGCAAAAATTAAACCTTTCAGAATAATGGCAATCTTTGAGCCAAACCAACCACAGAAAGGACAACCAATGGCAAAAAAATCTAAATGGGTAGTTGTCGCAACAGAAGGGGCAACAACTGACGGTCGCACAATTCAGCGCAACTGGATTGAAGAAATGGCCGAAAGTTACGATCCAAAAAACATCTACGGCGCACGCATCAATCTTGATCACATCAAATTCTCTATCTATCTCCCTGAACTTGCCAATGCTCACTGCTTTGGTGATGTCTTGGCCGTGAAAGCAGAAGAACGTGAAGATGGCAAGTTACAGCTTTTAGCCGAACTTCAACCAACTGATGCACTCATTGCCTTAAATAAGGAAGGTCAAAAAGTTTACACATCAGTTGAAATTGACACCAATTTTGCAGACACAGGCAAGGCATACTTAGTCGGTTTAGCCGTTACAGATAATCCGGCAAGCTTAGGCACAGAAATGTTAAGTTTCTCGCACAATGGCTTAAATGCCCGCAAATTAAAAGCGGAAAACATCTTCACCGCTGCCGTTGAAACAGAATTGGAATTTGTTGAAGAAGCAGAAAAAAGCCCATCTGTGTTGGAAAAAATCAAAGCGTTATTTGCGAAAAAAGAAAAATCGGATGATGAACGCTTTGCAGACCAATCCAGTGCTATTGAGCTTTTAGCCGAGCAACAAAAAGAAATCTTAGAAAAATTGACCGCACTTCAAGGCAATTTTGCCAATCACCAAGCCGACATTGAAGAAATGAAAGCGGGCAATGAAGAAATCCATGCAACGTTTGAAGAACTCAAACAAAAGCCGGCACAAGCCGAAAACACCCGCCCATTAGTTTATGGTGAAAAACCTGAAACTGACGGCCGCTTCTTTTAATTTATCTTAGGAAAAAACCAAATGAATAAATTTACCCAACAAAAATTCCAAGCTTACATTGAAGGTGTCGCACAAGATAACGGCGAAGATGTGGCATTTGTTGCAAATGGCGGGCAATTCACCGTCACACCAACAATGCAGCAAAAATTAGAAAACGCGGTGCTTGAAAGTTCCGATTTCTTAAAACGCATCAATGTTGTGCCTGTTACTGAAATGAAAGGTGCCGCATTGCGTTTAGGCGTGCTTTCACCTGTTGCAAGCCGTACCGATACCAACACCAAAGCACGTGAAACCACGGATATCCACAGCTTGCAAGAAAACTTATATTCTTGCGAGCAAACCAACTTTGACACGCATTTAAACTATGCAACGTTAGACAGTTGGGCGAAATTCCCTGACTTTGCGGCGCGAATCGGTAACTTAAAAGCACAGCGAATTGCATTAGACCGTATCATGATCGGTTGGAACGGTACAAGCGTGGCGGCAACAACCAACCGCACATCAAATCCATTATTGCAAGACGTGAACAAAGGTTGGTTAGTTCAAATCGAAGAAAAAGCCACTGCACGTGTGATGAAAGAAGCGAAAAGCGGCACAGGCAAAATCGAAATCGGTGAAGGTAAAGAATACAAAAATCTTGATGCATTAGTCTTTGCATTAAAAGAAGATTTCATCCCTGACCAATACCGTGACGACACAAAACTTGTGGCAATTATGGGCAGTGATTTGTTAGCGGACAAATACTTCCCGCTTATCAACCAATCAAAACCAAGCGAACAAGCAGCGGGCAACATTGTAGTCAGCCAAAAACGAGTTGGCGGCTTACAAGCCGTAAGCGTGCCATTCTTCCCTAAAGGCACTGTGTTAGTGACATCACTTGACAACTTGTCAATCTATGTGCAAGACGAACGTATGCGCCGTCACTTAAAAGACGCGCCGAAACGCAACCGTGTGGAAGATTACTTGTCATCCAATGAAGCTTATGTAGTGGAAAACTACGAAGCAGTGGCGATGGCGAAAAATATCACCGTTCTTGATGCACCAACTCACGCGTAATCATAATGCGACCAACTAAACGTCACTTTCTTGAAGTTTCTGCCGCTATCGCTAATGCGGCAGAAACCGAAGATCTAAGCGACTTCACGGAATACGAAAAAATGTGCCGTATTCTTGCGAGACATCGAAAGGATTTGAAAAACATCCAATCGACCGAACGCAAAGCCGCATTTAAAAAGCAAATTTTGCCCGACTATCTGCCATGGATTACAGGGGCGTTATCTGCCGGCACAGGCAAACAAGATAACGTTTTAATGACATGGTGCGTGTGGGCAATCGACTGCGGGGAATATCACCTTGCCTTGCAGATTGCGGATTATGCCGTATTCCATGATTTACGTTTGCCTGAACCGTTTACGCGAACACTTGGCACATTATTGGCGGAAGAATTTGCAGACCAAGCAAAAACCGCACAAGCCGCCAATCAGCCATTTGAAGTGGCTTACTTAGAGCAAGTACAACGCATCACCGCTGAATGTGACATGCCAGATGAAAGCCGCGCGCGATTATTGCGGGAATTAGGTTTGTTATTGGTTGAAAAGAACCCTGAACAAGCCTTGCAATACCTTGAACGTGCTTTAGGTTTAGATCAAAAAATTGGCGTGAAAGGCGACATTAAAAAATTACGTAAAAAATTAAGCAAAGCCGATGAATAATCGGATTTGATAACGAGCAAACCACGCACCCGTCGGGCGGATTAAAAGTGCGGTCAAATTCTGACGGATTTTTGGCCGTGCTTGATTTAATCCTCACCCGACTTTTTTTATAAAGGAAAACATGAGCGACGGATCTCTATCAGTAAAACTTGCCCCTGACTATGAGATGGCTGCAGTGCAAAAACAACTGGAAGATTACGGAACAGGCGAAGATATTATTCGGAACGATGATTTTTTCCCTGACATTTCTCTTTCTGCTTTTCGCAATCAATATCGTGCAGACGGCACAATCACCGAACAACGCTTGCAAGATGCATTGATTGAAGCCATCGCCAGTGTGAATGATGAATTATCTACATTCAGAGCACAAAGCGAACATCACTTCCTTGAACAAATCCCTGCACCATCAGTCAATGGCGAAAGCGTGTTGATTTATCGCTATAAACGTGCGGTGAACTGTTTGGCACTTGCTAACCTTTATGAGCGTTACGCAAGCTATGACAGCACAAACGATGGTGAAAAGAAAATGGATTTACTCAAAGACAGCATCAACGAATTAAGACGAGACGCACGCTTTGCCATTAGTGACATCATCGGCAAAAGACGGGTCGATGCGGAGTTAATTTAATGGAAGTTTACGCACAACAAAATGACAACTTGGACGCCATTCTTTATCGCTATTTTGGCCGCAGTGAAGGACTGTTAGAAATTGCGTGCGAATTAAACCCGCACTTAATGGATAAACCCGTCATTCCCATCGGAACACCAGTAATATTGCCAGAAACTGACACGGAAAAGATCAGCGTGGCAAGTGACACTATACAACTTTGGAGCTGATATGCACGACACACCATCAAGAGCATCTTACATATCAGGATTATTTGCCTTCTTCATCGGACGCATTGCGGATATGTTTTCAAATGTAAATTGGGCTGACGTCGCATCAGCAACAGGTATTGTGATCGGCGTCGCAACATTCCTTGTGAATTGGTATTACAAGAAAAAAGATTTTGAATTAAAAGAAAAAGAATTAAACCAACGGAGCCATCACCATGATTAAACGAACAGCGAAATATGCATGCAGTGTTGTGGCGATTGTAGGATTGGCACTCTCTTTACACGGGCATGAAATTAGAACATCAGAAAAAGGCTTGCTATTGACTGGCAATGCAGAAGGATGTCAAAGAGTGCCATATAACTGCCCTGCAGATGTATTAACATTCGGGCTAGGAACCACTGATGCAGTCGAAAAGGTCATTCCACATAAAGTCTATACAGATGAAGAAATTGCAAATGCCTTTACAAAGGGAATTAAACAAGCCGAAAAATGTGTGAATACGTATGCAAACGGTCAAGCAATGCCGCAAGGTGCATTTGATGCCTTAGTGTCAATTACCTTTAATGCAGGATGCGGGAACTTAAAAAACAGCACGCTTTTTAAAATGGCACGGAAAGGATATAGCAAAGCCATGTGCGGTCAATTTGAACGATGGATTTATGCAAACGGCGTTCCACTGAAAGGCTTAATTGAAAGACGACAAAAGGAGAAAGCATTATGTTTGGGTTCTTAACGAAAAAAGAAAAATACATTTTATTGGTTGGCCCGCTCATGCTTGTGGCAATTATCCTGTTTCAAGGGTGGCAAGCTAACCACTGGCGAGCTGAAGCAGCAAAAGAAGAACAATTAAAACAACAATGGGAAGCGTCTTACATTGCCTTAAATGAAAGCGTGGATAAATTCAATGAGCAACAAAAAGCACTCACGGAAGCCGTTAATCAATTAAAAATCTCTCAAACCAAGCAAACACAGGATTTAAAAAATGCACTTAAAAAACACCAAGATTGGGCTGACACTTTTATCCCTGATGATGTTAGCGGCGTGTTCAACTACACCGAAAATCATTAAACAGCCAATTCTATGCCCGCAAGTTGCAGAATGTACACCATTTGCCGCCACAATTAAAACAAACGGGGATTTGGCTAACGCTTATCTACAAAGCCAACAAAAGCTAAGTGTATGCATTGTTGAGAATCAAGCATTAAAGAAATGCATTGATGAATTTAATAAACAGGAAAAACAATGACCGATCAATTTGACCGTGCGCAAGAACTCGAACAAATGACACGTGATATTGCGTTAAAAAAACACCGCACTTTTAAAGCAATCAGTGCGTTTTATTGCGAAGATTGCGACATCCCCATTCCTGAAAAACGCCGCCAATTAATTCAAGGCGTAAACCGTTGCGTGGATTGTCAGCAAAAATATGAAATGCAACAACGGAATTTCAGAAAATGAGAAAAACCACTCTTTATCTCGCTATTGCCGCTTCATTGCCATGTTTAGCAAATACGTACACCGTACCATTTAGAGATGGTCCACTTGGTAAATATTCAAATTACCCTGATGGAAGAATAACAGAAGTATGCATTCATCAAGTAGGCTATTTGATGACGGATACTGGACATTTGATTGTTGCCGTAGATAAAGACAGCCGACCATTAATTTGCAGAGATACGCAAAATGAAAAAGCCAAACCAACTGCGCAAAATCCTTGAACAAAGTCACCAAGACTTTGTAAAAAATCCTGACCGCTTACAGCTTTATGTTGACGGCGGTCAAGTTGTTGCAACTGGCAGCACATCACTAAGTTTTGAGTATCGTTACACGCTTAACATCATCATCACCGATTTTGCCTTTGATATTGCAAGCCTAATCGTGCCGATTAATGCGTACTTACGAAAAAACCAACCTGAACTATTCGAAAATCCGCAACGCAGCGAAAACGCCTTTAAATTCCAAATGGATTACAACAATAACAACACAGCGGACGTATCGTTTGAAATCCAACTTACCGAACGCGTTGTGGCAAAACAAGTGGGCGAAAACGTGCAGATGACTTACGCCACCGAACCAACCGCACCGGAATGGGAAACATTAAACACATTGAAAGTTTATCTTGAAAAAATAGACGATGAACATTTGATTTTCAAAGGCGGTGAATAATGGCAACGGTGGAAGAAATCCAAGCGAAACTGAACGCACTGATTAATAATCTCTCACCGCAAGCCCGCCGACAGTTAGCACGCAACATTGCGCAAGCTTTAAGAAAAAATCAACAAGCCCGCATCGCACGTCAAGAAAACCCAGACGGCACAGCATTTGAGCCAAGAAAACCAAGGAAAGAATTTGGGAAAAAGAAAGGCAGAATTAAACGAAAAGCCATGTTTGCAAAGTTAAGAACAGCAAGATATTTCAAAATTCAAAGTAATGCCAATGAAGTGTCGGTCGGGTTTAATGGGTCAAGCGCAATGATCGCAAAAGTGCATCAATACGGCTTAATGAGTAGCCCATCAAAAACAAAAGATTTCAAAGTGCGATACGCACGGCGTGAATTGTTAGGCTTTAGCCAAAGCGATTTAGACATCATCGAAGATTTAGTCATTGAACAATTAAGTATTTAAGCGAGCTTTTATGAACAATTTGCAATTATCAGTTTTACTCAATGCCATTGATAAAATGTCTGCACCATTAAAGAGTGCAAGCAAAAGTGTGTCTGAACTTTCAAAGAAATTGAAAGAAAATAAAAACGTTCGCGCGCAATTAAGCAAGGCAGAACGCGAAAACGAAGCGGCTATCAAAAAGTATGCGGCAACGATCAATCCATTAAAAAACAAATTAAGCGCACTCAATAATGAAGTGGCAAAAGCTAAACAAAAAGCCGCCTTATACACCAATCAATTAAACAGTGCGAAAAATCCAACCGAGCAATTCAAAAATAAAGTATTGGCCGCACAACAAGCCGTCAAAAAATTAACCACAGAACAAACATCAACTGCGAATAAATTAAAACAAACTCGCCAAGAACTTAATGCTGCAGGATTATCATCAAAGACACTTGCACAGCGTCAAAGCGAATTAAAAAGCAAAATGAGCGCGGCAAATCAGCAGATTAGCAACCAATCAGCCGCATTGAGCAAGTTAAATGCTAAACAGGCGGCATATAATCGCTATCGTGGGAAAGTCGATAATCTCAAAGACATTAACAGCAAAGCTCAAATTGTCGGTGCGCAAGCACTTGCAGCAGGCGCGACCATCACTGCACCTTTAGTTGGTTCAGTGCGTGATTTTATGAGCTTTGAAGATGCCATGGTTGGCGTAGCAAGACAAGTGCAAGGCTTGAAAGATGACGCAGGGAATTTCACGCCTGAATTTGAACAGTGGAAATTAAATATTCAGGATCTATCAAAAGAATTGCCACTCACAACCGTGCAAATTGCCAACATGATTGAAAGCGCGGCAAGAATGGACGTGCCAAAAGAACAGCTTGCAGAATTTGTGCGATTAAATACACAAATGGCAACAGCATTTGATGCGGCGAATCCGGATGAACTTGTCGAACAATACGGGAAAGTAACAAAAAACTTTAAACTATCAGCACAAGCATCACGCGAACTGGCCGATGCCATTAACTATCTTGATGATAACGCCATTTCTAAAGGAACAGAAATCATCGGATTTATGAACCGAGTTTCGGGTATTTCTGGCATCGCTAATATTAGTGAAAAGAACATGGCGGCGTTAGGTTCAACATTGCAAACTGCAGGGGCGGCAGAAGAACAATCAGCGACAGCCGTCAATGCGATCTTCACGCGCTTGTCACAAGCAAGTAAGAAAAAGCCCGTTAAGAATGGCTTGGCCGCGTTAGGGTTAAGTGCAAATGCTGTTGAATTAGGCATGGTTAAAGATGCACAAGGAACGATTTTTAAAATCGTGGATGCACTCAAAAAACTACCTGAATCAAAACGACTAGGCACCATTGCAGATTTAGTCGGCACGGAGCATACAAAAACACTCGCATTGTTAGTCTCAAATACAGAAGAATGGCGCAGACAAATTGAACTGGCAAACAGCGAAGCGGCAAAAGGATCAATGGGGCGTGAATTTGACACAAGAATGAAAGCCTTGTCTTCTAAATGGGGCATTTTTAAAAATAGATTATTCAATCTCAATTCTGTCATTGGGGGAACTCTCGCACCAACGCTTGAACGCTTAATGGATAAAATCGGCGGAGTAATTGATCGGGTTAAAAATTGGATTATTGAAAATCCAAAACTCACATCAAACATTGTAATGATTGCGGGAGCAATCGGCGGAGCATTGACGATTTTCGGGGCATTAAGCACGGTTTTAAGCTTTGTCTTATACCCTATCGCACGGTTAGGCTTGGCATTGGCAAATTTAGGCGTGATATTGCCAAGAATTGGCGGTGCAATCGTTCGTGGATTATTATCACCGCTTAAATTTGTGGGACTTGCATTATCCCCTATCGGTGCCGCTATCATTGCTGCAGGTATTGCCATTTTTAAATATTGGCAGCCGATTAGCTCATTCTTTAGTGGATTTTTAAGCGGGCTACAATCAGGATTACAACCCGTCATAGACAAATTCAAGCCGCTTGTCGGTTGGATTGAAAGTGCTTTTAACTGGTTCACTAACCTACTTGCGCCAGTACAAAGCACAAAAGAAGATTTAGATGCTGCCGCTAGTGCAGGTAAGAAATTCGGCGAATGGCTTGCTGCAGGTATTGATTTAGTGACAAAACCTTTGCAATGGTTGATGGATGGCATTAAGTGGGTGCTTGATAATATGCCAACGCTTGAAGGCATTGGGAAAACAATCGACGCAGCAAAACAAAAAGTATCAAATGCCACAGCTAATGCCATGAATAACAGTGCTGCAGGAAACTATTTCATGACTGGTGC
Organism: Haemophilus sp. HMSC066D02; assembly: GCF_001810545.1. Classification (NCBI taxonomy): domain Bacteria; kingdom Pseudomonadati; phylum Pseudomonadota; class Gammaproteobacteria; order Pasteurellales; family Pasteurellaceae; genus Haemophilus; species Haemophilus sp. HMSC066D02. The sequence continues at coordinate 211,631 of NZ_KV801804.1, read as the reverse complement.
AGGATTAGATGTGCCAAATGTAAATAGATGGTCAGGCGGTTATGCGGGGAATGGCGGGAAATACGAGCCAAAAGGCATTTTCCACGGTGGTGAATACATCATGACCAAAGAAGCCACAAATCGTCTAGGCATCGCCACGCTGAACGCCTTAAATTACGGCAAGCAAGCTTTAATTGCGGGCGGTTTAGGTATCGGACTTGCCACTGCAGCACCAATTCAGGTGGATAACAGACCGCCAATTTCAGCACGTCCAAGCATCAGCCAAACTATGCAACCAATGGCGGTCAATATCACCATTAATGCACAAGCAGGGCAAAATGAACGACAAATCGCCCAACTTGTCGCCGCAGAGCTTGAACGAATCAACCGACAACAACAAGCAAGAATGCGAAGTCGAATGACAGATCGGGCATAAAAACAAAAGGGCGAAGGCCCTTTTTTGTTACCACCTTTTTCACACTTCCACACACTCGCAAAATTAAACAAACTCACCAAAAATAGGGGCAATTATTACAAGTAGAAATCCGCCCATGTCAGCCGATAACAACCGCAGAATTGAAAGCATTATCCGCTTTGGCTTAATTGCCGAAGTCGATTATGAACAAGCAAAAGCACGGGTAAAGTGCGGTGAAATATTAACGGATTTCATCCCATTCATCACAATGCGATCAGGCACGACAAAAACATGGTCACCGCCAACACAAGGCGAACAATGTGTCATCTTGGCGGCAAGCGGTGAACTGACAACAGCATGCATCATTACAGGGCTTTACACTCAAAACAGCCCAAGCCATTCAGCAGATGAACACGTGATCGAATTTGCCGATGGCGCAAAAATTACCTACAACCAAGCAAATAGCAGCTTGGTTGTAACAGGAATAAACACCGCCAATATCAAAGCAGCTAATCAAATCAATATCGACTGCCCCACTGTCAACATTAAAGGCAATGTGAATATTGATGGGGAAGTGACATCAACAGGCGACATGATAGCGGGCGGAATTAGTCAAATGAAACATAAACACAAAGATGTTTCAAAAGGTAAAGATAAAACTGGAGAGCCTGAATAATGAATCGATTTACAGGCGAGAAAATCACAAGCGAAACGGAACACATCAAGCAGTCAATCGCAGACATTTTATTGACACCAATCGGATCACGTTTACAACGCAGAGAGTATGGCAGTCGTATTCCGGAACTCATTGACAGACCGATGAACCACGCTTTGTTGCTCCAACTGGCCGCAAGTGCGGTGATGGCATTACACAAATGGGAACCACGCGTGACGATTAGCCAATTTAAACCACAACTTACAGAAAACGGCATCACTTGCTCCATTGTGGGCAGAACAAAAAATCAAAACAACGTCATCAATTATGATGATGTATGGCTAGGCGGTAAGAATGAGCGAATTAGTTGATTTAAAAAAACTCCCCGCACCAAAAGTTGTGCAAGAACTCAGTTATGAAACTTTACTTGCTCAACGAAAAGCTAAATTCCTGTCATTACAAGAAAATGACGATATGCGCCAACATTGGCAAGCTCGCTTACAGTTAGAAAGCGAACCAGTGGTTAAATTGCTTGAAGAAAATGCTTATTTAGAACTCTTGCTAAGAACAAATATTAATGAATCAGCCAAGGCAGTAATGCTTGCCTATGCGACAGGCTCAGACTTAGATCAATTAGGCGCATTATTTGGCGTCACTCGATTGATTATTCAAGCAGAAGATTTAAAAAGCACACCACCTAGTCCCGCTAAATATGAAGATGATGAACGATTTAGAACACGCATTCAAATGTCATTAGAAGGATTAACCACAGCAGGCAGTCGCGCAAGCTATGAATTCCATGCACTTTCTACCTCTACAAAAGTGAAAGACGTTGATGTAACAAGCCCAACTGCAGGCACGGTGAAAGTTGCTATATTATCAACAGAAGGTCAAGGCACAGCCGACAGTGATTTAATTAATGCGGTAAAAGAACAGTTAAATGCCGAACATATTCGCCCATTGACTGATACGGTATTAGTCGAAAGTGCGGTGATTTTACCTTATGAAATTCAAGCTGCCATCACACTTTATCCAACTGTACTAGAAAGCGTTGTTATGGCAAATGTTAATCAAGCCATCGCCAATTATGCAAATAAGCAACACTTGCTTGGCATTGATATTACGCTTTCAGGCATTTATGCCGCCTTACATCAAGAAGGCGTACAGAACGTAAAACTGACCAAACCGCTTGCAGATTTAATCGTACAACCTCACCAAGCAGCATATTGCACACAAATTCAAGTCAACGTAGGTGGTAGAGATGAATAGCTATCTACTACCTACGGGGTCAAGCAAGCTAGAAAAACAATTATCGAATACGTTTTCAGCCATTGCGGAAATTCCTGTCCCCATTCGCCTTTTATGGAACGCTGACCATTGCCCCGTGAATTTATTGACGTGGCTTGCTTGGTCACTCTCAATTGATGAATGGGACGATGATTGGAGCGAAGATAATAAACGGCAAGCCATTTTAAATAGCATTCACGTTCATAAACATAAAGGAACAATTTCAGCCATTCGACGCGTGATGAAGTCAGTGGGTTATGGCGAAGTGGATATTATCGAAAACCAATCGCTTAAAACATGGAATGGTGAACTAACTTTTGATGGCTCAGACACCTTTGAGCATGAAGAAATGCACTGGGCAGAATACAAAATTGTGTTACATCAGCCCATTACTATTGAAGAATCAAAACAAGTGCGCCGTATTTTAAATGAAAATACCCCTGCGCGTTGTCATTTGGTTGCGTTTAATTTTACAAGGGCCGGTCATCGTTGGGATGGCGAAATTAATTTCGACGGAAACTTTACTTTTGGAGAAGTGTAAATGGGGAAAATTACCGAACAACAACAATGGGAAGATGATGTCTATCTCATTGAAAAACAAGACAAGGTATTAGGTGGCGAACTTGGCGTAATTAACGTGCAAGCTAAACAACTCGCCAACCGAACCAAATATTTAAAAGGTCAAGTAGATGCCATTAATCAAGACCGCAAAGGCTACGCGTCAAAAGCAAGTCCAGCGCTCACGGGTGTCCCAACCGCCCCGACAGCCGCATTAGGCACGAACAATACACAAATTGCGACAACCGAATTTGTTAAATCCGCAATTGCCGCATTGGTAGGTTCTGCGCCTGCTGCATTGGATACACTGGAAGAATTGGCCAAAGCATTAGCAGGTGATGCAAACTTGAAAGCGACGTTGCTTGCAGCAATCGGGGAAAAAGCCAACGCCACTGATTTTAATGCTTTACATGATTTATTTATTGGCATTCCGATTCCTTATCCGCTCTCTACCGTCCCACAAGGTTGTTTGGCCATGAATGGGCAAAGATTTGACAAATTACGCTATCCTAAGCTTGCGTTGATATACCCATCAGGCACACTCCCTGATATGCGTGGCGAATTTATCCGAGGCTTGGATAATGGGCGGGGTGTAGATGGAAATCGGGCTTTATTAAGCGATCAAAAACCGACCATTATGGCTATTGATAATAATATCGCCAATTTAGCTGCAACAGGTATCGTTATGTTAGATGATTCGACAGTTCAGCAAGCTGCACAACACGCTTCTGCCGATTTATTAAATAGAAATGATTACCCTAATGTTGGTTTTGTCTTGAATGCATTCAATGATACTGACACAAGAGATAAAGCGATCCAAGACAAATATACTGCGGAATCAGGCGTTAGTAGAATTTTATCAACGCCAAGCTCAACAAGGGGATGGGGAGCATTTGGTGTACGCCCACGCAACATCGCCTATCACTACATCTGCTTAGCCGAATAAGGAGTACAACATGACCGTAACATTTAATCAAGACGGCTTTGCCGAAACCAGCGGTGAAATCACCGTGTATTGCACTGACGCACAAGGGATTTACACCAAAGAAACAACCGAGTATGTCAGCGCAGGCGGAAGTCTTGCGGCGGGCAGTTATTTAGATGCACCGCCAAAACCCAAACAAGGCTTTGTCATTGTGCGAGCAGATAACAGTTGGCAATATCAAGCAGATCACCGTGGCACATATTACAGCAAGGAAACAGGCGAAAAAGTAGAACATACCGCACTAGGTGAACTACCTGATAATTTAACCGCACTTGCACCGTTTGCCGAGCCTTGCAAGTGGAATGGCACAGGATGGGTAAAAGATGAAGCGAAAATTGTCGAGCTGTTTATGCAACGCAAAGAAACCTTACTCGCCACGCTTGCCGATAAAGCCGATACGCTTAAATCTAGCTTGCTGGTTGGCTATCCGCAAACAGAGATTGAAAGCTTCTATCGCCAAGAGAAAGAAGCCTTAGCATGGAAAGCTGATAATAAAGCTGACACCCCAATGCTTAAACAAATCGCAAGAGTGCGTGGCGTTCCTTTTGATGTGTTAGTTGAGAAAGTTATAGAGAAAGCATCACAGTTTGCGGTCGCTATTGGTGTCATTATCGGACAACGCCAAGCGTTTGAAGATCGCTTGCTTGCCACGAAAACACTAGAAGAACTAACCGCACTTGGAAAGGAAATTGAAGAATGGAAATTCCAAGCAAATTAAAGAACTACGCTTATCATAATTTAATCGCTATCGACCAGCTATTCAATGCCTTAACAGGCGGAGCAGCAGACGAAACATTATCAAGTCGCACCTATCGTGGGGCTATTTTAGCCGAACAACCGAAAAAACGGTGGCGTGTACTCTATCGTTTCATCAATGGATTGTTTAGAGATAAAAACCATTGCAAAACCGCATACGAAAGCGAAATAAACGGCAAACAGCGCGATTATCGGTTCAATCAAGGGAATGAAAAATGAATGAAATAATTTTTGATTGGATCCGTGGGGATGACGAATTTGAAACACTCATTTTCAATAATGATGACGACACCCCAATGGACTTTACAGGGAGTCAATTTGATTTGCATATCGTGCCGGAACGAAGTCAATCAGAAACCATTAAGCTATCAACATCAAATGGCTTAACCGTTAAAGAAAACGAAATCACACTGCACGTGTCGCACGATCAAACAGAAAATGCAGATTGGTCGGTGGCAAGTTGGGATTTGCAACAAACTGACAAGAACGGATTAATTAGCACCCTTTGCGGTGGCAAAGTGCGGTTAAAACGGGATGTCACAAGGGGGTGAAATGTGTATAAAGACTAAGGCGAAAGCCAAACACAAAGTGACACTCAAGCCTAAACAACAACACAAAATCACCGTCCAAAAAGGATATGCCAATATCGGCGGCGATTTTGACACAAGAACATTACCAAACATCAACGAATTAATTATTCACTACAACATCGGAGCGCTTTAATGGCAAGACAAGAATTTAATCAAACAATCACAGAATTTGCTGAATTTGTGGGGATGAAAGATAAAGAGATTATCAAGCTAATCGGGGAAATGCAAAGCCTAACCACAACTCAGAAAGATACGATTGTTGGCGCAATCAATGAGATGAATCAGCGAATCAACAGCCTATCAAGCAGTGCGGCCGGCATTAATGATAGTGCGACAAATGAAACAGCAACATTATCAGCCAAGAAAATTCTTGAGCTTTTAAATCAAGCGAAAGCCGATGTAAAAAATGAGCTTTTAGGCGGACAAGTTGATGCAAGCATTGACACCATCAAAGAGCTTGGCGATATGTTGAAGAACATTCAAACAGGTGAAGATGGCTTAAATAAATTGGTTCAAAAAATAACTCAAACAAATCAATCTTTGTCACTTCTTGTTGGTAAATTTACAGTGTTGGACGGAATTAACCTTAAAGAAGCCTACAATCGAGGTTATAACAAATAATGGCGTTTGATACAGCAATTACAGAGTTAGCAGAATATATAGGAAGTGAAGTTAGACGAGTTGAGAATAAGATTCCGACTGGCATTTCTGCACAACCTACAAATTCTAATATCATCACTGGAGACGGCAGACCCGATAAACCTGACACAACAAGGTTTCTTAATGGGTCTAACGTTTATGAAAATAAGATTAAAGGTAATGAGCCAAACGGAACTTTTTATAACTCAACAAACGGTGCAGGCGTTGGAGCATACCTATGGCAAAAGCAAAATGGACAGTGGACTGTTATATCGGGTGATACAGGTATTAGACGACTATCTAACATTTCTGTAAATATTAAAGAAGGGGCTATTCATTTAAGACGAGTGAATAACAGAGTTGAGTGTTCTTTCTATGCGGGGCGTTGGGACACTATTTCTTTTTACGGGAGCAGTAATCCTAAATTTACGAGGAAAAATCACGCCAAGCGAATGGATATTTTACCCCCTCCGAGAATACCAGTTGGCTTCCGTACACGCACGCCTATTATGCTTCCGTTTTATAGCGATGACGGCGATGAAATTGCTACTGTATATGTTGCTAGTATAGGCGATAGAGCTTATATTGAGTTAAGATTTAGGGATAAAGTACCAACAACAGACCTTGATTATATGCGTCTTCCAGTCGTCAGTTGGATAACTGACGACCCATTCCCTGAAGTTCTGCCTTAATTTAAATAAAATGCGGTCAATTTTGGCCGCATTTTGTTACCCCGTTTTTCACACTTCCAACCGCTCGCACTGCCACATTCTCTCGATCACAATAAAGACATTATTTAACCAATAGAAACCATAGGGCTAAAATATGTCTGATGAATATCTCCATGGGGTCAAGGTAACGGAAATTGCCGAAGCCTTGCGAACACTCACCACATCATCCACTGCCGTGATCGGTTTAGTGGCAACGGCAGCAGATGCAGACGCAACTGTTTTCCCACTCAATAAACCCACTCTTTTAACAGGTATCACCGCCGAAGTCCAAGCGAAAGCCGGTAAACAAGGCACATTATCCCGTGCGTTAGATGGCATTGCGGACATCGTGAATTGTAAAGTGGTCGTCATTCGTGTGGAAGAAAACGACGATGAAAGCACCATGAAAGCAAACGTCATCGGAACAGTGGACAGCGACGGCAATTACACTGGCTTAAAAGCGTTCTTGGTATCTGCTGCCGTTTGTGGCGTGAAACCGCGTATTTTCTGCGTGCCGAAGTATGACAGCCAAGATGTCACCACCGAGCTTTTAAGCGTGGCGAAAAAACTGAATGGCTTTGTGTATGCATCGTGCGGATCAGCCAAAACCAAAGAAGAAGCGGTGACTTATCGCCGTAATTTCTCACAGCGTGAATTAATGCTGATTTTCGGTGACTTCTTATCGTTCAACCCGAACACTAAAGCAACCGAAGTGGATTATGCAGTTGTCCGTGCGGCGGCAATGCGTGCGTATCAAGATAAAGAATATGGCTGGCACACTTGCATTTCTAACAAAGGTTTAACTGGCGTCACTGGCGTGACTAAACCACTTTCATTTGACATTAACGACAGTGCGACCGATGTCAACTACTTGAACGAACAAGGCATCACTTGTTGTGTGAATCACAATGGCTTCAAGTTGTGGGGATTGCGCACCTGTTCAGCCGACAAATTGTTCATCTACGAAAACTACACCCGCACCGCACAAGTGTTGAAAGACACTATCGCCCAATCTTTTGATTGGGCAGTGGATAAAAACATCAGCGTGATGTTGGTGAAAGAAATCGTGGAAGCGATCAATGCGAAATGGCGTGAATATGTGGCGAAAGGTTACTTAGTCGGCGGTAAAGCATTTATCAATTCATCACTGAACACCGCCGCCACCTTAAAAGATGCAAAACTGCTTGTGTCTTATGATTACTGTCCTGTTCCGCCATTAGAACAATTAGGCTTTAACCAATACATCAGCGATGAATACCTTGTGGAATTCGCCGCAGAGATTGCCAAAGTAGGAGCATAACAAATGGCTTTACCACGTAAATTAAAACTCATGAACTTCTTGGCGGACGGTAATTCTTACCGTGGCCAAGTCACAGAAATCACCCAACCTAAATTGGCAATGAAACTGGAAGAATACCGTGCAGGCGGCATGATTGGTCCAGTGAAAGTGAATTTAGGCGTGGAAGGCTTGGAAGCGCAATTCAAAATGGGCGGTTATATGACCGAACTCATCAAAGAATTTGGCGGCAAAATTGACGGTTCTGCATTACGTTTTGCGGGTGCATATCAACAAGACGACACCGAAGAAGTCACCGCCATTGAATTGATTATGCGTGGTCGTTTCAGCGAAATTGACAACGGCACAAGCAAATCAGGCGATGACACCGAACAAAGCTACACCGTGCCATTAACCTATTACAAAATCATCGAAAACGGCAAAGATTTGGTCGAGATTGATTTGCTCAACTCAATCTTTATTGTCGGCGGCACTGACCGTTTGGCAGAACACCGTTCAGCGATTGGCATCTAATCACCACCTAGCCCCGCAAGGGGCTTTTATTAAATCACTCCCCCACGCTTAAAGCGTGGCATTTTTAAAGGTAGAAATCATGAAAAACGAAAACAGCAAAGTGATCACATTAACTAATCCACTTGTGCGTGGAGAAAACAAAATCACTGAAATCACCGTCAACAAACCCACCGTGCCGGCATTAAAAGGCTTAAAAATGTTTGACGTGTTGCAAATGGACGTGGACGCATTGCAAGTGTTGCTCACTCGCGTGACAAATCCGGTATTGCACAAATCTGACTTCTCAACAATGGAAGTGGCAGACTTCACCGAGCTTGCGGCGGTGGCTGTCGGTTTTTTAGGGAAGAATTCGGAAGCGGAAGCGACCGAATAATGATAGCCGCCACGGTAGAAGATGCCATGGCGGACATTGCATTAATTTTCCATTGGCAACCACAAGCCTTTGAGCAAATGACATTTGCCGAATTGATGACATGGCGAGAAAAAGCAAGGGAACGAAATGAAACAGAAAATGATTGATTATGTATTAAATATGCCACGGCATATTGTATGGCGTGGAATCTTTATTCTTTCCATCTCATTTTGGTTGCTTGTGATTTTCGGCATTGCCTTTCTCATTCGCTAACTCACCAAGTGCGGTCAGAAATCACGGGATTTTTTGACCGTACTTTTCTTTAGGAATAATTATGGCCACGATTTTAATCTTCTTTTTCTATTTTTTATCAATTATCACCGCAACAGTTTGCGCCGCGTTTTTGATGTATCACAACATTAATGGTTGGGGTTGGATTATTGCCATTGCCATTGCATTAACATTTATCCAACTACACGTAAAGGAACGCTAGCATGTTTCAAAACTTTGCTTTAGCCGCACTTGGGATGTTCGTTTTTACACGGCAAACCGTGCCTTTCCAAAGCTTAGACCGCACATCAACGTGGCGACATCCAACCAATGCGATTGTGGGTGCGATGCCGAAATCACAATTCACCGGTAAGGAAAGCGAAACCGTGACAATCGGCGGGCGACTTATCCCTGAAATCACGGGCGGCAGATTTTCCATTAAAGCGTTGGAATTAATGGCGGACAGTGGCGGTGCATTTCCGCTGATTGATGGTGCAACTTTTGAGATTATCGGCTTTTTTGTGATTGAAAACATCCAAGAAACCCGCACAGAATTCTTTGGTGATGGCGCACCCCGTGCCATTGACTTCACGATGAACCTTAAACGCACTGACGATCCGATGTTGATTGCCATTGCAGACAGTTTAATGAGTAATCTGTAATGTTAGGCTTAGATTTTAACGACAATCACCGCACCCCCGCTTTTAAAGTGGTGATCATCACGAAAGACAACAAACAGCAAGACATCACGCAAGTGGTATCAAGCCGTCTGATCAACTTGTCTTTAACCGATAATCGCGGACTGGAAGCGGACACGCTCGACTTAGAATTATCCGACCATGACGGCAAATTGGCTTTGCCGCCACGCAATGCCACAATCAGCCTTGCAATTGGTTGGAAAGGCGCACCGCTGATTGACAAAGGGAAATATTCGGTCGATGAAGTGCAGTTTTCTGGCGGCGCATCATCTGCTGATAAGCTCACCATTCGGGCAAGAGCCGCAGATTTAAAAGGCACGTTCACTGAACAGAAAGAGCGGTCATTTCATCAAAAGAAATTGGGCGAAATCGTCAACGAAATTGCACAGGGGAACAAGCTCAAAAGCCAAGTGGCAAAGAGCTTGCAAGCCGCTTAATCGACCACATCGACCAAACCAACGAAAGCGACATCAATTTGCTGACACGCCTTGCGGAAGAACACGGGGCAATGTGTACGGTGAAAAATGGCACGTTGCTCTTTATGCCATTAGGCAAAGGAAAAACCGCCACAGGGAAAGATATTCCACTGCGTAAAATCATCCGCAAGAATGGCGACAACTACAATTTTTCCATTGCTGAAAGTGAAAACTACAAAGCCGTGCGGGCGTATTGGCACGATACGGACAGCGGCAAGCGTGGCGAAGTGACAGTTGATGAAAACACCAAGATTGTGAAAAAACAGCGAATGACGAAAGGCAGAACGCTGAAAAACGGCACTGTAAAAGGCAGACGATTAAGTAAACGCAAATACAACGAAATTGAGCAACAAGAACCCATTACAAGTGACAGTTCTCAAATAAAATCACTGCGACACACCTATGCAAGCGAAAAAACCGCCATTACCGCCGCAAAATCCGCCTTTGATAAGCTAAAACGTGGCGTGGCAACTTTTAGCCTTAATCTCGCCTTTGGTGAACCTGATTTAATGCCAGAAACGCCGATTGAACTTTCAGGCTTTAAAGCCGAAATTGATGCAACAAATTGGCTGATCACAAGAGTAACGCACAATCTTTCAGATGGCGGATTTACCAGTCAAATTGAATGCGAATTGAAAGTAGAAGATGAAGAAATCAAAATTAAGAAAGAGGTAAAATAAAATGGGAATCGTAAAAAGCGTAGTTTTTCACACAAATGGCACATTTTTTAATATAGACAGCCAAGCCGATGGCCTTTGCTTAGACTTAGGCAAAAACATTGGCGTGGCTGTACTAGAAAAAAGCGGCACTGAGCGTGGCTATACTACATATAAAATGATGCAAATAATGCAGGCAAATAGCCAACTCCCTTATTCACTAATTCAGTCAGGATTTGTTTTATGGAATCGGCAGGAAGCGATTTTAGTTGATCAATCATTTTCTGCTTATCGCTCGGGTTTAGGCTTGAACCATCAATCACAGAGATGAGCAATTCCACTGAACTAGGGTGCAGTTTTACGGTGGATACATTCAAAATAGCGGATAATCCACCGTCATCTTCTATAAAATCAATGCCTGTGTGCGTGATGCGGTAGCTAGAGCCTTTTTGCTCTAGTAATCCATGCTCACTTAAATAAATCAAATTCTCTCGCAAGTGTTTGAGTGTTGGCATGTCCACTTTTATTTTTAAGAATAGCTCAAACTGATCACTTAGATCAGGGCATTCAATGCCGTCAATACAAGTGGCATAAATTAAGCGTTCTTCAATAAAAATGTCATAATGCGATTTTAAAAAATGCAGAACTTCATTTTGCAAAGTGCGGTCGATTTTCATTTTCTTAGGTTGTCCAAATTTTATAGTGATACTGAAAAACGAACAGTGGATACACGTTAAGGGTAATCTTCACCACCATTCGGGTATTTGCACCGCTTTAGCCGATTGATTGCCATCTGCCAGCCACGAAAGAAACCATATTTCCGCAAGGCTAAAATTGCATAGTTTGAACAGCTCGGTTCAAACCGACAGGCATCACGAATTTTTTGCGGTGCAAGATATTGATAAAGTAAAATAAGTTGAATACTAAGCCAAGCCATTAGTCATTTTTTTCACGTCTAAAAGTGATAACTTTATGAATCTTGGATGTTGTTTTACCACCTGAAAAGCACCCTGCAGCTTCTTCAGTAGAAAAATCATCTATCCTGAAAAACTCCCAACCTAATCTAGCCTGTTCATTCACCAGTTCTTGTAAATAGTCTGCTGCTGCAGTTTGAATATTCTTTCTTTGCGCAATAATATGTGGCGCAGCTTGAATCATTTTATATTCATATTGCATAACCAAACTCCCCTTAGGTTTGTTTTATTAAAATAAATCACCACTTCCGCCACTTCATCGGCATGCTGAATATTACCCTGCCGTGGATAAAAACATCGTCATCTTGCGTGAACGTCCATTCTTTGTAGGTTGGGTTGTCGGAAATGACGAGCATTTCTTTTCCCACTTTTTGCAAACGCTTGACGAATGTTTGGCCGTCAAAGGTGAAAACATAAAGACCATCGGCGGCAAAGTAATTTTCGGAAATATCCACGTAAAGCAAATCACCGCTTTCAAGGGTTGGCGCCATGCTATCCCCTTTCACTGTGATCAACTTCAAATGTTTTGCATCAGCACGTCCAAATTGTTGACGGAAGAACGTTAAATCAAATTCTTGTGAAAGCAAGCCTTGTTCGGTTGGGCTTAAATATGCCCCGTTTCCGGCACTCGCTTCCACGTCCAAAATATCAATCCGCACTGTGTTTGGGTTTTGCGGTTCGCTCACTTCTACAATGCGATAAGACGGGTCAGGGTCGCCCTCACCTGTTTTTAGCCAATGCGGGTCCACATTAAGTGCGGTCGCAATTTCTAAAATATTTTTAGGGTTTCTTGTTTCACCGTTTGCAATCTTCGCGATTGATGGTTGAGAAACTCCAATCATCTTTGCAAAAGCATTCATTGAAAGATGTTTTTCGTAAAGTAAAGTTTTAAAGCGTGTAGATAAATCAGGCATTTTTTCTCCTTTGGTGTGATAGTTTAAAACCTAAGTTATAAAATATCATCAAAAAAGTTATTGCAATATTAAAACTTTCAGATTAATATATTTCAAACTTTAGTTTTATAGGTGATTTTATGAAAGGAATTAAACAAGCAGTCGCACTTTGCAACGGGCAATCTTCCCTTGCGAGAGCTTGCGGAGTGAGCCAAACAGCGGTGCTTAAGTGGCTTTGCGGTGGAAAAATGGATGTGAAATATATTCCCGCCATTATCAAAGCAACAGAAGGCAAAGTAAGAGCCGAAGATTTACGCCCTGATGTGGATTGGGCAGTGATTAGAAACAGTTAAATAGAAAAGGTGGTGTGTATGGGTTTAAATTTTCGATGCCTAAACTGCGGAAGTCTTGATCTGCATCTTGCCGACAAAGATCTTAAATACTTCCGCTGCCAATGTTGTGGTTCAATCATAGAAACTTCTGAAAAGTTTCGCGCCATTCATAAGGTATTTGAGATGTCAAAACAAGCTGAATTTCAGAATCCGCAAACTGCGGAAGTTGGCGGTAAGCCTTCAACAACGCCAATGCCGCTGATGGTTGGTTTTGTTCCAGCAGATAAGCTAGGGCTTGCTTTAACTTCTGTTCAAAAAAACGCTGGGCTTCGTTCACTCTTGGAAATAGCAGATGAAATTGATCAGTTGCTACTTTTAACCGATGAGCAGGATTCGGACTCACTTGCATTGCGGAAACTAAAGCGAGCATTGACAAGAAAGCAGTTGGTTCAAGTTCGGGAGGAAATCGCCACGCTGCAAAAAGCTGTGCAAGCGGAGATGGGGGAAGATTACTGGCGTTGGAGCTGGAAATAATTTGGTCTTGCATGGTGATTCCTTCATTTATCAAGTAAATGGTTTGAGTATAACAAAAGGTGGAAAAAGTGAAAGTTAATGTTAAATGCCCGAAATGCGGTTCAGAAAATATCTATGTGCGAACCTCAGAAAGATTATCAAAGTTAACCACGCAAACATTTGGCTATTGCAGTGGCTGTCGTGAGTGTCGTTTTAAAGTGATCAGTGAGATTGTAGAAGTCGAAACAGCAAGCTTTGAAACCAATCAGCAAGCCATGTTAGGCAATAAGCCATTAGACGAGACGGACACTCGACAAGTCGAAATTCCAACCGATTAATTCTTAATTTTTAAACATTAATTTAAAGCCTGTCGTTTGAAGAAATTCATGCGATAGGATTTTTGCAACCAAAATTCAGGGAGACCAAGCAAATGGCAAAAAATGATTACACCTACGACAACGGCAAAACACGCAAAGGACGTGTGAATGTCTGGGAGTTAGAAAAACGTGTGAAAAAGTTGGAAACGCAAATTCAAATCATCAGCCGTCACATTAATCATCAAGCAGAATTAAACAAACAACAAGTGCTATTGAATGAAACACTTTCCGACCGTGCGGCACTGCTTGAAAAAGCCAGTTGGAACAAGCAAGGAATGTTTGGTCGTTGGTTAAGTTGGGTTCAAGGCAAATAAGCAAGGGGGCGTGTGATGTACGTTTCAGGCAAAGAAAGTGCGGCAGCAAAATTCTGCAAAGAAAATCAAATTGCGGTTGAACAGGTGCAAAGTTGGGGCGATTGCCGCCACGTTATCGGCAAAAGTCGCTATCGCGTGGAATACGCTTTCAGCAACCTTTCACAAGGCGAAAGAGAAATCCTGTTGGCAATGGCAGAACTCGACATCAATGATTTAGTTAGCACCACATTTTCAGGCGAGAAACTACACCACTACACCGAAAACGGACAACGCAAAATCGCCAAGGCGTTTCGCAAAGTGCGGTTGATTTCGGGAATGTTTCCGAAAGGCATTACCGAACGCGAATTCACATTGATTGATAAAGCATTGAATTAGGGGGAAGTATGGCAACCGTTATTTTAAGCCGTGGCGCATTGAGCATTGTGGAAAAGGAATATTATCAAAAACTCGATAAGGCACAGGAAAAATTATTCGCTTACATCTATCACTTAGACAAAGGCGATGAAGAGCAAGCAAGACAAGCATTTAATGAATTTATTGAAAACGGCGACTTGGCGACAAAAGCACGCCAAATCTTTTTACAAAAATACAGAGATTGGGAGCAATGGCAAGCCAATCCACGGAGAAAAACAGCATGAGAACAAAATTCATCGCCTTTAGAACGGCAAGCGAAACGGCAGCAGAAGCAGAACGTGCAGAGCAATTTTTAAAAGCCGCACAATTTTGGCGCAAAGCCTATCAGTTAGCACCAAGTACACAGGATGAAGATTGGTGCTTTGCACGTGCAGATCGTTGTTTTAAAGCCGCCATTGATACAGGCGCAATCAAGGTAAGAAAAAGCAGACAGTTAGATTTCAAGGATTTTTTGGAGAAAGGCAATGAGTGATTTCTTCATTGGATTAGCGGTGGTGATGTTGGGCTGTTTTATGGCCGCCGCCTTATTAGATGCCGCCTTGTGTTGGTTGGCAAGTTGGATAAGCAAGCACTTTTAAGGAGAAAACAAAATGAATACTGACATTTACATCAATTTAGATTGCGGCGCGGAATTGCAAATCACCAAGATTGGCGACCGCTTTCAAGTATTAGAGATTGTCGCTGATAGTGACGGTTGGCGAAAACAAAAAGCCAGAGTGATTGGGCGATTACATAACACCATCATTGGTGCAGTGAATGAAGTCCGCAACTTTGCCTTAGCACAATATGAAGTGCTTTCACTCACTGAAATGGAAAGTGCGATCAACTCAACCAATCAAGCCATTAAAGATTACTTTGACCAACACAACGAATATTTAGCAACACGATAGGGATATTTATGAATAAATTTTCTTTTGGTTCAATTTGTTCAGGGATTGAAGCAGCATCGATAGCTTTATCTGGAGTGGGGAAACCAGTGTGGTTTAGTGAAATCGAGCCATTCCCATGTGCAGTTTTAAACCATCACTTCCCGAATATCCAAAATGTTGGCGATATGAAAGGACTAGAAGGGAAAATCATTAACGGAGATATTCAAGCTCCTGATGTGATAGTGGCTGGAACACCATGCCAAGCATTCAGCATCGCAGGAGAGAGAAAATCTCTAAATGATGATCGCGGTAATCTTACGTTAATTTTAATCAAAATTTTAGAGGCAATAGATCATGTTAGAGAAAAACAAGGGAAGAAGCCATGCGTCTTATTATGGGAAAACGTGCCGGGAGTATTATCAACAAAGGACAACGCCTTTGGATATTTTTTGGCTGGATTGTGTAAAGAAAATAAGCCACTTCAGCCACCAAGGGGAAAATGGTCAAACGCTGGTTATGTGCATTCAGCAAGAACCATTACATGGCGAACACTCGACGCTCAACATTTCGGACTCGCCCAAAGACGAAAGAGAGTGTTCCTTGTGGCAAGTTCTAGAAAACGAAGTGTCGCACAAATACTTATTGAGCAAAACAACACTGGAAAGCATTTTGAGAAGATCGAAAGAAAAAAAGAAACTAATACCAGAGAGATTAAGGGAAGCAATGGAGGCAATAATTACAAAAGACAAATAGATAGAGGGATGCTATTCGATATTGCTCATAGATCAGATGTTATAAGAATGCAAAAAGATAAAACTCCAACCCTGACAGCAAGAATGGGAACTGGAGGGAATAACGTTCCATGTGTGTTTTTATTTGATACAAGCACAATAAGAAAGCTAACCCCAAAAGAGTGCGAAAGATTACAAGGATTTCCAGACGATTACACAAAAATACCATACAGAAATAAAAAAGCCATTAACTGCCCTGACAGCCCTAGATATAAAAGCATTGGGAACAGCATGGCGGTGCCAATTATAAGATGGTTAGGGATAAGAATTAAAAACTATTTGGGTGAAGATATTTAAAAGGTAAATAAAAATGATGAACTGGGAGCAACAACGAGACAATAACATCGCTAAACGTGATTCAGCGATGGAAGAAGCTCGTTTGGCAAGAATGGAAAGTGCGGTAAAAACTCACCGCACTTTAGACTTGCCACAAGCAACAGCCGCACAAATTGAGCTGTTTGCGGTTGCCCCGAATCATTTTGATTATGTTGAAAAACTGCTTTCAGATTTACCGCGCAAACGCCAACGCGAACACTTCCGCAATGTGTGGTTGCGTGCTTATCGCAGTGTGAAAGATGATGGGTCAATTAGTTTTAGCTTAGGCAATAAACAAGCCCGCATTGCAAACACAACCTTACGCGATGTTTTGACCAATCGTTTGGAAGCCGTTTTTGAGCAATATCGCATTTCTGTTTCGTGGTTGCTTGAACGCAAACACTATTCAGCCAACTTGGCCATGCAAAAGCCTGTGGATAGTAAAGGCTTGCATTTTTATCTATTAGGCGAACGCCAATTAAAAGAAATCGCCTATAAACTCGCCTTGCACTTCAACGGATTGCAAAGCGATTTCGTGGAAGATTGCGCCAATCAAAAAGCTGTTGGGCTATTAAGTGCGGTCGATTTTTCACGTTTAAGCAGTGAACTGCACCGCCTTTGTGCTGATGTTTGCAAAAACATTGGCTTTCCACTTAAAAGCCAACACCGCCTAGAAGAAGGTAAACGCCTTTCTGTGCAACAACAAGAAGGCGAATTGTTGCGTGTAGTATGCGAAAAATACTGGTTCCGCACATTACGCAACACGCAAAAACGCCTTATTGAGCATTTGGCGATTGGTTGTGGTGAAGTATCGGCAAAAGTCAGCCCTTACATTTCAACAGGTGCATTGAGCGATTACCGCAATCAACAAAAAGCCAATCTTGAATATTTAAAACAGATGATTATTGAAAACATTGACGATCCATCCGAGCAGGTGGAATTGATGGCAATGTGGCAAAAATCTTCCGGTAATCCCGCCATCCGTTTTAACGAGATGATGAACCGCTTGCGTGGCGTGGACGAATGGGCAACTGAAAAAGGCTATGTGTCATTGTTCTTAACCATGACCGCCCCTTCATCGTTCCATGCGACACACAACAACGGCACAAATAACAAGAAATGGAAAGGTGCAGACCCACGCACAACGCACGCTTATTTAAGCAAGAATTGGGCGCAGTTGCGGGCATTGTTTGCTAAACGTGGCATCGGCTTTTTTGGCATGCGTGGCGTTGAGCCGCACCATGACGCCACACCACACTGGCATTTGCTTGTGTATGTGAAAGCAGAAGATAAAGAAGAAGTGATCCGCTTATTCAAATCAAAAGCCTTAGAGTTAGACGGCGATGAATTCGGGGCGAAAAAACACCGCTGCAGAGTAGATGAAATTGACCCTGCAAAAGGTTCTGCCGTTTCTTATATTGCGAAATACATTGCTAAAAACATTTATGCGGGCAATCAGAAAGACGAAACATCGGACGAAGTGGAAGGATTGAAACTAGACGAAAACGTGCAACGTGTGCGTGCGTGGGCGAACCTTTGGGGCATCCGACAATTCCAGTTTTACGGTAATCCGCCAATTTCTGTGTGGCGTGAATTACGCAAATTAGAGAAATGGCAGTTAGATGATGTCGATGATAAGACCATTGCAGACGCGCAAGCAGTTTGTGATGTGTCTTGTTTTGCAAGCTATTTAGAGTTGCAAGGGGGCGCAATGGCTAAACGTGAAGATCAGCCTTTGTGCGTGGAATATGAAGAAAGCGAGCCGAACCAATACGGCGAAACAAGAAAAAAAATTGTGGGGGTGAAAAATCGTTTCAGTTTTGCAAGCGTAAGAACAAAACTTAAAAATTGGGTTATCAAAAAAGGCACAGTGGCAGATGTTGCAACTGATGCCAATGCGGAGACCACCGAAACAAACAAGGAGCGTAGCGACGCTTGGACTTGTGTCAGTAACTGTAACCGTTCAGAAATTGAACAAAAGGTAAAAAATGCACTTTTACCTGTCGGTTTTATGATTAATCGTTCACAAATTGATCTATTAATCAAACATAAACGGTTACGGATTAATGACTTTCAGTGGATTTGTTATGAAAACGACAACGTTTTCATCAAAGAAGAAAAAATCCCGCTCTTTTCTGTGAAAAAATTTAGTCAGAAAGTGACTGGATTTTGGGAAAGATTGGGGAAAATGTAGGTGAATTATGGAAAAAGTGAAAAAAACAATAAAAGTAAAGCAATCAGTGCAACGGATATCTAATGGCGTAAATTCGCCAGTAAGAAAAATTGTGCAAATAGCTATGTCAAATAATTTGAGCAACCATGGGTACATGGGAGAAATTATTGCTTTGTGTGATGATGGTACTTTATGGCAAAGAGGGATTCAAATTACCGATGAAAAATTTGAAGGTGGTGAATGGTTCAGACTTAATGATATTCCGCAGGATTAAAGTTAAATATCATGATTGTAATTAAGGAACTTATTCAAGTTATTTATTTTAATGAAAATGACCCACAAGCGGGTGGATTGGCTTTATATAATGATGGCACAGTACATGAATTAGATTCTTTTAATCGGCAAAGTAAAAAACAACTATCAATAGACAAAATTAACACAAATGAGGCATTAAATGACAACATTAACACAACTTATTAAAAATATCGAAAATTGGGCAGAAGCTCGCAATTTGATTGAAGGTTCTACACCGAAAAAACAATTCATTAAATTAATGGAAGAATTCGGGGAGCTATGCAGTGGCGTATCTAAAAATAAAATTGATGTGGTGAAAGATAGCATCGGGGATTGCTTTGTGGTGATGGTGATTTTGGCCGCACAACGCAAGAAAGATGAAATGCTTTCAGCGGGTGCAGTTGCCGAATTTGTTGAACCATACGGCAACAATAAAGTTGATATTGAAGATCATTTAATTAATTCATTGTATGCGTTGCATCTTTTAAGCCATGAGTTAAGCAGTCATGCAAATATTAGTGTTTTTTTTATGACATGCTTTGTTCAACTGTTAGAAGTTACAGATCATTTTGATTTAAATATACACGATTGTGTGCAAGCGGCATGGGATGAAATCAAAGACCGCAAAGGGCGTATGATTGACGGCGTGTTTGTGAAAGAAGGTGATTTATAATGGAACGTTATTTTTCAATAAAAGAGATCGTGCAGACTGGCATTTGTTCAGAAGCCACCGTGAAACGTTGGATTTCTAGTGGCAAGTTAAAGTCTTATAAATTCGGTCGCTCCCGCAAGATTGCGGAAAGCGACTTGAACGAATACATTAAGACTTGTCGGCAATAATTTCTTTGAATAAACCATTCGCACATTTTTCAACATAGTTTGCCCATTCTTGAAACGTCTTTAATCTGTAAGGAAGATATTCCGCCCGATTATAGGCGTTTCTTATTTCATCGGAATTCAAATGGCTTAGGCAAATTTCGATGACTTCTTTATCCAATCCTAGTTCTAGGCGATTATCATTGCAATAGCTGCTGAATAACGACCGTATGCCGTGATTTGTCATGGTGCCTTTGTATTTTCCGCCGTCCATTGTTTTAATTACTTCATTCGGCGTTTGGCTGTTGATATGCTTTTCGTTCCTCGCCTTTGATAAAGTGGACGGGAACAAATATTCCTTGTTTGCGTGTTGCTTGATGTATGAAAGCAAGGTTTCAGCCTGTTTACTTAATGGCACAAGGTGCAATCGCTCCCCTTTCCCGCCTTTTGAAATTTCCACTTGCCACACTTTGCCATTCGGTAAATTCTCGTGTTCGATGATGTCAGAATATTTTGCGCTGACAGTTTCGCTCGCCCTTGTGGCATTGAGCAATCCCCACAAAATCGCAAGTCGCACTGTTTGGGATATGTTGGCCCGTGCAAGGCTAATCATAAATTCTGGTAACGCTTTGTAATGGATTGACGGGTGATGTTTGTTTTTATTCACTGCAGGGAGATCATCGCCAAGATATTTCCATTTGTTGTTTTCCCAATATTCAAAACGTTCGGCATATTCTGCGATTGATTTTAAAACCAAATAACGCTTTTTCAATTCAGCCGTTGCACCTGATTGGCGATGCGGTTCAAGCACGGATAAGCCGTGTTTTAAGGTCAATTCTTTGAAAGGCACGTCACCAATTAAATCAATGGCGGCATTGACACGTCTTTCTGTATCAATTTTCGTTTTATCTGTGTAATTGCCTTGTTCTTTGCCGATTTTCGCACGATAGAGCAACCATTCATTTGCAACATGGGCGAATGTGCTTTGTTGTTCTTTTAGTGCATCTATGGCTTGTTTACGCTCAAATTCGTGTGGGTCAATCTTATTGGCTAAAAGTTGGCGGAATTCAAGTGCTTTTTGGCGAGCATCTTTAAGCGATACAGTGGGATAAGTGCCGATGGTTTTTTCAGTGCGTTTTAATGTGTAGGGCCGTTTATAATTAAACACCCACGTTTTCACCCCGTTTGGTTTGACGACAAGTTTCAGCCCTTCCCCATCGAATAAATAATAGATCTTTTCCGCCGCTTTGGCGTTGTTTACCTGTGCAATGGTTAGCTGTTTGATGATTTTTGCCATGGTAGGAATTTCATAAAATGGTAGTAAGATTTTGCGCATTGTAAGTTCTTACTTCCATTTTTACTACTAAAAAATGTGATCGTTTGTGAAATTAACTGATCTTTTAAGCAGTATTAAGACACAAAACAAAAACGGTCAAACTATTGATTTTTCAATAAATTTGACAGTTTGTGATCTTTTTAGATCTTGTTTTGTGGTGGAGCTGGCGGGAGTTGAACCCGCGTCCGAAATTACTCTACCTTCAGTACTACACGTTTAGTCTCGTCTTTAATTTCACTTAAGCATGCGGACAGACACGCTAAACTTAAGCTAGTTTGATTCAATTTAGTGCTTCGATCCTCAAACAGCGGCTTCCACACGATCTCGTTTTGGTTTGACTCCGCTTTATCCCCGTCTTACGAGCGGAAGCTGGGGAGCGAAGGCTATGAGCAGGTTATTAAGCTGCTAAAGCGTATTGTTCGTCGTTTGCGACTATTTTTTTGCGGTTTATTTACGAGGCCTACCGCACCTCGACGTGCACCTTGGGCTTCGCTAATCCCGTCGAATCCAGAATCAGCCCCAAAATCGTTCGGCAGTTTATCAAAAAATCTAAGAAAGGAAAAGAAGCTATTTATTAACCTGAGAAGTTAGGGTAAAATTTTGCCACTTTTTTATAAGGAATCGAATAATGAAAACATTAAAATCTCTGACCGCACTTTCATTAGGTGCATTATGTTTAGCATTTAACACACAAGTTATTGCAAAAGAAGCAACACCCGAAAAAGCAACACAACCCCAACAACAAGCGGTAAAAGCGAGTGATAACATCGACAAATACCTTGCCATCAATATTGGTAATCGTGAAATGGTGGTTGATGAAAATGGCCAAGCGTTAAGTGCATTCAAACATGAAATCACTAACATTGGTCAAAAACCAATCAAAAACATTCAATGGGTGGGCGTATATGTGAATAACCGTAAAGTTATTTACAGCCAAGATATGCAAATCAATTTAGAAACTCCATTACAACCAGGCAAATCCATCAATATTAATTTACAAATTCCGTTTGTTCAATTGGCTGAAGACGCACGCAAAGTCTTTATGAACCAACAAGAAAAAATTGATGTTTATCCTATTGAACGCGTTATCCTGTTTGGTGATAAAACCGTTCTCTCAGATCGTTAATTCTCTTCTCTAGCCCACGTAATGTGGGCTCTTTAATTACTGTATGGTTGAACAGTTATTTTCTTTTCGATATACTAAAAACACGCCTAATTTTGACCACACTTATAGCATGAACTCCACCCGAAAAATCATTCACATTGACATGGATTGCTTTTATGCCTCTGTTGAAATCCGTGAAAATCCAACGCTACAGGGTAAACCTGTTGCTGTGGGAGGAAGTTCTCGACAACGTGGTGTGCTCACCACCTGTAATTATGAAGCTCGAAAATTTGGGCTACACAGTGCGATGCCTACGGCACAAGCCATCAAAAAATGCCCTAATCTGATTTTAGTGCCCGTTAATATGCCGCTTTATAAACAGGTATCCGCACAAATTCATCAGATCTTTCAACGCTATACTTCTATCATTGAGCCACTTTCATTAGATGAAGCTTATTTGGATGTCACGGATTGTACACAATGTTCAGGATCTGCCACTTGGATC
This sequence comes from Haemophilus sp. HMSC066D02, assembly GCF_001810545.1. Taxonomy (NCBI): domain Bacteria; kingdom Pseudomonadati; phylum Pseudomonadota; class Gammaproteobacteria; order Pasteurellales; family Pasteurellaceae; genus Haemophilus; species Haemophilus sp. HMSC066D02. Next base: position 188,774 of record NZ_KV801804.1, on the reverse strand, counting down.
GCACAAGAAATTCGCCAAGCGATTTTTGATGAATTAAAACTGACCGACTCAGCTGGCGTTGCCCCCCTTAAATTTCTCGCCAAAATTGCTTCCGATATGAATAAACCGAACGGACAATTTGTGATTCAACCTCATGAAGTTGAACAATTTGTAAAAACACTGCCATTAAAAAAAATCCCTGGCGTAGGCAAAGTCACTTCTGAACGTTTATTAAAAATGGGATTAGAAACTTGCGAAGATGTACAAAAACTCGACCAATCTATTTTGTTAAATATCTTCGGTAAAATGGGCAAGCGAATTTGGGATTTTAGCCATGGCATTGATGATCGTGAAATTCAAGCGCATCGGGAGAGAAAATCTATCGGCGTAGAACGCACTTTATCCGAAAATATTCGTCATCTCGAACAAGGCATAGCATTGCTAGATAATCTCTATACCGAGCTTATTCGTCGCATTGAACGAAGTGCACCGAATATCCCTTTAACTGCTTTTCGCAAAATTGGGGTGAAATTAAAGTTTGAAGATTTTCAGGTGACGACCTTAGAAAAAACTGGCTTGCCTTTATCACTAAAAAGCTTTCAACAATTACTGGAACAAATTTGGCAACGTAGCCACGGAAAATCCATTCGTCTCGTTGGATTACACGTGAATTTACCGGAAGAAAGCCATTTAGAACAAATGAGCTTGTGGTAAAACACAAAAGGAAATGACCGCACTTTTATTCATTCCATCCCGAGTAGGATAACGAAAAAACAAAAGTGCGGTCATTTTTGATGAATTTATTGAGTTGGTCGATAAGCCGAGTTCTGTCGTGGACAATCATTCCTCTAGGCGACAAATTACTCTGCCGCTCAAGCAACCTACCCGAACTCTGGACGGGCCACCCATTGAGTTCCTATTTGGTCTTGCTACGAGTGGAGTTTACCTTGCTGCACGTTGTTACCAACGGCACGGTGTGCTCTTACCACACCCTTTCACCCTTACCGTTTTCACGGCGGTCTGCTCTCTGTTGCACTGGTCGTCGGCTCACGCCGCCCGGACGTTATCCGGCACTCTGCCCTTTGTAGCTCGGACTTTCCTCTCGTTTACTTGTCCCACTAGGTCGTGCGAACACGGTTAAGGGCTTCAATAAACCAGCGATTGTCTAACCAACTCGCGGCGTAGTATAGGGGGAATTCAAAGAGCGGTCAAATTTTCATTCTTATTTTTAATAACTTCCGTTAGAATAGCCCCATAAAATACGGTTATTTTCAACCGCACTTCTATTATAAGGATTTCCTATGAATTATTTACAAATCGCACGAGAAACCCTTTCTGTTGAAAGCCAAGCGCTCACACAACTAAGCCAACGCTTAGGTGATGAGTTTTCTCAAGTTGTGGATCTTATCCTTGCTTGCGAAGGTCGTTTAGTTATCGGTGGTATTGGTAAATCAGGGCTAATCGGCAAAAAAATGGTGGCGACTTTTGCTTCCACGGGAACCCCAAGTTTCTTCCTTCACCCGACCGAAGCCTTTCATGGTGATTTAGGTATGTTAAAACCGATCGACATCGTGATGCTGATTTCTTATAGCGGTGAAACCGATGATGTAAATAAACTCATTCCAAGTTTGAAAAACTTTGGTAATAAAATTATTGCTTTAACCAGTAATAAAAACTCGACACTTGCTCACCATGCGGATTATGTTTTAGATATCACCGTAGAGCGTGAAGTCTGTCCAAACAACCTCGCTCCAACCACTTCTGCGTTAGTGACTTTAGCCTTAGGCGATGCCCTTGCGGTTTCATTGATTACTGCTCGCCATTTCCAACCAGCTGATTTTGCGAAATTCCATCCAGGTGGAAGTCTTGGTCGTCGTTTGTTATGCAAAGTGAAAGATCAAATGCAAACTCGCCTACCAATTACGACACCAGATACCAGCTTCACTGATTGTTTAAGCATTATGAATGAAGGTCGTATGGGTGTGGCATTAGTGATGGAAAACCAACAACTTAAAGGCATTATTACCGATGGTGATGTGCGCCGAGCATTAACCGCTAATGGTGCTGACACGCTTAATAAAACCGCGAAAGAACTGATGACCTCGTCACCGAAAACTATTCATGAAAATGAATTCTTAGCGAAAGCGGAAGACTTGATGAAAGAGAAGAAAATTCACTCTCTTGTTGTGGTCAATGATGAAAATAATGTTGTGGGGTTAGTGGAGTTCTCAAGCTAATGATTAACGAAAAATTAAAGAAAATTAAATTGGTCATCACCGATGTCGATGGCGTATTAACTGATGGTCTACTCCATTACGATGCGAATGGTGAAGCGATTAAGAGTTTCCACGTTCGTGATGGTCTTGGTGTCAAAATGTTGATGGATGCAGGTATTCAAGTCGCCGTATTATCGGGCAGAGATTCGGCGATTTTACGTAAGCGAATTAGTGATCTCGGAATTAAATTGTTCTTTTTAGGTAAGCTTGAAAAAGAAAGTGCTTGTTTGGATCTTATGAAACAAGCTGGTGTTACGGCAGAACAAACTGCCTATATTGGCGATGACAGCGTCGATCTCCCTGCTTTTGCAACCTGTGGCCTTTCTTTTGCTGTGGCAGACTCTGCGCCTTATGTGCAAAATGCTGTGGATTATATACTTTCACTTAGCGGCGGGAAGGGTGCATTCCGTGAAATGTCCGATATGATTTTACATGCTCAGGGCAAAGATGAAGTCTATACTTCAGCCAAGGGCTTTTTAAAATCACTCAAAAATATGGGGCAATAGCACTATTCAAAATACCTAAAAAAATAACCGCACTTTGATGATTCAAAAGTGCGGTTATTTCTTTTTATGTTTTATTAATTTACCGGTAAAGCACCCGAATTCCAAGTTGGTGCTTCAGCTGGTTTCTTCACTTGCAACATAAAGCGCTGATTTGCCGTTGCTTGCGGTTGCACGATCGTACCCGACGGGGTCGAGAACGAAATTCCACCTTTCAACAATTGCTGTACACTACCGGTATTAAACTCTGCGCCTTTCCAACCAAGGTTGAAATCATAACCTGATGAAACCCAGAACTCTGAATTTTTGCGTACTAAATGTTGATACTTCGGTGTAATCGCAATATGTACCAACACACGATCGCCTAAAGAATTCAATTCAAACTTACGAACGGTTCCCACTTCAACACCGCGATAAAGCACAGGTGATCCTTCCGTTAAATTCATCGCATCACTCGTTTCCAAAATAAATGGCACGCCATTGCTGTATTTATTTCGAGGTTGTGCGGTTTGCGCTAAATTAAACTGTGTTTTTGATGGACCTTTACCTAATTCAATATCAATGTAAGGCTGTAAAAGGCTATCTAAGTTTTCAATTCCACCCGCTGAGATTTGTGGGGAAATCACTTTAAATACCGTCCCCTCTTTTGCAATCATGCCCATATAACTTGGGTTAATTAATGCTTTTGCTGTGATACGATTTGTTTTTTGATCAAGGGCAATCTGCTCAACCTCACCAACATTCATACCAAGATAACGCAAACTCATTCCTTTACTTAAAGCGGTTGCATCATCTGTTATTAACGTAATCACTTGCCCAGCTGATTTAGCTCGAAGTTCACTTGGATAAAGTGTTTTATTTTTGCCTGAACCCGTATTATCAAAACTAATTGCGCCTTTTAATGAACGAGCAACCGGTGAAGCTTGGATACTAATGCCTTTCGGCGTAATATCAATCTGTGCCGCACTTTCAACCCAGAATACGCTTTTATCTGTTAGAAGATCTTGATAAGCCGGATAAATGTACACATCAATATCAAAATTATTGGCTTTTGGTCTTACGTTAATAATTTTACCCACTTCAAACTGACGATAAAGCACCACAGAACCTTTACTAATACTTGGCAAATTCGTGGAATGTAACACAATCGTTGGATTCACTAAGTTGCCCGTAACACCTGTTTCTGCACTGCTAATATCCTTATAAAGTGGATAGGTAGAATGCGGTGCGCCATTTCCTTTTTTCGCTAAGACACGCACGCCACCTTGCAACCATTTTGATGGTGTCGCAGATTCAAAACGTAAGCCATCAATACTCAAACTCACATCAAAATTAGAGGCAGCGACAAACTGAGTGTTTTCATGAATAAGATTGCGATACTCTGACGCAATCGCCACTTCAAATTTGACACCATCAACATTTAAGTGCTGCTTCACAATTTGCCCAATGGCAATATTGTTATAAAACACCGATTGTCCTTCCGCGATACCATAAGTCTCTGGTGCCGTTAAGGTCAAAACCAAGGTATTTGGTGCTTTGAGTAATAACTCATTTTCTCGAATGACTTCGAATTGCGTTTTGCTTTCTCCACTTCCTGGAATAATTTCGAAATAATCACCACGGAAGAATTTCTGTGGATTGGCAATATCACCTAAATCTAACTTGCGACTTTTCAACACAATGTGCGTATTGGTTTTTAAGAGATTAGCCTGACTTGGCTCAATTAATAATGTCCCTTGTAAAATATCTTCATTATTTTCGACGGTTCTTAAAGACGAAAGCAAACCAACTTGCTCATCACCATAATAAACTGAAGTTTGTCCTGCTTGTAAACCTGCTGAAACAGGTAGAGTCACTTCAACTTCAATCCCGCGTTTAGCCGCTTGTAAATTAGAATAAAGGATATAATTGCTATTAGTCACCGCTTGCGGGCTATCTGATGGCGAGTCGAATGATACGGCACCTTGCACCACTGCATTTAAACTTTCCACTGCCACATTCATACCAGATGAATTAATGTTGGCGTTAATACCGCTAATATTCCAGAAACGTGAATCTTTCTTCACAAAATGCGCGAAGGCTTTATCAATCACCACATCAATTTCAACTTTATTGTCTTTATTGAATCGGTAATCATAAATTTTCCCGACTGGCATTTTTTTGAAATACACAGAAGCACCGATCGAAATTGAACCTAAGTCATCTGAAATTAAATGAATTAATAAATCCCCAGGATTGACTTGTGCAATAGGGCCTTGCTCTTCCGCAATAAATTCATCTTCTGAATCACCATCACCTGGTTGGAGGGTAATATAATTTCCTGAAACCAAAGAATCTAAGCCTGAAATACCTGCAAGAGACACACTTGGCTGAACAAGCCAGAACTTGGTATTCTCTTTTAACACTTCTGTTGCTTCAGAATAAATATTTGCCTCAACTTTCACTTTTTGCATATTGTCGGTAAAGTTAACCTTCTTCACGACACCAATTTGCAAACCTTGATAGCGAATAGGGGTTTTATCTGCAACGAGCCCTGCCCCATTAGAGAACGTGATCGTAATAGTCTTTCCTCGTTCTTGTACAATTTGGAAAAATAAAATGGCACCAATACATAATGCGATAAAAGGTAACAACCAAAACGGTGAGATGCGTTTATTCTTACGTAATAACGCTTCTACATTGTTAGATTGCTCATCAATAGATTGAGATTCTGGTTTATTGTTTTCTGTCATAAATTTTCCAAATTAATCGACTATCAAACTGAGAAGTTGAAATCATAGTTAAAAACACTGCTGCACCGAAATAAAATGCCGCAGGGCCTACAGTAAAATTAATAATCTGTCCGCGTGTTACTAGAGACATCATCAAGGCTAGCACAAAAAGATCCAGCATTGACCAACGTCCTACAAAGTGAACGATATGTAATAGCCGCATTTGCCATTTAATTGAATGTCTCCATTTAAAATGCACGCTTGCCAGTAAATACAACATAATGAGGATTTTGCTTACGGGCACAAAAATACTGGCGAAGAATACCACGAAAGCAACAAAATAGCTGCCCATGCTTATAAATGACATTACACCCGACATCAAGGTATCTTGTGACAAACTTCCTGTCAAATAAACGCCAGATATTGGGAGCAAGTTTGCAGGGAAAAGCATGATAATCCCCGCCACTAATGTCGCCCAAACACGTTGTAATTTTACACTCTCTGGTATTTCAATAAGCGATGCACAACGTGGGCAAATGGCTCGATGACGGTGATCGTATTGTTGATCTTCTTTTAAAAAAGTGTAATCGCAAGCGGTACAAAGCTCTAACGGTTTATCACTTTTGGTAACCGGTTTCTGATCGGGATAAAAATCATGCCATAAATCATCTAAATTAATTTTAATGAATAATAAAGTGGTTAAAAGTGCAGTAAAAACAAAAGCAATTAAATACACATCCACTTCTAATGTGGCATATTCACGCACTTTAAACATAGTGACAGCCAGTGCAACTAAATAGACGTCGAACATCACCCAAGGCTTAATATAACCCACAAATAATAAGACATTACGAGGCTTAATTTTGAGTAATTTAGAAATCTGCAACATAATGACTAAAATTGCAAAAGAGACAGGCATTAAAACAGCACAGATGAAAATCATAAATGCAGTATAGGAATATCCCTCTACTGCCATTTTCCAAATCCCTTTCCAAACAGAAGCATCAATTTTGGTACCTAGTAAATCTAAGCTCAATAAAGGATAGCCTAAAGCAAATGGCATTAAAATTAAGATAGAAAGGGCGATTAATGAACAACGTTTAAGTGACCAACGACTTCCCGATTGCAATTTATGATGGCAACGCGGACATTGCGCGTATTCCCCTTCTTGAGGACGACAAACAGACACCGTTGCATCGCATCCTATGCAACGCACAAGTTTATAAGTAGCATGAGTAAAATCAGGTGTTTTTGTCATTATTTCATCAAAAATTTAAAAAGTGGACTATTTTAGCCTTAATTGAGGGGATTTGTGAAGTTATACATCTGTACTAGAAACGGAATTATTCCGCCCAACCATTGTCAATCCTTATAAAAGTGCGGTAAACTGTGCAAGTTTTTATTTTTATCCTAGGAAAACGCAGAAATGACAGATTCTCAAGTTGAAGCCCAAGCTGAAAATAATGCTGAAGGCGTTCAAAAATTAACTGATACAAAAGCGATTATTGCATATCTTGTGGAAAAATTCCCGCTTTGCTTTATTGCAGAAGGTGAAGCAAAACCATTAAAAATTGGTCTTTTCCAAGATCTTGCAGAAGCATTAAAAGATGATGAACGTGTCAGCAAAACTCAATTACGTCAGGCTTTACGTCAATACACTTCTAACTGGCGCTATTTACACGGCTGCCGTGAAGGAGCTGAGCGTGTGGATTTATACGGCAACCCTGCTGGTGTATTAGACGCAGAACACGTTTCTCATGCGGCGCAACAATTAGCAGAAGCAAAAGCTAAATTTGCAGAAAAACGCAAAGCAGAATTAGCAGCGAAAAAAGCACAACAAAAACGACCTGCTCGTAAACCAAATTCAAATCAAGCAACTCGCAAACCAAAAGCACCACAAGTAAAACTAAGTGCGGTTGATTTCACCACACTTTCTGCAGGTAGCAAAGTGAAAGTGAAAGTGGCTGAACAAGCGAAAAATGCGACCGTATTAAATGTGGAAAAAGATGGCGCACGCGTAGAACTTGAAAATGGTTTAGTGATGACAGTCACCGCAGATCGTTTATTTGCCTAATAATTTATTTCTTATCGGGAAAGGTTAAATGAAATTACATACAACCAAAAGTCTTATTGCGACAGCAATTTTAGGTGCGTTATTTCTTCATTCGTCTGACACATTTGCTGTACAGCCGAAATTAAAGCAAAGTGATATTACGATTCCTTCGGCAACTGATGCAAATCAGTTAGCAACTAAGCGTGCAACGACACGTTTAACCCAATCACATTATCGTAAATTCCAGCTTGACGACGCCTTTTCCGAAAAGATTTTTGATCGTTATATTAAAAGTTTAGACTATAGCCATAACACCTTTTTAAAATCAGATATTGATGATTTGCGTGCTAAATATGGCTCAAAATTAGATGACCAACTTAATGAGGGCGATCTTTCAGCCGCATTTGCTATTTACGATCTGATGATGAAACGTCGTTATGAGCGTTATGCTTATGCTCTATCTCTATTGGATAAAGAACCAGATTTAAAAGGTAATGATCAAATTGAGATCGATCGTGAAAAAGCCGCTTTCCCAGCAACGGAAGAAGAAGCGAATAAGCTTTGGGAAGAACGCGTCAAAAATGATGTAATCAGCCTGAAATTAAAAGATAAAAAATGGCCTGAAATTAAAGAAAAGCTCACTAAACGTTACAATTTAGCGATTCGTCGATTAACTCAAACTAAAGCGGATGATATTGTTCAAATTTATATTAATGCTTTTGCTCGAGAAATCGACCCACATACAAGCTACCTTGCGCCACGTACTGCAAAAAGCTTTAATGAAAGCATGAACCTTTCTTTAGAAGGGATTGGTGCAACATTACAATCTGAAGATGACGAAACCAGTATTAAGTCTTTAGTACCAGGTGCGCCGGCTGAACGCAGTAAGAAATTACAAGCGGGCGATAAAATCATTGGTGTGGGGCAAGAAAAAGGCGAAATCGAAGATATTATCGGATGGCGTTTAGAAGATATCGTTGACAAAATCAAAGGTAAAAAAGGAACAAAAGTTCGTCTTGAAATTGAACCTGCAAAAGGTGGAAAAAGCCGTATTGTTACCTTAGTTCGCGATAAAGTCCGTATTGAAGACCAAGCCGCAAAACTTACTGTTTCTAAGGTAGATGGTGAAACCGTTGGCGTCATTAAAATTCCAAGTTTCTACATTGGCTTAACTGATGATGTGAAAAAATTATTAGTAGATGCTGAGAAGAAAAAAATTGGCGCTTTAATTGTGGATCTTCGTGAGAATGGCGGCGGTGCATTAACAGAAGCCGTGGCATTAAGCGGTTTATTCATCACTGACGGTCCTGTAGTACAAGTACGAGATGCGTATCAACGTATTCGTGTACACGAAGATGATGACAATGCTCAGCAATATAAAGGGCCATTGTTGGTAATGATTAATCGTTTCAGTGCATCAGCTTCTGAAATTTTTGCTGCGGCAATGCAAGATTACAATCGTGGTATCATTATTGGGCAAAATACCTTTGGTAAAGGTACCGTGCAACAAAGTCGTTCATTAAACTTTGTTTATGATTTAGACCAAACACCACTTGGTGTATTGCAATATACTATCCAAAAATTCTATCGAATTAATGGTGGTTCAACCCAATTAAAAGGTGTCGCAGCAGATATTAATTTCCCTGAAATTATTGATGCCAAAGAAATTGGTGAAGAAAAAGAAGATAACGCCTTACCTTGGGATAAAATTCCACCAGCGACTTATTCTGAAACCAATAAAGCGCGTAAAGATGTTGAAGCATTAAATGAAAAACATCTAGAGCGTATTGCAAAAGATCCTGAATTTATTGCTTTAAATGAAGATCTTAAAATCCGTGATGAACGTCGTGAGCGCAAATTCTTATCATTGAATTTCCAAGAGCGCAAAGCGGAAAATGATAAAGATGATGCGAGACGTTTAAAAGATCTCAATGATCGTTTTAAACGTGAAGGTAAAAAAGCATTAAAAGACATTGATGATTTGCCAAAAGACTATGAAGCACCTGATTTCTTCTTAAAAGAAGCGGAAAAAATGGCTGCTGATTTAGTTAAACTTAATGCGAATCAACAAAAAGTGGATGCTGAAATAAAACAAGAAGCGGCAAAAGCAACAAAATAACGATTATTTTGACCGCACTTTAGCAGATAAAAAAAACTGAAGTGCGGTTATTTTTTATGAATATTTTTAAAGGTACAGCAATGTTAAAAGGAACAATGAAATTAAGCGCATTAGTCTTATCATTATCAATGATGACGTCAGGTTGTGCATTAGCTGAATGGGCCAAAACAGTTGGAGAGCCTCAACAAGCCGAAAATAAAGGCGTTGATATGTCTAAATTAAGTCCAGAAGAGCGAGCAAAACTTGAAGCTGAAATCAAAGAAGATCAAGCTCGTCTCGCCGCAGAAAAGCAAGCGATGCTAGAGATGTCATTAACGCATGAAATTGGTGAGCAAGATCTACAGTTCAAACCAATTTTGGCTAAATTATATGCCGATAATAAATATGACCTAATGTGGAAAGACAAGGCGGCTGAGAAACAATTCCTACGTGAATATGCCGCCATGGTTGCATCTGGTATTTCTAAACGTTCAGCTCAATCGTTAGTCAATTTACATAACGCTGAAAAAACGGGTGGACTCACCTATGATGTGTTGTTAAGTGACGCTTTCCTTGATTACTTGTATTACAGCAAGAACGTAAATCAACAAGCACAACGTTGGTTATACGCAACGAATGCTTATAAACCAGAATTACCAAATCAAGAAATTATTGACCAATGGCAAAGTGCAGTTAAAAACAATGCTGTTTCTGGTTTTATAAATGGATTATCTAACCATAATCGTTTATACCGTGAAACGGTACAAGCACTTCCATCGATGATTTCAGCTTCAGGTATTTCTGCGATGGGTAAAAAACTTGCTCTCAATGCTCAGCGTTTACGTGTTATTCCTGATTTTGAAAATGGGATTTTCGTTAATATTCCAAGCTATCAATTGAAATATTATCGTGATGGCAAAGCAATTTTAGAATCACGCGTTATTGTAGGGAAAAATGAACGTCGTACACCAGTGATGTACAGCCGTTTGAGCAATGTGGTGGTGAATCCACCTTGGAATGCTCCAACACGTTTAATCAATGAAGATATTTTACCGAAATTAAAACGTGACCCAGGCTACGCGGCTGCACACAACTACTCTATTTTGGACAGTAAAGGTAATACTATCGATCCTTACTCGATTAATTGGAGTAGTATTGGGGATAAATTCCCATACCGTATCCGTCAAGCCGCTGGCGACAGTGCATTAGGTAACTATAAATTTAATATGCCAAGCTCTGATGCAATTTATCTTCACGATACACCAAATCATAGCTTATTCAGCAAAAAAGACCGTGCATTAAGCTCAGGTTGTGTGCGTGTAGAAAAATCTGATCAACTTGCCTCTATTCTGTTACAAGAAGCTGGCTGGTCTGAAGATAAAAAACGTAACGTTTTAGAAAGTAAGAAAACAACGTCTGCGAGCATTCGTACAAATGATCCCGTATTCTTGTATTATGTAACTGCATGGGTTGAAAACGGCCAAACACAAGTTTTACCAGATATTTATAAATACGACGATGCAGCGACTTTTAATGGCATTGACTGGGCTGTTGTAAAAAAATATCTTTAAGCAATGTTCACGCTAGAACTTTTTAAAGAAAAAGTTGTCTAGGGTGAGAGATGGGTAATAAAAGAGACTAAAAAAATGGGTAACATTGACAAAAATCGTCGTAAATGGCTTTCATTAGGCGGCATCGTTTTAGGCGCGAGCATGATGCCGAGTACGGTGTTAGCAATGGTCTCTACCCCTAAACCGCGCATTCTCAGCTTCTATAATGTCAACACCAATGAACGATTAAGCGGTGAGTTCTCTGCAACAACTGGATTTAATCGTTCATTACTTGGTAAACTTGATTACTTCATGAGAGATCGCCGTACTGACCAAGTACGCCGAATGGATCCGAATCTCTTCATAAAGTTTTATCATTTACAAAGTGATTTAGGTTTACGTACTGCACAAATTGATGTGATTTGTGGCTATCGTAGTGCTGCGACAAATGCCATGCGTCGTAGACAAAGTCGTGATGTAGCAAGCAACAGCTATCATATTAAAGGCCAAGCGATTGATTTTAAAATCCCTGGTGTACCTTTAGCAAGATTACGCCAAGCGGCTGAAAATCTTGATAGCGGTGGTGTAGGATATTATCCGTATAGTAATTTTATTCACGTAGATACTGGCCCTGTAAGAACATGGCGTGGTGCATAAAAAACAGTTTAATTTTAGACCGCACTTTAGTGCGGTTTTTTGTTATCAACGATAAGGAAAAAAGATGAATATTGAAATTATTCCAGTTACAGCCTTTCAGCAAAATTGCTCTCTTATTTGGGATGATGAAAAAAATGCGGCAATTATCGATCCTGGTGGCAATGCGGAAAAGCTTATTCAACGCATTGAAGACTTAGAATTAAACCTAAAAGCAGTCTTATTAACGCATGGCCATCTTGATCATGTAGGGGCTGCTGAAGCGATTCGCGATCATTTTAACATTGAAATCTGGGGCTCACAGGAAGAAGATCGCTTCCTTTTTGAAAGTCTACCACAGCAATCTCAGCAGTTTGGCTTACCTTATATTTCTGCATTTACACCTGATCGCTGGTTTAATCAAGAAGGCGAAAAAATTCAAATTGGTGCCTTTACCTTTGAAATTCTTCATCTTCCTGGTCATACACCTGGCCACATTGGTTTTATTGAACATGAAAAAAATATCGCCTTTACCGGGGATGTTCTTTTCCAAAACAGTATTGGGCGTACGGACTTCCCTCGCGGGGATTTCGACACATTGATCTCATCAATCAAGAATAAATTATTTACATTAAATGATGACATGGTTGTCATTGCGGGACATGGCCCTTACACCACCATTGGACAAGAAAAACGAAGCAATCCGTTTTTGAAGTAAAGATCTGAATTTAGGGTAAAAAAAAGCTCCTAATTTCTTAGGAGCACCAAAAAGGAATTTATGAATAAAATCTCTAAAGTTTAGCTTTATCAAAGGAATCTCGATAAAACGCTAGCGATTATATTGACATATTCTGACAAATGCAAGCTTTTTCTTTACACAGATTTACAATTCTTTACAGTTTGCTATTTTTATAACCACTTCGACGGCTTTTTCCATCCCTTCAAGGGTCACTAACTCATGTTTGCTATGGAAATTATAGCCGCCAGTAAAGATATTTGGACAAGCTAATCCTTTTTCCGCTAAAAATGCCCCATCGGTTCCACCCCGTATTGGTTTGTGATTTGGTGTAATACCACAAGCTTTCATTGCTGCATCAGCAAGTTTAATCGCCTGTGGAACATTTTTGACAGTGTCATACATGTTTTTGTAACTATCTTCAATGACACATTCCACGGGCTCCTTCAAACTTTTCTCTCTATTAAATTTTTCTACAAGTTGATAAATAAACGCTTTACGTTGCTCAAATTTAGCTTGGTCAAAATCTCGGATGAGATAATGTAGCTCAACTTTCTCAATATCCCCTTTAAAATCATCTAGATGGAAAAAACCCTCTTTTCCTGATGTTTTTTCGGGGACATCATCTTTTGGAAAACCTTGTTGAAACTCACAAGCTAATGTAAGCGCATTCACCAATTTATTTTTAGCATACCCCGGATGAATACCTCGTCCCTTAAAGGTTATTTTTGCCGTTGCTGCATTAAAATTCTCATACTCGAGCTCGCCCACTTCTCCTCCATCGATGGTATATGCCCAATCACAAGGGAAATCATCCAATGGGAAATAATACATTCCTAAACCAATTTCTTCATCAGGCGTAAATGCCACTCGAATATTACAATGTGGTATATTTTCCCGTTGCAAGACAGAAAGTGCGGTCATAATTTCTGCGATTCCGGCCTTATTATCTGCACCAAGTAAAGTGGTTCCATCTGTCACAATCAAGGTTTTGCCAATAAGCTGATGTAAAAATGGATAATACACGGGACTAATAAACTCTTCCCCTAAACCTAATGCAATATCTCCTCCCCGATAATTTTCGATCACTTCGGGTTGAACATTTTTACCACTGCATTGAGGGGAAGTATCTAGGTGGGAAATAAAACCTATGGTTTGTGTTAAATCAGGATGATTGGAAGGTAAATAAGCTGTGACAACTGCATGCTTAGTCACATTGACATCTTGTAAGCCTAGTTCAATTAATTCTTGCTGCAAATGCAAAGCCAACTTCATTTGCCCTGCTGAACTTGGCGAATGTTTTGCAGACGATTTAGATTGCGTATCAAACGCAACATAAGTTAAAAATCGCTGTAATAATTCATTGTTATTATGTTCTTCCATTTTTAAATTCTCCTTTATATCAACCCTAGTCTAATCCCAAAATTCGTTACAGTTCTTGATATATAACAAGAAAGTGGATAGTTATAAAATTTTCTGAAAAAAGTGCGGTTAAATTTTCGATAAATTTTTTCCTAAAAACACGATTAAATCCTTTTCATCATTAACAATTCGCTATATCATATCTGTTCAATTTTATGTCGCCCCTGCATCATTTTTGCAGGTTTATTTCTACTCAGTACCAATAAAATTGGTGAAATTAGGGAGAAAACCAAAGCTAGTGGAAAATCTGGTTCAAAACAAGCCTATTATTGAGCTTCGTTCTATCAAAAAATCCTATGGTTCCAACACAATTATTAATGATTTCAATCTAACCATTAATAACGGCGAATTCGTCACAATTCTTGGCCCTTCAGGCTGTGGTAAAACCACAGTTTTACGTTTATTGGCGGGTTTAGAAGAATTAGATGAAGGTCATATTATTTTGGATGGTGAGGACATTACCAATGTCCCGGCAGAAAAACGCCATATCAACACTGTATTCCAAAGTTATGCGTTATTCCCGCATATGACCATTTTTGATAACGTGGCTTTTGGTTTGCGTATGCAAAAAGTGGCAGAAAGCGAGATTAAACCTCGTGTTCTGGATGCATTGCGTATGGTGCAATTAGAGGAAATGGCCGACCGTAAACCAGCTCAACTTTCTGGTGGTCAGCAACAACGTATCGCGATTGCTCGTGCTGTTGTGAATAAGCCAAAAGTGTTGCTACTGGATGAATCTTTATCTGCGCTGGATTATAAGTTACGTAAACAAATGCAAAACGAACTTAAACAATTACAGCGTCAACTTGGCATTACCTTTATTTTCGTTACTCACGATCAAGAAGAAGCAATCACCATGTCAGACCGTATCATCTTATTGCGTAAAGGTAAAATTGCACAAGATGGTTCACCACGTGAAATCTATGAAGATCCAGCTAACTTATTCGTTGCTCGCTTCATCGGCGAAATTAACGTATTTGATGCAACTGTGATTGAACGTAAATCTGATGATGAGCTACTTGCTAATGTAGAAGGTCGTGTATGTGATATTCACACCAGTATCTCTGCTGAAAAAGGTCAAAAACTACAAGTATTGTTACGTCCTGAAGATATTGTGATTGAAGAGCTTGACGAAAATGAGCACTCAAATGCAATTATTGGTCGCATTGTGGATCGTACCTATAAAGGGATGACACTTGAGTCTACAGTCGAATTTGATCACAACGGCAAACGCGTATTAGTGAGCGAGTTCTTTAACGAAGATGATCCACATATGGATCACAGCGTTGGTCAACGTGTAGGTATTACATGGCACGAAGGTTGGGAGGTTGTACTCAACGATGAAGATAATCAATAATAAATTCCAGAAAATTACTGTTGCAATTATCTTCAGTTGGTTAATCTTCTTTGTGCTAATTCCAAACTTATTGGTTTTAACCGTAAGTTTTTTAACCCGAGATGGTAGTGACTTTTATGCTTTGCCATTTACTTTAGATAACTATGCGAACCTGTTTAATCCGCTTTATGCGCAGGTAGTGTGGAACTCATTGTATATGTCTGGCATTGCGACGATTATTTGCTTACTCATTGGCTATCCGTTTGCCTTTATGGTCAGCAAAATTAATCCGAAATATCGTCCATTTTTGTTATTTCTCGTGGTATTGCCATTCTGGACAAACTCACTTATTCGTATCTATGGAATGAAAGTCTTCCTTGGTGTGAAAGGTGTGTTAAATACCATGTTAATGGATATGGGCATTTTGAGTGAGCCTATTCGTATTTTAAATACCGAAGTAGCTGTAATCATTGGTTTAGTGTATCTCCTTTTACCATTTATGATACTTCCACTCTACTCTGCTATTGAAAAATTAGATGGACGTTTATTAGAAGCGGCAAGAGATTTAGGCGCGAATGCGGTTCAACGTTTCTTCCGTGTTATTTTGCCACTAACCATGCCAGGTATCGTAGCAGGCTGTTTATTAGTATTACTACCTGCAATGGGTATGTTCTACGTAGCTGACTTACTTGGTGGTGCGAAAGTGTTATTAGTCGGTAACGTGATTAAGAGTGAGTTCTTAATTTCTCGTAACTGGCCATTTGGTTCAGCGATCAGTATCGGTTTAACCATCTTAATGGCATTGTTGATTTTCGTTTACTATCGTGCAAATAAATTATTGAATAAGAAAGTGGAGTTAGAATAATGAGTCGTTTACTACGTAATATTTTTATGTTTGTGGTATACGCTTATTTGTATATCCCAATTATTATCTTGGTGACTAACTCCTTTAACGAGGACCGTTATGGATTAAGTTGGAAAGGCTTTAGCTGGAACTGGTATGAACGTTTATTTAATAACGATACCTTAATCCAAGCCGCTTTCCACTCTGTCACTATCGCTTTCTTTGCCGCAACCTTAGCAACTATTGTGGGTGGTTTAACCGCGATTGCACTTTATCGCTATCGTTTCCGCGGTAAACAAGCGGTAAGCGGTATGTTATTTATCGTCATGATGTCACCAGATATCGTTATGGCGGTTTCTCTACTTGCCTTATTCATGGTTGTAGGGATTTCGCTTGGTTTCTGGTCATTATTATTGGCACACGTAACGTTCTGTTTACCTTATGTTACCGTCACGATTTTCTCGCGTTTAAATGGCTTTGATGCAAGAATGCTTGAAGCGGCAAAAGATTTAGGTGCTAGCGAAGTCACTATTTTGCGTAAAATTATCCTACCACTTGCTTTACCTGCAGTGGTATCAGGTTGGTTATTAAGCTTTACTATTTCATTAGATGATGTTGTTGTATCCTCTTTCGTAAGTGGTGTAAGCTATGAAATTCTACCATTGCGTATCTTCTCTCTTGTTAAAACAGGGGTAACGCCAGAAGTGAACGCATTAGCCACAATTATGATCGTGCTTTCATTAGGATTAGTCATTTTAAGCCAATTAGTTACACGCAAAAATAATCATTAAACATTGATATAAAAAGGTTTCACAAATCTTTTAAGATCAAATAAAATACGCCTTGACGCACAATCAAGGCGTTTTTTTATACCTGCATAAATGCAGGTGGTTTTTTACCCCTCTTTTACGGAGAACAAAGAAAAATGAAAAAATTTGCAGGTTTGCTTACTGCCGGTTTAGTTGCCGCTACATTAACTGCTTGTAACGACAAAGAAGCCAACAAGTCTGATGCAACAAAAGCACAGGCTCCAGCAAATGATACTGTGTACTTATATACTTGGACTGAATACGTACCAGATGGTCTTTTAGATGACTTCACAAAAGAAACTGGTATCAAAGTTATCGTAGCAAGTCTTGAATCCAATGAGACGATGTATGCCAAAATGAAAACCCAAGGTGATGCAGGCGGTTATGATGTTATTGCTCCATCTAACTACTTCGTATCTAAAATGGCACGCGAAGGTATGCTACAAGAATTAGATCACAGTAAATTACCTGTTATCAAAGAATTAGACCCTGATTGGCTCAACAAACCTTATGACAAAGGCAATAAATACTCACTTCCTCAGTTGTTAGGTGCGCCAGGTATTGCATTTAATACCAATACCTATAAAGGTTCTGACTTCACTTCTTGGGGTGATTTCTGGAAACCTGAATATGCAAACAAAATCCAATTATTGGATGATGCGCGTGAAGTATTCAATATTGCGTTATTAAAAATTGGTCAAGATCCAAATACCAAAGATCCAGCAATTATCAAGCAAGCTTATGAAGAGTTATTGAAATTACGTCCAAACGTACTTTCTTTCAATTCTGATAACCCTGCAAACTCTTTCATCTCTGGTGAAGTAGAATTAGGTCAATTATGGAATGGTTCTGTACGTATCGCGAAAAAAGAACAAGCGCCATTAAATATGGTGTTCCCAAAAGAAGGTCCTGTTCTTTGGGTTGATACTTTAGCGATTCCTAAAACCTCTAGAAACCCAGATGGTGCACACAAGTTAATTAACTACTTGTTAGGTGCAAAAGCAGCGGAGAAATTGACTTTAGCGATCGGTTACCCAACAGCTAACCTTGAAGCGAAAAAAGTACTTCCAAAAGAAATTACAGAAGATCCATCTATTTATCCACCAGCAGAAATTCTTCAAAAAAGCTACTGGCAAGATGATGTAGGTGATGCGATTCAATATTATGAACAGTATTACCAAGAGTTAAAAGCAGCAAAATAATGCGCTTTTAAGTGATAACAAAAAGTGCGGTCAAATTTGACCGCACTTTTTTATATTTACCATTTTCGAAGAAACTATTTATAGCGTTTTTTTGATGCGTTTTTATCTTGCTCTTGTAAGCGCTCAATCTTTTCTTTAATTTGAATTTCCATACCACGATTAGTTGGAAAATAATATTGTGTATCTTTCAGTTCTGCTGGGAAGTAATTTTCTCCAGCAGCATAAGCGTTAGGTTCATCATGTGCATAACGATATTCAGCGCCATAACCTAATTCTTTCATTAAAGCCGTTGGCGCATTACGTAAATGAGGTGGCACATCGAAATCAGGAAAATCTTTTGCATGTTGTTTGGCTGCATTAAATGCGTTGTAAACCGCATTACTCTTCGGCGCTACGGCCAAATAAATAATGGCTTGCGCAATGGCTCTCTCTCCTTCATAAGCGCCCACTCTCGTAAAACAATCCCAAGCTGCTAGAGCCACTTGCATTGCACGAGGATCAGCATTTCCCACATCTTCTGATGCAATCGCTAATAAACGTCGTGCAACATAAAGAGGATCACCGCCTGCAGTGATAATTCGCGCATACCAGTAAAGCGCAGCATCTGCTGCGGAGCCTCGAATAGATTTATGTAAAGCAGAAATTAAATCATAAAAGCGATCACCTTGTTTATCAAAACGAGCTTGTCTCTCACCTAATACTTCTTTCAACAAAGTGCGGTCTAATTTTTTACCGTTTTCAGTTTCAGAAGCCATATCAACCATCAGTTCAAGGCAGTTTAAAGCCAGGCGAGCATCACCATTCACATATTCAGCTAAAACCTGTAGCAAATTCTCTTCTAAAACTAACCGCTCTTTACCTAATCCTCGCTCAGGATCAGAAATCGCTTGTTGTAGAACTTGTTCGATTTCAGCCACTGTCAATGACTTGAGTAGATAAACTCTCGCACGAGAAAGCAATGCATTATTTAATTCAAAGGAAGGATTTTCCGTTGTCGCACCAATAAAAATAATCGTACCATCTTCGATATGGGGTAAAAACGCATCTTGTTGGCTTTTGTTAAAACGATGCACTTCATCCACAAATAAAATCGTTTGGCGATCTGCAAGTCGATTTTGTTTCGCGCGCTCAATTGATTCTCGAATTTCTTTCACGCCACTTGTTACCGCTGAAATCCGTTCAACTTCTGCATTGATACGATGAGCAATAATTTCCGCCAGTGTTGTTTTACCTGTACCCGGCGGTCCCCACAAAATCATAGAATGAACATGCCCTGCTTGAATTGCTTTACGAAGCGGCTTTCCTTCCCCAATTAAATGCGTCTGTCCATAATATTGTTCCAAATTTGTTGGACGCATACGGGCTGCTAAAGGGCGAAAGTCATTTTCAGCAAAATCAAAATTAAGATTAGACATATTCTTTCCTTAATAAGCAAAAGGTGTGAAGATTATCATTCACACCTTATGGATTATTTTTTACCTTTACGTTGGTCATCCAATTCCACGCCTTTCGGTACGCTAAATTGGAATAAGCTATCAGCTAGTGTTTGATTCGTAATGTTACGCAACACATAAAGATTGGTTTGGCCATCTTTTTCTGTGGTGCTGAAATTTTTTAACACACCATTTGTATCTACGCGAATATCAAATTGTTTAATATTACTATTTTTCGCTTTTGGCTTTAACACAAAGGTATCCGCATTCTGCGTCACTGAATACTGATTCCAGTGAGTTTTATCGTTACTGGTTAAAAGCACGAAAGGGGTGTTATTTACTGCGTCCTTCACCCATTGAGCGGTGACTTGTTGCACGAATGGATCGTAATACCAAAGGGTTTTACCATCTGCAATAATTTGTGTTTCTTGCGGTGATTTGGTATCCATACGGAAAAGATTTGGACGTTTAATTTGAAGTTTTCCACTTCCTTGTTGAACGTTTTTACCACCAGCAGAAGTCACAGTTTGCGAGAAATCAGCACTTAATACCGTCACTTGATTTAAGCGATTTTGTAGCTCATCTGCGGCATCTGCAAAAGCAAAGTTACTTGCACTTAAAAGTGCAGTAAGTGCGGTCATTTTTAATAATGTTTTTTTCATTCTACTTTCCTTTTTGTAAAGTGAAACTTAAGAGAATTAATATTCGGAACGTCGAGCTAAAATTTCTCGTTTTCCATTTTTCATTGGGCCTAAAATACCTTGTTCTTCGAGCTGATCCATAATTCGAGCTGCTCGGTTAAACCCAACACTAAATTTACGTTGAACATAAGAAGTCGATGTATTGCCTGTGCTTAAGACAAACTCAACGACTTCATCAAATAATGCATCAAGATCGCCGCTGCTTGCCGTTGATTTTTCACCAGAGTCTTCATCATCCGCGCCGTCTAAAATGCCATCAATATAATTTGGTTTACCACGTGCACGCCAATCATCTGCTACACGCGCCACCTCATCATCACTCATAAAGGCACCGTGTACTCGGACAAGATCCGAAGAGCCTTGTCCTGAATATAACATATCACCACGGCCTAATAAGGCTTCTGCACCACCTTGATCCAGAATCGTTCTAGAGTCAATTTTACTTGCCACTGTAAAGGCAATACGGCTTGGAATATTAGCTTTAATTAACCCGGTAATCACATCTACTGAAGGGCGTTGTGTTGCTAAAATCAAATGAATACCAATCGCACGGGCTTTTTGTGCTAAGCGAGCAATTAACTCTTCAATTTGTTTGCCCGCAACCATCATTAAGTCAGCAAACTCATCAACGATCACGACAATATAACTCAATTTTTCTAATGGAGGCGGCATCTTATCCATTGTATCACCCGGTTTCCAAATTGGGTTTGGAATTGGCATATTGAGTTTTTCATATTCTTCAATTTTTTCGTTATACCCTTCAATGTTGCGCACACGTAAGGCTGACAATAATTGATAACGACGTTCCATTTCATCTACGCACCAACGCAATGCATTCGCCGCTTTTTTCATATCCGTCACCACAGGGGTAAGCAAGTGCGGGATATCGTTATAAATAGAAAGCTCAACTACTTTCGGGTCAATCATAATAAATTTCACTTCGTCCGGTGTCACACGGAAAAGCAAACTTAAAATCATGGTATTCACACCAACAGATTTACCAGAGCCTGTTGAACCTGCAACAAGTAAGTGAGGCATTTTAGCCAAATCAACTACAACAGGTTTTCCGCTGATATCTTTACCCAAAGCCATTGAAAGCAATGATGTTGAGGAACGGAATTCATTACTATCGAGCACATCACGCAATGGCACTATTTGACGGTGTGCATTTGGCGTTTCAATACCAATATAAGGTTTGCCTGGGATCACTTCCGCCACACGAATCGCACGGAACATCAATGCACGTGCTAAATCGGTATCTATACTTGTTACTTTGGATGCTTTTACACCCGGTTGTAATTCAAGCTCATAACGAGTCACCACAGGGCCAACTAACACATCTTGTACCGTTGCTTTGACATTAAAATTCTTCAATTGTTGTTCTATGCGTGCGGATGTGTCTAAAATTTCTTCACGCGTAATGTCTTGAGCTTGCGTTGGACGATGCTCAAGTAAATCTAAACTTGGTAATGGTGTCGTTGGTTTTTCACGTTTATTCGTTGGCTGTTGGAATGCAGGATGAATAAGCGTATCAGAATACGGCTTATAGGTTGTTTCAGTTGCATTCTCAATATGAATTTCACGCTCTTTAACTGGTGAAGCTGTCGGCTCATTCAAGAGCACTTTTAATGCATCTTCAGCATTTGAGGCTTTTGCTCGCACTTCCATTTCTTGCATACGAGCTTGCTCTTGCGCAGCAAACTGACGCGCTAATTCATCTTCTAAACCATCATTGTCTGATTCTAAAGATTCATCATAAGTTGGATAAAGTGCGGTCGTATTTTCAGGTGTTTTTAGTGACACTTTAGGTATGACATTTTCTTCAAAAACATCATCTGAATCATCTGCACTTTGAGAATTCACTTGTGAGTTTTTCCATGTTGCTGAAAAATCTTCTTTTGTTGGTAATTCAACGGAAGAAGAGGCTGAAATAGACACATTCGGTAAATTGTCAGATTCAACCGTGAAGCCTTTAAACTTATCTTCTAATTTTTCAACATCTGCCGGCTCTGAAACACTCGGTGAGGATAGCCCACTGATATTAATTAGTTGCTCAGGCTTAACAAAGGCATTTCCAGGCTCGTCCTCTTTCTCATTTTCTGTAGATTCAGTTTCCAATTGAGAATCAGAGAAAGCAAGTTGTTGAGGTGCCTCAATCACAATTTGTTCAAGATCATCTACAGAAGTATGTTCTGCTTGCTCTTCTTCTGCCGGTTGATTTTTCATTGTCAGCCAATGATAGAATTTCACAATTAAACGAATTAATGATGCACCGGAACAGAAAATAAAGCCCACAACTGCACAGATAAAGCCGACTAAAATACAGCCAAACTTACCGAGCGTAGGATATAAATTTACCACTAAGCTGCCACCAAATACGCCACCAGCTAGATAGTAGTTCGTATTTGAAAGTAACAATGTTGCCATCATAGTTAAGCCAATAATGAGAGCAATAAAGCCAAAGGAACGTAATGCAATACGGGTTACAGAGAGAGAATGCACCGCTTTGGTTTTCAGTAAATAAATCGGTACGATAAAAATGACAAACGGAATGAGATGACCGACATAGCCGAGAAAAACAAAAAACGCATCAATTAACCAAGCACCAAAAGCACCGGCTTTATTAATGGTTTCAGTTTGAAAACTTGCTGTAGACCAAGAGTTATCTAATGGCGTATAGCTTGACCATGCCACGATTAAATATAAACCTAAAAGTGCGGTCAATCCGAGTAATAATTCTGCTAAATATTGTTTCGGTGTAAATCGTTTTGTAATTCGTTTAATCATTTTTATTTTAGTACGAGATAATTAGTTTGTTTCACTTCTTCCATGACAACATAAGTTCGGGTGTCATTCACACCAGGTAAGCGCAATAATGTGGTACCCAATAATTTTCGATATGCCGCCATATCTGCTACACGTGTTTTGAGTAAATAATCGAAATCACCTGATACCAAATGACATTCGAGAATTTCATCAAGTGCTTGAATCGCGGCATTAAACTCTTCGAAAACATCCGGTTTACCACGCACAAGTGTAATTTCAACGATCACCAATAAAGGCGCATCCAGTAATTCAGGATTTAATAGCGCCCGATAGCCCATAATCACACCTTGTTTTTCTAAGCGTTTTACCCTTTCTAAGCAAGGCGTTGGCGATAACCCAACTTTCTTTGATAAATCGATATTAGAGATTTTACCGTTGCGTTGTAATTCATTTAAGATTTTGATATCAATGCTATCCAACGCTTTATTTAATTTCTTTTCCATAACCTTTCCTTATGTACGGCGCATATTCTATCTAATTTATCAAAAACTTTCAGTAATCAGACAACAATAGGACAACGTTTTTTTAGAAATTATCCAAAATGGCAAGTGCATCAGCGAGTTTTTTCACCGTAAAAACTTCCATATTCTCAACCGCACTTTTCGGTTTATTGGCGAAAGGGACAATCGCGCGTTTAAAACCATGTTTTGCGGCTTCACTAATCCGTTCTTGACCACTGGTTACCGGACGAATTTCCCCAGCTAACCCGACTTCACCAAAGACAACTAAATCTTGTGGCAATGGACGATTACGGAAACTCGAAATTAATGCAAGTAATAACGCAAGATCTGCCCCTGTTTCCCCGACTTTTACACCGCCAACGACATTCACAAAAACATCTTGATCTGACATTTGTAGTCCACCATGTCGATGTAATACCGCAAGCAATAAGGCTAAACGATTTTGTTCTAGCCCCACCGCCACACGACGTGGGTTAGCGAGCATGGAATGATCCACTAATGCTTGAATTTCCACCAAAAGCGGACGAGTGCCTTCCCAAAGTACCATGACCGAGCTACCTGGTGTTTGTTCATCTCCTCGACTTAAGAAAATCGCCGATGGATTTTTCACCTCGCGCAGCCCTTGCTCTGTCATACCAAATACACCCAACTCATTCACTGCGCCAAAACGGTTTTTATGGCTACGCAACGTACGGAAACGGGAATCCGCTTCGCCCTCTAGTAATAAAGAACAGTCAATGGCATGTTCCAATACTTTCGGACCAGCAAGGGTACCATCTTTGGTGACATGCCCAACCATAATGATGGCGACCTGTCGGGTTTTCGCATAACGAGTCAGGAAAGAGGCACATTCACGCACTTGTGCCACGCTTCCTGGAGAAGATTGAATATCCGAAAGATGCATAACCTGGATCGAATCCACCACAATAATTTGAGGTTTCAACTGATCTGCCAAATTACAAATTTGCTCAACAGACGTTTCAGATAACATATTTAATTTATCTGTCGGCAGATTTAAGCGATTAGCTCGCATGGCCACTTGTTGAAGCGACTCTTCTCCTGTTACATAAAGTGCGGTCATATTTTTTGCTAATCCACACATCACTTGAAGTAACAAGGTACTTTTCCCCGCACCAGGATGCCCACCAATTAAAATGGCACTCCCCGGCACGATCCCGCCGCCCAATACGCGATCTAATTCTTTAAATCCACTGGTGAAACGCGGTGTTTCTTGTAAGCTAATTTCAGAAAGCGTTTGGATTTTTGCACGAGTTTCTCCTGCATAACCGCTAAAACGATCATTTTTTGTAGAATTTGAGGCTGAAATTAACCGCACTTCACTGATCGTATTCCATGCTTTACAGGCAGAACACTGCCCTTGCCAGCGCGAAAATTCAGCGCCACAATCATTACATACATAAGCGGTTTTCGGAGCTTTTGCCATTTTTATTATCCTTTCGAGAAACTGTTTTACGCCATCAACATCATTAAACCAAGCATTCTTTCAAAATACGCACGGCTCTTTAATAACGCTTTTAACTTCTCAATAGTTTGAACATTATCTTTTGTTTGACTATGAAAGGTAATCAAGCCTTTTATTTCATTAAGGAAAAATTGATTACTTGCTAATAACTCAGCTGATCGATTTTCTTCCAGTTTTTCAAACAAGGCTTTGTTGTCATCATAATAATGATAAAGATTGAAAAATGCGCCGACACGTTCAACCGTTTTCATAAAATCGAAAGCAAACACATCCGTTGGGAATGAAAGCGTTTCCTCAATCAATTGCTGCTCCATTTTCATGACTGCACTTAATTGTTCGCGAGAATCAACCGCACTTCCCTCACGTTCTTCTTTTAAGAAATCCCGCCATTTATTTAACCAATCAATCAGAAGTTGTTTACTGCCTAGTTGATAGCCTCGTTTCGCTTTACTCGCTGAACTAAAATACACATCCTGTTCAAAAGGTAAAAGTGAGACAAAATGGAAAAGATCCGAAACGAGCCCTTCTTTTAATTCGAATTCAATTTCACAAATAGGCTGTGTTTTTTCCCCTGATAAAATTTTCCCTTGATCGAAGGCTACTTCAATTTTTGATGCGCCAAACGCAATCAACCAAAAAGTGCGGTTAAAATCTGTTGAGAAAATCGGCTGTAATGCAGCGGAAGGCAAATGTTCAAATGGATACAATGAGGTTAATTGTGCCGATGTCGGTACTGAATCATCAGGTATAGATAAATTATATTCTGGACGACTATGCAATCCGCCAACCACTTTTCCGTCAGTTTTTAAGGTAAGTGTGAAATCATTATTTTCTCGACGGACACGCAATCCCATTTTTTGTTTCGCCAAAAAATGATCGGGATAATCGAAATAAGTATTTCCTAGAAAGATCGTATTTTGCTCTAAGATATTGAATTGATTGAGGTGTGTTTTTAGGATATCGAAGGCATCAGGGGTGACTGCAAGCTTTAATTCAACTTCATTACTCATTTTATTTTTCCTTATCACTTTTAACTGTTTAAATATACAGATAATTTTATACAAATCAAGATCTTTTTCGTGTATTTCCTTATAAAATCAGGTAATATGCAACCGAAATTTTAACCCTTGTTATGGAGTAAAACACCTATGGCAATGAATAATATTCTCGGATTATTTGCCCATTCTCCTTTAAAACCACTGCAGAAACATTCTGACAAAGTGACTGAATGTTGTGATTTATTAATTCCATTCTTCCAACATACCTTTGTAAAACAATGGGATGATGCGGAAAAAACACGTCTTGACATTTCTCAATGTGAACGTGAAGCAGATAGTTTAAAACGCGAAATCCGTTTGAAATTGCCTCGCGGTTTATTTTTACCCATTGATCGTACCGATTTACTTGAATTAGTCACCCAACAAGACAAATTAGCTAACTATGCTAAAGATATTGCTGGTCGTATGATTGGTCGCCAATTTGGCATTCCTGAAGAAATGCAGGAAGAATTTTTGCATTATGTTCAACGTAGTTTAGATTCTATTCATCAAGCTCATTTAGTGATTGAAGAAATGGATAAACTACTTGAAACTGGTTTTAAAGGCCGTGAATTAAAGTTAGTGAACCATATGATTCAAGAGCTAGACAGCATTGAAGACGATACGGATCAAATGCAAATTAAATTGCGTAAAATGCTCTACACGATTGAAAGTCGTTATAACCCTATTGATGTGATGTTCTTATATAAAATCATCGAATGGGTAGGCGTATTAGCCGATCAAGCTCAACGTGTTGGATCTCGCATTGAATTAATGCTAGCCCGTTCCTAATTCTGACGACATTAACTACAACATAGGAAATTCACTATGGAAATTATTAATGCATACGGCTCGTGGTTAGTCTTAATTACTGCGGTATTCGGCTTTTTTATGGCATTTGGTATTGGTGCCAACGACGTATCAAACTCAATGGGGACTTCCGTAGGTTCGGGTACCATTACTGCAAAACAAGCGATTATTATTGCTTTAATTTTTGAATCTGCAGGGGCTTATTTAGCCGGTGGTGAAGTAACTGAAACCATTAAAAGCGGTGTGATCGATCCCTCTCAATTCGTCGAGATGCCAGATGTATTGGCATTAGGGATGCTTTCTACTCTCTTTGCATCAGGTGCTTGGTTATTTATCGCCACAAAAATGGGTTGGCCTGTTTCTGGTACTCACACCATCATCGGAGCTTTAATTGGTTTTGCTTGTATTACGATTGGTCCAAGTTCTGTTGACTGGTCTACTATCGGTGGGATCGTTGGAAGTTGGTTTATCACCCCCGTGATCGCAGGACTTTTAGCTTATACCATCTTTGCAAGTATCCAGAAACTCATTTTCGATACTGAAGAACCACTGAAAAACGCACAAAAATATGGTCCTTACTACATGGCGATTACCGTATTCGTACTTTGTATCGTGACCATGGCGAAAGGGTTAAAACACGTTGGTTTAAATCTTTCTAACAATGAAACGCTCGTTATTTCATTGCTTATCAGCGTTATTGGTATGATTTTCTGTCATTTCTACTTCCGCAGCAAAGCATTTACTGCAAAAGCAAGAAAAGGATCATTCGGATCGGTTGAAAAGATTTTTAGTATCTTAATGCTTCTAACCGCTTGTGCAATGGCATTCGCACATGGGTCTAATGACGTAGCTAACGCAATTGGTCCGCTTTCTTCTGTGGTATCAATCGTGCAAAATGGCGGGAAAATCCTGAGTGGTGGTGATTTAGCCTGGTGGATTTTACCTTTAGGTGCATTAGGTATCGCCGTTGGTCTTATCGCAATGGGACAAAAAGTAATGGCAACTGTAGGATCGGGTATTACCGATTTAACCCCTAGTCGTGGTTTTGCCGCACAATTTGCAACTGCGATGACTGTTGTTGTCGCATCGGGTACAGGTTTACCAATCTCCACGACACAAACTTTAGTGGGCGCAATCTTAGGTATCGGTTTCGCACGTGGTATTGCGGCGCTTAACTTGACAGTTATCCGTAACATCATTAGTTCATGGGTTGTAACGTTGCCTGCTGGTGCATTCTTTGCGATTGTTATTTTCTACATCCTTCGCGCGATTTTCCACTAGTATAATTATTATAAGTGCGGTTTGTTTCATTTTCCGACCGCACTTTCTTCATGAATCTAGGAAGTATTATGTCAAAAGTGAGCAAACTTTTATTTTCTTGTGTTCTATTGGGATCAACCATTGGAACAGTACAAGCTGAAACGCAATATGTGACAGAAAATCTGAACACATATTTACGTCGTGGTGCAGGTGATCAATTTAAGATCGCGGGTGCAATCCAATCTGGCGAAGCGGTAACAGTCTTAGGACAAGAAGGAAAATATACCCTAATTCGTGATAATAAAAATCGCGAGGCATGGATTTTAACCTCGGAACTGAGTTCTACGCCAAGTAGCCGTGAAGAAAATCCAAAATTAAAAGCACAGGTACAAGAGTTAACATTAAAGCTTAATCGAGTCGATTCAGATTGGCAACAACGCACAAACGAAATTCAACGCCGTAGCAAACAAGCTGAACAACAAAGTAGTGAATTGCTTGAACAAAATTCACAACTTAAACGTGAATTAGAAATGACGAAAAATAAAAATCGTGACTTAGAAGCCATGCTTGATGCCAATAAACGTGAAATTGCGATTCAATGGTTTATTTATGGCGGTTCTGTCTTAGGCGTAGGTTTGTTAATTGGTCTCGTGTTACCTCACATTTTACCTAGACGTAAACGCCGTGATAGCTGGTAATGATTCATCATTGAGGTAGGCTTTTGCCTACCTTTTCTTTATATATTGTGGGAGAGTAAAATGGAAATTTATCTTGTCGGCGGTGCTGTACGCGATCAACTTTTAGGTTTACCAGTAAAAGATCGTGACTGGGTTGTCGTGGGAGCAACACCAGAAATGTTGCTGGCTCAAGGTTACCAACAAGTTGGCAAAGACTTCCCTGTTTTTCTCAATCCTGAAAGCCATGAAGAATATGCGCTTGCCCGTACAGAACGAAAATCTGGCAAAGGCTACACTGGATTTATTTGTGATTTTTCAGATGATATTACGCTTGAACAAGATTTAATTCGTCGAGATCTCACTATTAATGCCATTGCCCAAGATAAAGATGGCAAGCTGCACGATCCTTATCATGGTGTAGAAGATATTCATCAACGTATTTTACGTCATATTTCCCCCGCTTTTGCTGAAGACCCACTTCGTGTATTACGTGTCGCACGCTTCGCTGCTCGCTTTCATCATTTAGGTTTCTCTATTGCCGAAGAAACCCTTAAATTAATGGCTGAACTTACTAAACAAGGCGAACTCACCCACCTAACGGCTGAGCGCGTTTGGATGGAAACAGAAAAAGCATTAAACGAACCGAATCCTGAAATTTATTTTGAAACACTGCATCATGTGGGGGCACTCAAAGTGCTCTTCCCTGAGACTGCCGCCTTAGATGGGGTACCGAACCCTGCCAAATATCACCCTGAAATTGATAGTTTTGTTCATACCATGCTCGTATTGCAACAAGCCGTTAAACTCACTGAAAATAGCAATTGGAATAAAAGTGCGGTCCGTTTTGCAGCGATTTGTCATGATCTTGGAAAAGCCCTTACCCCAAAAGAAATGTGGCCAAGTCATCATGGTCACGAAAAAGCCGGGATTAAACCGACTCGTTCATTATGCAAACGTCTTAGAATCCCTAATTATCTTCAAGAATTAGCTGAATTAACTTGCGAATATCACACACATGCACACAAAGCATTAGAACTTCGCCCAGAAACAGTAGTGAAACTCTTTAATACTTTTGATGTTTGGCGCAAGCCTCAGCGATTTGAGGAATTTTTATTGGTATGTTTATCTGATACTCGCGGGCGAACTGGATTTGAAAATAAAGAATACCCGCAAATTGATTATCTCAAAGCGCTCTACCAAGCTGCTCTTGCTGTTGATGTACAGCAAGTCATTGCAGATGGTTTTGAAAAACAAGGTATTCGAGATGAGTTAACGCGTCGAAGAATTGCCGCGGTGAAAGCGGAGAAAACACGCTTAAATGCTTAATCCAGCTTTACTAAAAGTAAACTAACCCTTACAATATGTGCAATTTTTTAGTAAATATTTTGTTATGAAATTATTAAAATCTCTTCTAGCACCTGTATTTACAAGTGTGATCTTATCTGCTTGTACTCTTGATGCAGAGCGCCCAACAGATGTTCAACATATCGATAAAAACGATATTACGTGGCAACAGCACCTCAAAAAAATCAAACAAATTCAATCTTATAGCACAAAAGGACAAATTGGTTACATCAGTCCACAAGAGCGTTTTTCGAGCCGCTTTGAATGGCAATATCAAAACCCGAAAGCCTATAAGTTAAAACTCTATTCTCTGATTAGCAAAACGACGCTAACCATGGAAATGCATCCAAATGGCATGACGATTTCAGATAATAAAGGCAACCAACAATCTGATAAAAATGCCAAATTATTGTTACGTGAGATCATCGGAATGGATGTGCCATTAGAGCATCTATCTTATTGGTTAAAAGGTCAACCAGCTGATAACGCGGATTATCAAGTTGGAACTAATCATCTTTTATCCGAATTTAGCTACCCGCTTGATGGTTCGATTTGGACAGCTGATTATCTAAGCTATCATCCAGATAATTCGATGCCTGAAAATATTCTATTAAAGAATAAAAGTACATCACAAACCCTAAAAATTCGTGTGGATGAATGGGCGTTCTAATGAAAACACATCACTTTTCGACCGCACTTTCAACTTCTCTTGGAAAGCCTAACAGCTTTCCAAGCCCCGCAAAACTCAATTTATTTCTCTATATAAACGGTAAACTGCCAAACGGCTACCACGAATTACAAACCCTTTTCCAATTTCTTGATTTCGGCGATTGGCTCACTATTGATATTTGCCAAGATAAACAAATCCGCATCTCTCCTGAAATTCCAGGCTTACCTCTAGAACAAAACTTAATCTATCGTGCAGCGACACTCCTACAAGAAAAAACAGGCTGTACACTCGGCGCAACAATTCATTTAGATAAAATTCTGCCAATGGGCGGTGGGATTGGCGGCGGCTCATCCAATGCCGCAACGACTCTGCTTGCTTTGAACTATTTATGGCAAACCCATCTATCCATTGATGAACTTGCCGAACTTGGGCTAAAACTCGGGGCTGATGTGCCTATCTTCGTTCATGGCCAAGCCGCTTTTGCAGAAGGTGTGGGTGAAAAAATTCAATACTGCGAACCACAAGAAAAATATTATGTGGTACTAAAACCTGAAACTGCGATTTCTACTGCTGTGGTCTTTAGTGATCACGATTTGCCTCGAAATACAGAAAAAAGATCCCTTGCCGAACTTTTGAATCAACCGTTTGCAAACGATTGCGAAAAAGTCGTGCGAACTCAATATCCTGAAGTTGAAAAAGCCCTACTATGGTTGCTACAATATGCACCAGCCAGATTAACCGGAACCGGGGCTTGTGTTTTTGCTGAATTTGATGATGAAAAATCAGCACAAGCTGTTTTCCAACAAAAACCGAAGGAATTTTTCGGCTTTGTTGCTAAAGGATTAAACGTTTCACCATTACATGCGATGTTGAAACAACTCTCGACCAACCAATCTATCTACACTCAACCTGAGGTTATATAAAATGCCAGACATTAAACTCTTTGCTGGAAATGCTACGCCTGAGCTAGCGAAAAAGATTTCTGAACGTCTTTACATTTCATTAGGCGATGCCACCGTTGGACGCTTTAGCGATGGTGAAATCCAAGTGCAAATTAATGAAAATGTGCGTGGTGCAGACGTGTTTATTATTCAATCCACTTGTGCACCAACGAATGACAACCTGATGGAATTGATTGTAATGGTTGATGCTTTACGTCGTGCATCTGCCGGCCGTATTACTGCCGTTGTTCCTTATTTTGGTTATGCTCGTCAAGATCGTCGTGTACGTTCTGCTCGAGTGCCAATCACTGCAAAAGTGGTAGCTGATTTACTTTCAACTGTAGGGATTGACCGCGTATTAACTTGTGACTTACACGCAGAGCAAATCCAAGGTTTCTTTGATGTACCAGTTGATAACGTATTCGGTTCACCGGTTTTACTTGATGATATCTTGAAGAAAACCGATCTCGTCAATCCTATCGTTGTTTCTCCTGATATCGGCGGTGTGGTTCGTGCACGTGCAGTCGCGAAATTATTAAATGATACAGAGATGGCGATTATCGATAAACGTCGTCCACGCGCAAATGTATCACAAGTTATGCATATTATCGGGGATGTTGCAGATCGTGATTGTATCCTTGTGGATGATATGATTGATACAGGTGGTACATTATGTAAAGCGGCTGAAGCATTAAAAGAACGCGGTGCAAAACGCGTATTTGCTTACGCAACCCACGCCGTATTCTCTGGCGCTGCAGCGCAACATTTAGCAAGCGATGCGATTGATGAAATCGTGGTAACGGATACTGTTCCACTTTCACCTGAAATGAAAGCGCTTGGTAAAGTGCGCGTGCTTACCCTTTCAACGATGCTAGCTGAAGCAATTCGTCGTATCAGCAATGAAGAATCTATTTCAGCAATGTTTGAATAATTCTTTCGCTTAGTATTCGTTTTATAAAGTGCGGTCAGAAAATCCAGTGTTTTTTGACCGCACTTTTTTATGCTTAGACTAAAAATAAGGCAAAAAAAGTGCCCCACTGGGGCACTACTCGGAAAGCAAAATAGATGTCGGCTATTTAAAAATAGCACTTGTTTTTAGTGATTTAAGAATACGGCAAAGTCCTTTATATTGCAAATAGCAATGTTCAAATTTGTGAGCTAAATCACGCTTTTTCTTCACTTTTTTATGTTTAATCATTTTCGTATAAAAAAAGAGGAGCATACAGCTCCTCTTCTCTAGAAATAGAATTAAATTAACCGTTAATAAATTTTTCGCCTAATTCAATATCTGCACGCAATGTTGGTAACATTGCTTCTAAAGCTTCTTGTTCAAATTTGCTTAAGGTACCGATTGGTAAAATTTCTTCTACACCTTCTTTACCTAAACGAACTGGTTGAGCGAAGAAACGTGCATATTTACCGTCACCTTCTACATAAGTACATTCAACCACAGTTTCGCCACTTAAGCCTTTCACTAATGAACGCGCAAAACGTGCTGCCGCTTGAGCCATAGAAAGTGTCGCAGAACCGCCACCCGCTTTTGCTTCAACCACTTCAGTACCTGCATTTTGGATACGTTTTGTTAATGGTGCAATTTCCTCTTCTTTCCATTCAGCATATTGAACTTGTGAAAGTAATGGAAGAATGGTTACACCTGAGTGTCCACCAATAACGGGTACACTTGTACGAGAAACATTTAAGCCTTTTAATTCTGATACGAATGTTTCAGAACGTAACACGTCTAAAGTGGTGACACCGAATAATTTACGTTTGTCATAAACACCCGCTTTTTTCAATACTTCTGCAGCAATCGCAACAGTCGTGTTCACAGGGTTGGTAATAATGCCTACACAAGCTTTTGGACATGTTTTTGCAACATGTTCAATTAAGTTACGCACGATACCCGCATTAATATTGAAAAGATCTGAACGATCCATACCCGGTTTACGTGCTACCCCTGCAGAAATTAAAACGACATCAGCACCTTTAAGTGCAGGTGTTGGATCTTCTCCCGCAAAACCTTCCACTTTAACCGCTGTTGGAATATGACTCACATCTTTAGCCACACCTGGTGTCACTGGTGCAATATCATAAAGTGCTAATTCACTTTCAGCGGGTAATTGTAATTTAAGTAATAAGGCTAATGCTTGACCAATACCGCCTGCTGCGCCTAATACTGCAACTTTCATAAAATACTCCTCATGTATTAATTAATCCTAACTAGGTAGAATTTTAAAGTGTTAGTCATTAAATTACAAACAGAGAAATTCAATAATGCGATCTAGCTCAAACTTTTCAAACGGCAAATTTATTTTAATTGCCTAAAATGAATTTTTATGCAATTCTTATGCAAATTCCCCTATACGAGAATAACTATGTCAGATCAATTAACTAAAGCATTTAAAGAACTGCTCAATCAAGAACGATTTGCTTCTCAAAGTGAAATTGTTGAAGCCTTAAAAAAACAAGGATTTCAAAGCATTAACCAGTCTAAAGTTTCACGCATGCTAAGTAAATTTGGCGCAGTTCGTGCAAGAAATACGAAAATGGAAATGGTGTATTGCTTGCCAAGTGAATTAAGTGTACCCGCTACTAGCAGCCCATTAAAAAATTTGGTTTTGGATATTGATCACAATGATTTCGTTATCGTCATTAAAACCTCTCCAGGCGCTGCACAGTTGATTGCTCGATTATTGGATTCCATTGGTAAACCCGAAGGTATTTTGGGCACGATTGCGGGGGATGACACCATTTTTGTGACACCAACAAAAGACACAACAATTAAATCGCTTCTAGAGCAAATTCAAACGCTTTTTGAAAGCAGTCTATAATGAATATCTTAGTAACCGGTGGAACGGGATTTGTTGGGAAACCTTTAGTTGAATCGCTACTTTTACGTGGTGATAGCGTTACAGTACTGACTCGCTCTATTGAAAAAGCCCAAGCTGTTTTTTCTGAAAAAACACCGCAATTTTTGACCGCACTTTCCACCCTCAAAAATTTGAATGCCTTTGATGCAGTTATTAATCTTGCCGGTGAGCCAATCTTCGATAAAAGATGGACAGTTCAACAAAAAGAGAAACTGCGTCATAGCCGCATTGATTTAACACAGCAGATTGTTCAACTTATTAACCAAAGTGAACATCCTCCAGTCTTGATTTCAGGTTCTGCAACCGGAATTTATGGAAACTGTGGTAACGAGCAGATCACTGAAAACACAAATCCAAGTACTCAATTTACCGCACAGCTTTGTATTGATTGGGAAAATGCGGCAAAGCAAGCCAATACCAGAGTCTGTTTAGTGAGAACCGGATTAGTACTTTCTCTAAAAGGCGGGGCTTTTGCTAAAATTCTACCACTCTATCGCTTTGGGCTAGGCGGAAAATTAGGGAATGGTGAGCAATATTGGAGCTGGATCGCATTAGAGGATATGGTAGAAGGCCTTCTCTTTTTACTTGATCATAATAATTGTGAAGGTCCATTTAATTTTACTGCGCCACATCCTGTTAAAAACAAAACCTTTAACCAATTATTAGGTAAAGCATTACATCGTCCTTGTTTTGCTCAAGTACCTCAATTTTTATTAACTACTATTCTAGGCGAGCGCGCTTGCATTCTTTTAGACAGCCAAAATGTCTATCCAAAACATTTACAGGATTGTGGGTTTACATTCCAATACTCAGAATTAAGTGATTATTTCCATAATATACTTTAAAAACAAAAGGCTGGTCAAAACCAGCCTTCATTATTTTTCATATCTATTATGCTAAATATTCTAAAAATTCCCCTACGGTGTGGAAAGATCCAAATACCAGCACAATGTCATCTTTATCCGCAGTTTTAACCGCTCTTTTCACCCCTTCAACAACAGAATCTTCAGAAACACTTCTTGCTGATGGATAAACTGATGTTAATTTTGTATTTAAGTCATCACCCGATTGACCACGGTAACCGCCTAATGTGACACAATGCCATTGGTCAATAACGGAAGTAAGTTGGGTAAACACCGACTCGGCATCTTTATCTTTTAACATTCCGCAAACGGCAATAATTCGACCTGATATTTGTGTCTTAAGTGCGGTCAATTTTTCGGCTAAATATTTTGCCGCATGAGGATTATGCCCAACATCAATGATCACTTTTGGCAACTGTGAATAAGGTACATTCAAGCGATCTGCCAATTTTTCTAGCTGATAACCTTTCAATTGTTGGAAACGACCAACTAATTCCACTTCAATTAATGAACGTTTAATGGTCTCAACAGAAATATCAAAAGGCAGCTGTTCAACGGCAGCCAAAGCTGTTGCGGCATTAGCTAATGGAATTTGGCAAAACGGCAAATTTTCTAACCGCACTTTATTACTCTGCCACATCCAAGTTTGCTCATTAGCTTTAAACGACCAAGTGACATCTCGGCGTGAAACGAGACAATGTAATTTCTCCGCTTGTTCTAACATAGGTTGCGGAACATTTGGTTCGCCGATTACAACCGGTTTATTCGCACGGAAAATCCCCGCTTTTTCAAAGCCAATTTCTTCGCGAGTTGACCCAAGAAAATCCGTATGATCAATATCAATACTGGTGATAACCGCCAGATCATTATCGACAATATTGGTTGCATCTAAGCGTCCACCAAGCCCTACTTCTAAAATAACCACATCAAGCTTCGCTTGTTTAAATAAATGCAAAGCCGACAATGTGCTAAATTCAAAATAAGTGAGGGATTGCGTTTTACGCTTTTCGATGAAATCAAAAGAAGCAGTATGCATTTCATCTGGCAAGTCTTGATTTTGAATACGAACACGTTCGTTATAACGCAATAAATGAGGGGAAGAATACACACCCACACGCAAACCGTGATTTAACAAAATAGTTTCAAGCAAACGACAAGTCGTGCCTTTACCATTTGTGCCCCCCACCGTGATCACATAAGGTGCGGGATTCAAAAGATCCAATTCTTCTGCCACGGATTTAATACGCTCCAGCCCTAAATCAATAGCCTTAAAGTGACTATTTTCCAAATAAGAAAGCCACTCAGCGAGTGGCGAAGTGGCTTTTAAATTTATTGTATTACTCATGTTCAACAACTTCTACTTCAACAAAAGGTGAAGGTTGATTGGTGAGTTTGCTCAAAAGGTTTCCAAGGGTTGAACGCATTTCTGAACGTTTCACGATCATATCAATCGCCCCTTTCTCGAGTAAGAATTCACTACGTTGGAAGCCTTCTGGTAATTTTTCACGTACGGTTTGTTCAATAACACGTGGGCCTGCAAAACCGATTAATGCTTTTGGTTCAGCAATGTTCACATCACCTAACATCGCAAAACTTGCAGATACACCACCTAATGTCGGATCCGTTAATACGGAAATAAACGGCACGCCTTTTTCACGCATTTTCGCTAATACCGCACTGGTTTTTGCCATTTGCATTAATGAGAAAAGTGCTTCTTGCATACGTGCGCCGCCACTTGCAGAGAAACATACAAATGGACAGTTTAATTCAATGGCTTTTTCTGCCGCTTTTACAAATTTTGAACCCACAACAGAGCCCATTGAACCGCCCATAAAACTGAAGTTAGATGCAGCGACAACTACAGGCATATTGTAAAGTGTACCCGTCATTGTGATTAACGCATCTTTTTCACCGGTTTCTTTTTGTGCAGCAGTAATACGATCTTTATATTTTTTTAAATCTTTAAATTTAAGAATATCTTTTGGTTCTAAATCAGCCGACAATTCTTGGCTTGAACCCTCATCTAATAAAGCTAAAAGGCGCTCACGAGCATCAATGCGCATATGATGGCCGCATTTTGGGCAAACATGTAAATTACGTTTTACTTCTTCGCCGTAAAGGACTTGTTCGCAAGAGGTACATTTTGTCCAAACCCCTTCTGGCACGTTTGCTTTACGTGATGTAGCGGAAGAGGTTCCTTTGCTAAAAATTTTATCAATCCAGCTCATTTTTTACCTTTTTTATTAACTAGAAAAGTTTGCGTATTTAATCATAATTTAGCGAAATTTGCTAGTCAGATGAGATTATCTTCTAAAAACAACGGCCCTAAATTTTTCTGTGGAATCGCAAATTTTTCAGGGTAAATGACATTCACTAAATATAAGCCTTCGGGTTTCGCTGTTGGAGCAGCTAATTTACGATCTTTTTGCTCTAACAACCATTTCATCCACTCAACAGGTTGATTGCCGGCACCGACTTCTATCAAGCTTCCCACAATATTGCGTACCATATGATGCACAAAAGCATTGGCTTGAATATCCACAATAATGTACTGCCCTTTTCGCACCACATTTAAATGATGCACATTTCGCCAAGGGGTATTCGATTGACATTGTGCCGCACGGAAAGAGGAAAAATCATTTTCGCCCAATAAAAACTGCCCCGCTTGGTGCATTTTCTTTTCGTCCAAATCTAAATGGCAATGGGTAATTCCTTCTGGCAAAATGGCTGAACGTAATTTATTACAATATAAAATATAACGATAACGACGCGCGGTTGCCGAAAACGGGCATGAAATTCATCATTCACCACCTTTGCCCAACTCACAGAAATATCATCAGGCAAATTCGCATTGGTACCAAATGCCCAAGCTTTTTCAGGACGAACTGCTGTGGTTTCAAAATGCACGACTTGTCCTGTGCCATGCACTCCAGAGTCTGTTCTGCCCGCACAAAACACTTCAATTTTTTCATTTGCCACAAAAGATAACGCTTTTTCTAATTCTTCTTGCACACTGCGTACTTTCTCTTGTCGCTGCCAGCCACAATACTGTTTTCCGTTATATTCAATGCCTAAGGCTATCTTCATTGGAAAATACTCCTAAAACGATTTCAAATTTGACCGCACTTTTCCCGAAAAGAAAAAACACCAATAACTCATCATTATTGGTGTTCTTATCACAAGCTAAAAATTAAGCACGTTTGAAGTCAATGTGAACCAATTTTGGTTTGAATGGGTGACGTTGCATTGCTTGAACTTTCACTGCAACTTCTTTACCTTCAACCACTAAAGTGATTACATCGCTATAGAAAGAATCGTGAACTTGTGCGTTGTTTAATTCATCGTGATTTAAGATGATTGAAACAGGTGCTTCGCTGCCACCATAAATGATTGCAGGGATTTGACCGTTGTGACGCAGGCGGCGGCTCGCACCCTTACCTTGCGCTTGACGAACTTCAGCGTTAAATTTAAATGCCATTTTAATGTTCTCTTGATTAAAAGTTTAAAATAAAAAATTGCAGGCGACCCAGCAATTTTCCTAAATTTGCTCAAAGACAAACTTTGAGAGCGACGGATTATAAAATATTCAGCCCCACAATGCAAATTTACACGGCAAATTTTTTCTAGGCTTTTCAAGGCAAAGCGATTAAAATAAATCCCAATTTTTAATTAATTTTAACTAACTGATTGTAAGTGGGTTTCAAATGGAATTTCTTATCAGCTTTTTTACCGATTACGGTTATTGGGCGGTGCTATTTGTTCTGATTATTTGTGGCTTTGGTGTACCTATTCCAGAAGATATCACGCTTGTTTCCGGCGGTGTAATAGCTGGTCTCTATCCTGAAAGCGTCAATTCCCACTTAATGTTAGTCGTGAGTATGATTGGCGTACTTGCCGGCGATTCAACCATGTACTGGCTTGGTCGCATTTACGGAACGCGTATTTTACGTTTCCGCCCAATGCGTAAAATCATCACATTAGAACGCCTCAAAATGGTGCGTGAAAAATTTGCCCAATACGGCAACCGTGTTTTATTTGTGGCTCGTTTCCTTCCAGGATTACGCGCACCAATTTATATGGTTTCAGGCATCACCCGCCGTGTCAGCTACACTCGCTTTGTATTCATTGATTTCTGTGCCGCGATTATTTCTGTGCCAATTTGGGTTTACCTTGGCGAATTTGGTGCGAAAAACTTAGATTGGTTACACGAGCAAATTAAAAAAGGCCAACTCGTGATTTATATCCTAATCGGTGTTTTAGCTCTGTACCTATTTTGGAAATGGAAAAAAACGAAGAAATCCAAAGCTAACTAATATCATACAATTCAATAAAAAGTGCGGTAAAAAACAACATTGTTTTCTACCGCACTTTTTTCATTCCAACTAAGCTTTAGCTGCTAAATATCGCTCCACTGTATCCACAATCGCTTGAGTTTGCGGATCGATTTCGATATTCACTAAATCACCAATTTGTCGTTTGCCAATCAGAGTTCTATGTAAGGTTTCAGGAATTAAATTCACGCAGAATTCATCACCTTTCACTTCACCGATGGTAAGGCTTATGCCGTCAATCGCGATAAATCCTTTGGTGAGTATATATTTCATCAAATCTTTGTTAGGTAATTTAAACCAAACCTGACGATTGTTTTCGCTTTCGATAATTTGTGAAACGCTTGCGGTACAATAAACGTGACCAGATAAAATATGACCACCAATTTCAGCGCCCATTTGCATTGCACGTTCGATATTCACAAAATCCCCCGCTTTTAAGCGACCAAGATTGGTGATGCGCAAGGTTTCTTGCATTAGGTCAAAGCTCACAAGATCATCATGAATTTCAGTCACTGTTAAGCACACGCCGTTATTCGCCACTGATGCACCGATTTCTAAGCCTTTTCGCATTTCGGCTGGTAATTTTACGATCTGTGTTCTAAAATTATCGCTATCTTTAATTGCATGAATTTGGGCGATGCCCTGTACAATACCTGTAAACATTATTATTCCTTCATTAAAAATTTTTCCAATATTATAACAAAATTTATGAATTCTCGTCTTTTTTCTCAATACCGTATTGATATTAAAAAACTTATCCGAATTGCGACACCTATCGGGCTTGCCCAGTTAGCTCAAACTGGCATGGGCACCGTGGATGTGATTATGGCGGGGCGTGTGAGCTCGGCTGATGTAGGCGGTGTTGGTATTGGTGCCTCTATTTGGCTACCTTTGGTACTTTTCGGGCAAGGATTATTACTCGCCTTGCCTCCAACAATTTCCTATTTAAATGGTTCAGGGCAGCGCCATCGCATTGCTCACCAAGTGAGACAAGGCCTTTGGATTTCATTTTTAGTGATGATTCCCCTTGCACTCATCATCTATCATAATGATTTCATATTACAGTTCATGAATATGGATGCCCACATGGCTGATGTGACGATGAATTATTTGCGTGCGATGGTATGGGGCTTGCCTGCCTATTTATTGCTGATTAATTTCCGCTGTTTGAATGATGGCATTGCCAAAACAAAACCCGCTATGGTGATTACCTTCATGGGGTTAATGCTGAATATTCCGTTGAATTATATGTTTATTTACGGCAAATTTGGTGCACCGGCATTGGGTGGTGTCGGTTGTGGTGTGGCAACGGCTATTGTTAACTGGGCGATGGCGATCTTGATGATTACCTATTCAGCTAAAAACTATAATGAACGTAGTCTGAAAGTCTTTGAAAAGATTATTGAAAAGCCAGATATCAAA
The DNA here is from genome assembly GCF_001810545.1 of Haemophilus sp. HMSC066D02. Taxonomy (NCBI): domain Bacteria; kingdom Pseudomonadati; phylum Pseudomonadota; class Gammaproteobacteria; order Pasteurellales; family Pasteurellaceae; genus Haemophilus; species Haemophilus sp. HMSC066D02. Next base: position 147,493 of record NZ_KV801804.1, on the reverse strand, counting down.
ACACTGAAAAAATTGGCCGCACTTGGCTTGCCTATTGCCATTGCGCTGTGTAGTGAAGTCTCACTCTTTGCATTAAGTAGTTTATTACTTTCCCCATTAGGCGCGGATGTGGTCGCCAGCCACCAAATTGCCTTAAACACCAGTGCCGTAGCCTTTATGTTCCCCATGTCTATTGCCATGGCGGCAACCATTTTAGTGGCTCAAGAACTGGGTAATCATGCACCACAAAAAGCCAAAATCATGTCTTACGCCGCTATTATTCTTGGCTTGATTGCGGCAAGTGTATTGGCGTTGGTGATTTGGGTATTTAGTGCAGAGATCGCTACATTGATTGTAGGCGATAATGCCACCGTTATTGCTCTTTCAAGCAGCTTATTAGCGATAGCGGCGATTTATCAATTTTCAGATTCAGTGCAAGTCGTCGTGAGCGGTATTTTACGTGGCTATAAAGACACCAAAATTATCCTTTATATCACATTACTTGCCTATTGGGGCGTAGGTATTCCGGTTGGGTATATTCTTTCACGAACGGATTGGATTGTTCCAAGCATCGGCGCAAAAGGTTTTTGGGTTGCGTTTATCATTGCCTTAACCATTGCTGCGGCTTTACTCTTTATTCGGATGCGAAAAATCCAATCACAATCTGATGAAGCCATTATTCAACAGTTAGAAAGATTGAAGTAGTTAAAGTAAAAAGTGCGGTCAATTTTGACCGCACTTTTTATTCTTGAATTTAAAATTTGATGCTTTTTAAACTTCTCTATACCCTTCATATTCCCAATCAAAATATTTTTGTAACTGAATAACAATATCATCCCAGGTTTCTCCTGATATACTATTTATCATGAGTGACAAATAATTTTCTATGTCATCTAATGTTTTCAGAGCAACAACCATTCCTTTATTTATCACCAAGACCTTTTCTCTTTGCACCATTCCTACATTAAAAACATTAGTATAAAAATAGTCACTCCCAGAATTTCCTTTTGTTCCTATTGCTAATGTTAAATTTAAGCAATAAGCTGGCTTAAGAACTAGTAAGGATGCCTCATCCCTCATCGAAAAGCCATAATCAATCCATTTTAAATCAGCTATAAGCATTTACTTCCCCTATGAACTCTAAACTATACGTTTTATAAATGAAAACTTATCAACAAGCAATTAAAAACTAACATCAGAAAATTTATGCCATTTAAAAGTAAAAAATAATTTGTACAGAGTACTTTCACACACAAATATAAAGTGCTCCATCATGCTATTTTGTTTTTCTTTTAGTTGTTAGAAATATAATAGGAAGAATGAGAATATGAAGTTTCAAACTTGCTACTATTGCCTCTTTTGCTAGAAGAACATAATTTATGTTATTAACTCCCGAATCAAATTGCACATAAAAAATAGCAACAAAATAAATCAAAGAAAAAGCCAGAATACTCACAAAATATCCAAAAACATATTTCATTATTCTATTACCTTTGAGTCACTCATATTCTATCTAAGTTTAAGGATAAAAAGTGCGGTCAAAATTGACCGCACTTTTGTCTTTTACATCACTACTACATCAAATTGTTCTTGGTTGTAGTACTGTTCTGTTTTGACTTGAACCTGTTTGCTGATGAACATTTCAATCTCTGGCAATAAACCGTGAGATTCTTCTTTGATTAAGTAATCCGCCACAGCAGGAGACGCATACACCACAAATTGTTCACTCGAGAATAAGTGGTTAACACGAATGATCTCACGCATAATTTCGTAACATACTGTTTCGACGGTTTTCACACGTCCACGACCTTGACAAGTTGGGCATTCATCACACAATACATGCTCTAAACTTTCGCGAGTACGTTTACGCGTCATTTCCACTAGGCCAAGTTGAGTAAAGCCATTTACATTGGTTTTTACGCGATCTTTCGATAGGGCCTCTTCCAAGGATTCAATCACGCGATTGCGATGCTCATCGGTTTGCATATCAATAAAATCAATAATGATAATACCGCCTAAATTACGTAGTTGTAGCTGCTGAGCAATAGCTTTAGTGGCTTCAATATTGGTGTTAAAAATGGTTTCATCTAAATTTCGATGACCAACGAATGCTCCCGTATTGATATCAATGGTCGTCATGGCTTCGGTTTGCTCAATAATGAGATAGCCGCCTGATTTTAAATTCACGCGTTTCTCTAAGGCATTTTGAATACCACGTTCTACGCCATAAATATCAAAAATCGGCTGACTGCCCGTATAAAGCATTAATTTTTCACTCAATTCAGGCATAAATTCATCGGTAAATTCTTTCACTTCGTTAAAACAAAGTTTGGAATCGATATGAATTTTCTCTAAATTGGCGCCGATAAAATCACGTAAAATACGCTGTGGTAATGCAGGCTCGCCATAAATTTTAGAACGAGTTGGATATTTGCCTTTACGCTCAAGCACTTTACGCCATAAACGTTTTAAAAATTCTGCATCTTGATGCAATTCTTCTTCTGTTGCACCTTCGGTAGCAGTACGAATAATAAAGCCGCCTAACTCATCACAAAAAGGCTCAACTAACGCTTTTAGTCTTGCGCGTTCTTCTTCGCTTTCAATACGTTGCGAGACACCAACATGGCTATTTTCTGGCATAAAGACGAGATAACGAGAAGGTAATGTAATATCGGTAGTTAATCTTGCACCTTTAGTGCCCAAAGGATCTTTTACCACTTGGACTACGATATCCTGCCCTTCGCGTACGAGTTCAGAAATGCTTTTTGCTCGGAATTGCTTTTGCTCGTTCACATCCACACATTCGGTATGTGAAACAATATCGGAAGCGTGTAAAAATGCGGCTTTTTCTAAACCGATATCCACAAATGCGGACTGCATTCCCGGTAAAACACGGGTTACTCGTCCTTTATAGATATTCCCCACGATGCCACGTTTGGCTTGACGTTCAATATGAACTTCTTTTAAAACGCCCGTTTCCACCAACGCAACGCGAGTTTCATTGGGCGTAACATTCATTAATAATTCAACAGAATCCATTTTTTCGACCTTAGTTTTAATGGTATAAGTCTATCGAAAAGGAAAATAGAATAATAGACCCAAATAAGGTAAAATATGACCTTTCTCAAATTTTCATGACTTTTTTTGGGGTACTTAATGTTTGGTTTAGACCCAACTCTTATTACTTTTAGTATTTATATTTTCGGCATGATTTTAATCGGTGTCCTTGCCTATTATTATACAAACAACTTATCCGATTACATTTTAGGTGGCCGTAAACTCGGAAGTTTTGTGACAGCCATGTCTGCTGGCGCATCTGATATGTCAGGCTGGTTATTAATGGGCTTGCCAGGTGCGGTATATGTGTCTGGCCTAGTAGAAGGTTGGATCGCCATTGGTTTAATTCTCGGAGCTTATTTTAACTGGTTACTCGTGGCTGGTCGTTTACGGATCTATACCGAATTTAACAACAATGCTCTCACACTACCGGAATATTTCCACCATCGCTTTGGCACATCACATAATCTCTTAAAAATTGTGTCTGCAACAATCATCTTAGCATTCTTCACGATTTACTGTGCCTCAGGTGTGGTTGCGGGAGCAAAATTATTCCAAAACCTATTCTCAGTCGACTATTCCACCGCCATTTGGTACGGCGCATTAGCGACCATCGTCTATACCTTTATCGGTGGATTTTTAGCTGTAAGCTGGACGGATACCATTCAAGCCACATTGATGATTTTTGCACTGATTTTAACGCCTCTCTTTATCTTTTTAAGTTTGGGTGATGCATCACAATTTACTGAAGTGTTACATCAAGCAGAAATCGCAGCAAATAAAGACTTTACTGATTTATTTAGTTCAACTACACCATTAGGTTTATTAAGTTTAGCGGCTTGGGGCTTAGGTTATTTTGGTCAACCGCATATCCTTGCGCGTTTTATGGCAGCTTATTCGGTGAAATCATTAATCAAAGCACGCCGTATTAGTATGACATGGATGGTGATTTGTCTAGCCGGTGCAATTGGTATCGGTTTCTTCGGTATCCCTTATTTCTTTGCGAATCCTGGTGTTGCGAGCGTAGTAAATAATGAACCAGAACAAGTGTTTATTGAACTGGCTAAATTACTCTTTAATCCATGGATTGCCGGTATTCTACTGTCTGCAATTTTAGCAGCAGTAATGAGCACACTTTCCGCACAATTATTAATTTCTTCAAGCTCTATTACTGAAGATTTTTATAAAGGGTTTATTCGTCCAAAAGCCGCTGAAAAAGAATTAGTTTGGTTAGGTCGTGCAATGGTTTTAGTTATCGCGGGCATTGCCATTTGGATTGCACAAGATGAAAACAGCAAAGTATTAAAACTCGTTGAATTTGCCTGGGCAGGGTTTGGTTCTGCATTTGGTCCGGTCGTGCTTTTCTCCTTATTCTGGAAACGCATGACTTCATCAGCGGCGATGGCAGGCATGATTGTTGGCGCAGTGGTTGTTTTTGCTTGGAAATCGGTGATTCCTGAAACCAGTGAATGGTTTAATGTGTATGAAATGATCCCGGGATTCATCCTTGCTAGCCTGGCGATTATTGTGGTTTCCCTCCTTTCTGCAGAACCTGAAAATGAAGTTAAAGAAACTTTTGAGAAAGCAGAAAAAGCCTATAAGGAAGCAAATAATGATTGATTTTCGTCCTTTTTATCAACAAATTGCCACCACAAATTTATCTGCTTGGCTAGAAACATTGCCTTTGCAATTAAAAGAATGGGAAAAACAAACCCATGGTGATTATGCTAAATGGTCAAAAATCGTGGACTTTCTTCCTGATTTGCAGGCAGATACCATCGATTTAAAAAATGCAGTGAAATCTGACCGCACTTCCCCACTTTCAGAGGGCGAAAAACAACGTATTATTCATCATTTGAAACAATTAATGCCATGGCGAAAAGGACCTTATCATTTATTTGATATTCACGTGGATTGCGAATGGCGTTCTGATTTCAAATGGGATCGTGTCTTGCCTCATCTTGCTCCATTAAAAGAGCGTACCATTTTAGATGTAGGCTGTGGTAGCGGCTACCATATGTGGCGAATGGTTGGTGAAGGTGCAAAAATGGTGGTAGGTATTGATCCAACCGAACTTTTCCTTTGCCAATTTGAAGCCGTTCGAAAATTATTAAATAACGATCGTCGAGCTAACTTAATCCCATTAGGTATTGAAGAAATGCAACCACTTGCGGCATTTGATACGGTATTCTCAATGGGTGTGCTTTATCATCGTAAATCACCGCTTGATCACCTCACACAGCTAAAAAATCAATTAGTAAAAGGTGGCGAGCTCGTCTTAGAAACCTTAGTAGTTGATGGCGATGTCAATACGGTATTAGTGCCTTCAGATCGCTATGCAAAAATGAAGAACGTATATTTTATTCCTTCTGTTGCTGCACTCATTAATTGGTTGGAAAAAGTCGGCTTTACTAATGTGCGTTGTGTGGATGTCGCCACCACGACATTAGAAGAACAGCGTAAAACGGATTGGTTAGAAAATGAAAGTTTGATTGATTTCTTAGATCCAAATGATCACAGTAAAACCATCGAAGGCTATCAAGCTCCAACTCGTGCAGTGATTTTAGCCAATAAATAATTGCTTAAATAAAAGAGCGGCCAAAAAAATCCTATGTTTTTTGACCGCGCTTTGCTTTTCTATTTTAAGGCAATATGCACCGTAATCTCTTCGCGATCGTGATACAAATGCTTAGCCTGAATATCAAATTCCAGTTCTTTTTCTGTCAACATCACTGCAAGATTTTCTAAGCACAACATCACTTCTTGATAGCGTTTTTTCATTGGCAATTTCAAGTTAAAAATAGTTTCTCGGCACCAGCCGTTAATCAACCATTTCCCTATTAAATTCGCAATCCGACTTGGTTGCTCCACCATGTCACACACAAGCCAATCGATATGCTTACGTTTTGGTGGTTGGAATTTAAATCCGTCTTCTGGGCAATGTTCTATTCTGCCAGTATCATGCAAACTGGCCGCCATTTTGCCGTGATCAACTGCATACACAAATAAACCACGTTTCACTAATTGATAGGTCCACCCGCCAGGGCAAGCACCGAGATCAACGCCAACCATACTTTCATTTAAGCGTTTACTTTCTTCATTTCGAGGAATAAAGGTTAAAATCGCTTCTTCCAATTTTAAAGTTGAACGGCTTGGCGCATCCGCTGGAAATTTCAAACGTGGTATCCCCATAAAATGGGTAGAGTTATTGCCAAGATAGGAATACCCTACATAGCAGCAATTCGGCTGAATGAAAAAACAATGTAAAATCTGACCGCGCTTTGCATTCGGCTTACCTTGTAACCAACCTTGTTTTTTCAACGCTTGGCGTAACGGCACGGTAAATTTTCGGCAAAATGTCGAAAGCTCTTTAGCTTCATTGGTATCTGCTGTTTCGACAAATAGCTCTACCGCTTGCTTAAGATTAATGTCTTCTGCAATGCGTTTATATTGAGCAAGAATTGGCGAGATACGATCTTGAGGATCGAGATTTTCTAAGAAATCTGAAATAACGATCATTTGACGCGCAAAAATCAAACGATTAAAAGGGATTTCCCTCGCTAAGCGATCCGCATCGCCTGGTTGATAGCATTCAAAAATGACATAACCGCTATTTTCTACTACACGAGCAAAACCAAATACACCACGCTCAGAAGCTCGGTCGGTAATTTCTGCAGCGACTTCTTTTTCAAAGCCAATTCGACAATATAAGGCTAATTTATTCATGTTTTCCTAATTTAATTGAATCTTTAATCCATTTTCTAAAGGCTTGAATTTGTTCGTCATCTAAACGATCTAAATGATTAACCACATAGAATGATTTTGGATCCCGCAATTCGGTTGGTAACACAATTTGCAAATGACCGTTTTCAATTTCTTGCTGAGCCAAAATACGATTTGCTAGAGCAATCCCCTGCCCATGAACGGCCGCCTGCAATGCCATAAAGGTGTGGCTAAATAACGGGCCTTGCTGAATATTCAAATCATCTAATTTGAGATAATCCGCCATTGCTTGCCAGTTATCTCGAGTATGCGTATGAATCAGCGTATGCTTTTTCAAATCATTAGGACAACGCACAGGTGTTTTCTCAAGCAATGAAGGCGCAGCCAAAATCACGAGGTTTTCTTCGCCTAAACGATCAACCTGTAAATTTTCCCAATCACCTTTTCCATAATAAATGGCTATATCAATTTCTTTATTCAATAAACCTTCATCTTGATCCACACCCTTCAAGCGTACTTCAATTTCAGGGTGTTGCTTATTAAAATCACTCAAATGTGGCACAAGCCATTGAATACCAAAGGTTTGTGGCACGCTAATTGCCAAATGTGGCTCTGCTTTAAGTGTTAATAAACGTTCAGTTGCTTCATTTAATTTTCGTAAGATTTTATTGATATCAACAAAATAGGCTTTCCCAAATTCTGTCAATTCGAGTGAACGATTTTTACGAATAAAAAGCTCAACACCTAAAAAATCTTCTAATAATTTTATTTGATGGCTCACTGCGGCTTGTGTCACAAAAAGTTCATCTGCCGCTTTTGTGAAGCTTAAATGTCGTGCAGCAGACTCGAAAGACTTCAATGAATTCAAGGGAGGCAAACGTTTATACATAATTCTTCCAAACAGCTAAATTTTAGTTTATAATAACGAAGATTTAATTCGGATTAGTTTTTTTTATGCATCAAATAAAAAAACATCATTTGTCCTTCCATCACCTTCTACCTACAATACACCCATACTTAATGATTGGTAATTCCTTACAAGTTAATGAGTTTCAGACTTAAGTATGATGTTGTGTTTGCATATAGTTCGGTTCTCCGAACTGGAGTAACAATTAAGTTACTCATTTACTTCCTGTATATATTAAAACCATTCTGGTTAAGCGCTGCTCGTTTCGAGCGGCGTTTTTTTTATTCCTGGCATTTTAGCATAAGCAAAATTTTATTTCCTGACCAACTTCACAAATTTAAAAATCCAATAAAAATTTTGAGAAATCACAATATTTTTGTGTTTAAAGGTTTTCATAGTTATCGTAATGGTGTAGATTAACTGCATTTCCATTCATAAAATTATTTATACAAATTAAGGAAGCAAAATGAAAGACTTAGACTGGAACAATCTTGGATTTAGTTATATCAAAACAGATTACCGTTTCATCGCACATTGGAAAGATGGCAAATGGGATGAAGGTAAACTCACCACCGATAATATGCTACATATCCACGAAGGTTCAACTGCTATTCACTACGGTCAACAATGCTTTGAAGGCTTAAAAGCCTATCGTTGTAAAGACGGTTCAATCAACTTATTTCGTCCTGATCAAAATGCAAAACGCATGCAACATACCTCTGATCGCTTATTAATGCCGCAAGTGCCAACAGAATTATTTATCCGTGCTTGTAAAGAAGTGGTGAAAGCAAACCAAGAATGGTTGGGTCCTTACGGATCTGGCGCAACATTATATTTACGTCCATTCCTCTTTGGTACAGGCGCGAATATCGGTGTAAAAACCGCACCTGAATTTATTTTCTCTGTATTCTGCTGCCCTGTTGGCGCTTATTTCAAAGGTGGTTTAGCACCATCTAATTTCATTACGACTGATTACGACCGTGCTGCACCTATGGGAACCGGTGGTGTAAAAGTAGGTGGTAACTACGCAGCAAGTTTGCTTCCACATGAACTAGCCGCAGAAGAAGGTACGCCAGAACGTAAATTCGCTGATGCGATCTATCTCGATCCAAAAACACATACTAAAATTGAAGAAGTGGGTGCGGCAAACTTCTTTGGTATTACCAAAGATAACAAATTTATCACACCAGCATCTGAATCTATTTTACCAAGTATCACTAAATACTCATTACTTCACATTGCAAAAGAGCGTTTAGGTATGGAAGCTATCGAAGGTGATGTGTATATTGATCAACTTGATCAATTTGCAGAAGCGGGAGCTTGTGGTACTGCCGCAGTAATTACGCCAGTAGGCGGTATTCAACACAAAGGTAAATTTCACGTGTTCTATTCAGAAACTGAAGTGGGCCCTGTTACACGTAAACTTTACAACGAGCTAACAGGTATCCAATTCGGTGATGTGGAAGCACCTGAAGGCTGGATTGTAAAAGTAGAATAATTTTCCTTTCTATCAATAAAGCAAGATTCACTTAATTCAAGGACTAAGTTCTGTGACTACAGAGCTTGGTCCTTTTAGTTTTTATAAGCTTTGTATAAGTTATTTCTAATACAGAGATGACTCATTAATAATATTTAGCTCACGCAAAAATATCGTCAAAATCAACTGCACTTTTCACCTTTTCTTGTGTGCCTATATTTCAAATTATGATCTTCATCACAGTTTTATTTGAACAGATCGATTAGAATAAAATTGTCCATTTTTTCAAACAAATAAGGAAGAAAAATGATGACTCCCTCAGCACTTATAGGCGAAGGAATTAACCTGATGTTTTCAGGGATGGGTTTTGTGTTGGTCTTTTTGCTCATTTTAATTTGGGCAATTGGAGTGATGTCTAAACTTATCAATCGATTCTTTCCTGAACCACAACCCGAACCCAAAACTTCCCCAAATTCAACCGCGCTTTCTGCGGCACCAACTGACGATTTTGAGCGTTTACGTCCTGTGATTGCAGCGGCTATCGCACACCATCGCCGTACCCAACAGTTCAAATAACATAAGGATTTTACCATGGCTAAAAAAATTAAAATGACAGAACTGGTGCTTCGTGATGCCCACCAATCACTTTTCGCAACTCGCTTGCGTCTTGATGACATGTTACCAATTGCTCATGAATTAGACGATATTGGTTATTGGTCATTGGAAGCTTGGGGCGGTGCAACATTTGATAGCTGTATTCGCTTTTTAGGTGAAGATCCTTGGGTACGTTTGCGCGAATTGAAAAAAGCCTGTCCAAAAACCCCATTACAAATGTTATTACGTGGTCAGAACCTATTAGGCTATCGTCACTATGCTGACGACGTGGTAGAACGTTTCGTAGAACGTTGTGTAGCGAATGGTATGGATGTTTTCCGCGTATTCGATGCACTCAATGACCCGCGTAATATGAAAGCAGCGTTGCAAGCAGTACGTAAATTTGGTGGTCATGCTCAAGGGACTTTAAGTTATACCACTAGCCCAGTTCATACCATGCAAACCTGGCTTGATACGACTGAACAATTACTTGAAATCGGTATCGATAGCTTGGTCATCAAAGATATGTCAGGTATTTTAAATCCAATGGCGGCAGCAGACTTAGTTCGCGAAATCAAAAAACGTTTTGACGTAGAATTGCATTTACACTGCCACTCAACCACCGGTATGGCAGAAATGGCGTTATTAAAAGCGGTTGAAGCTGGTGTAGATGGTATTGATACGGCAATTTCTTCTATGTCAGGTACTTATGGTCACCCAGCAACTGAATCCCTAGTTGCCACCTTGCAAGGTACTGAGTATGACACCGGTTTAGATATTCCTCGTTTGGAAAAAATTGCTGCCTATTTCCGCAATGTACGTAAAAAATACGCTAAATTTGAAGGCCAATTACGCGGTGTCGATAGTCGTATTTTAGTGGCACAAGTGCCAGGCGGCATGCTCACTAACTTGGAAAACCAATTAAAACAACAAAATGCGTCCGATAAATTAGATTTAGTATTAGAAGAAATCCCACGCGTACGCAAAGATTTGGGTTATATTCCTCTTGTTACACCAACCTCTCAAATTGTTGGTACACAGTCGGTTATTAACGTACTTACAGGCGAACGCTACAAAACTATCGCCAAAGAAACTGCCGGAATTTTAAAAGGTGAATATGGTAAAACACCTGCACCGGTAGATAGTGCGTTGCAAGCTCGCGTATTAGAAGGTGCTGCGCCAGTAACTGACCGTCCAGCCGATCACATTGCACCTGAAATGGCGAAAATTGAAGCTGAAGTTGCTGAACAAGCTAAAGCGAAAGGCGTGAAATTGGCAGACAACGCCGTAGATGATGCTTTAATCGTGGCGCTCTTCCCTCAAATTGCATGGAAATTCTTAGAAAACCGCAACAACCCTGCCGCCTTTGAACCAGCCCCTACCGGCAATGAAAGTGCGGTGGAAAATAAACCTGTTTCTAAAGCTGTACCATCTGCTTCTGGCTCCGCTGTTTATACCGTGGAATTAGAAGGTAAAGCTTTTGTGGTGAAAGTAAGCGAAGGTGGTGATATCTCTCATGTCGCGACTACAGCTCCGCAAGCTGCGCCACAAGCGACTCCTGCTCCAGCAACGGGGGGGACACCAGTAACGGCGCCGATGGCGGGTAATATTTGGAAAGTTGTTGCAACAGAAGGTCAAACTGTAGCAGCTGGCGATGTATTATTCATTCTCGAAGCCATGAAAATGGAAACCGAAGTGAAAGCTGCACAAGCTGGTACCGTACGCGGCATTTGCGTCAAAGCTGGTGATGCTGTCGCGGTAGGTGATACCGTGATGACCTTAGCATAAGGAATGGTCTATGGAGAGTATTATTGCGTTAATTAAAGGGATGGGCATATTCCATCTGCAATGGGGGCAAGCAGTAATGATCGTTGTGAGCCTGCTGTTGCTGTGGCTTGCCATTTCGCGCAAATTTGAACCTTTGCTGTTGCTACCAATTGGTTTCGGCGGATTATTGTCAAATATCCCTGAAGCAGGGCTAGCCATGACAGCATTAGAGAATTTGCTTCATCTCGGCTCACCAGAGCAAATTGTGGTAATCGCCTCGCAACTGGGTGTTTCACCCGATCTTGCTGCGATTAAAACAGCGATGACTTCCGCGCCAATATCCATGATAAATCAATTAGAAGCTTTATCTGTGGATATGGGTTACAGCGCCGGTATTTTGGCTTTATTCTATAAAGTTGCGATTGGATACGGCATTGCACCATTGGTTATTTTTATGGGTGTAGGTGCAATGACAGACTTTGGTCCGTTATTAGCCAATCCAAAAACGTTGCTACTTGGTGCGGCTGCACAATTCGGCATTTTCGCTACCGTGCTTGGTGCGTTAGCCTTAAATTACTTCGGTATTATCGAATTCACACTGCCTCAAGCTGCCTCTATCGGTATTATCGGTGGTGCGGATGGTCCGACTGCGATTTATCTAACCAGTAAGCTGGCGCCTGAATTGCTTGGTGCTATTGCGGTGGCGGCTTATTCTTATATGGCGTTAGTGCCGTTGATTCAACCACCGATTATGAAAGCATTAACCACAGAAGAAGAACGCAAAATCCGCATGACGCAAATGCGCCATGTAAGTAATCGTGAAAAAGTGTTATTCCCGGTGATTTTGCTGTTGCTCGTTGGTTTGCTCCTACCGGATGCTGCCCCATTACTCGGGATGTTCTGTTTCGGTAATCTCATGCGCGTCAGCGGCGTAGTAGAACGTTTAAGTGACACTACACAAAATGCCTTGATTAACATTGTAACCATTGTGCTTGGCCTGTCTGTGGGATCTAAACTTATCGCCGATAAATTCTTACAACCGCAAACGTTAGGCATTTTAATTCTTGGTGTCATTGCTTTCGGAATCGGTACAGGTAGCGGTGTATTAATGGCAAAATTGATGAATAAATTCAGCAAAAACAAAATTAACCCGCTTATTGGTTCTGCTGGTGTATCTGCCGTTCCTATGGCCGCTCGTGTTTCTAACAAAATCGGATTGGAAGCGGATAACCAAAACTTCCTCCTGATGCACGCGATGGGACCGAACGTTGCTGGTGTAATTGGCTCGGCTATTGCCGCTGGGGTCATGTTAAAATATGTCGGTACGTTGATGTAAGGTGAAAGATGCTGAAAAACACCTAAATGAGGTTTATTAAAATAACAAAAAGAGCCGTCAAATTGACCGCTCTTTTATTTATTACAATTTTCTTTACTTAACCAAACTCATCGCTAAGTTCTTCGCACCTTTGAAATCCACTTTACCACTTCCGAGCATCGGGATTTCATCCACTAAGAAAACTTGGCTTGGTAGCATAATCGGCGGTACATTTAATCCTTTAATGCGTTCATTGATCTCATCTAAAGAAAGTGCAGATTTGATTAAAAGTACAATGCTCTCGCCTTTTTTATCATCGCTCAAGGCGACGGCAACAAATTGATTTTCTTCATCAAATACTTGTGAAAGTTTCTCTTCCACGCTGCCAAGACTGATCATTTCGCCGCCGACTTTAGCAAATCGAGAATAACGATCCACAATAGTAATAAAGCCGTTATGATCGATATGACCTTTATCGCCGGTTTTGTAATAACGTACACCGTCAATTTCAACAATCACTTCTGCTGTTTTTTCTGGTGCATTCAAATAACCTTTCATGACTTGTCCACCACCAATCAAGATCAGACCATCTTCGCCGACTGGTAATTCTTGCAAGCTTTCTGGATCCACAATTTTAATAATGGTGCCTGGTAATGGCATACCAACTGTACCAGCTTGATTGAAGGTAAATTCCTGTAAGGTTTCCGGATCAAGTAAATTAGGCATATTCACACTAGCTACCGGTGCTGTTTCAGTTGCGCCATAACCTTCGTAAATTTCCAAGCCAAATTTAAGTTTGAAGGCTTCTTTTACATCCGCTTTCAATTTTTCGGCGCCCGCAATAACCATACGCACGTTTTGTAGCATTAACGGATGGAATTTCTTATTGCGTACATACAATCTAAAGAAAGTTGAAGTACCAAATAAAATACTCACCCGATGTCGAGCACACATTTTTCCTACTGTCGCCCCATCCGTCGGATCCGCTACACTTACCATTTTAATGCCTTCACACAATGGCAATAAAGTTGTCACTGTTAAGCCGAATGAATGGAAAATTGGTAAGGAATTCAAAATCACATCATCTTTGTGGAAGTTTAATAATTCACCGATCTGTTTAATATTTGTCAGTAAGTTTTTATGGCTTAATTCAATGCCTTTTGGATCACCTTCACTGCCACTACTGAATAAGATGGTTGCATTATCTTCCAAGCTTACGTCTGCAAAGTAACGTAATTTAATCCACCATTGTGGCGCCAAAAACGCCGTTAAAAATGACCGCACTTTATTAGCCTTAGTGATCGATTTCCCTAAATTTTCCATAAAGAGGGCTTTATCAGCCACCACTTGGCTAAAATCAAAACCTTTTGTGTTCAACTTATCCAAGAATTTTTCAGAGGTAATGACTTGCGAAATGTTGGCTTTTTTCAACGCTTTTTCCATCACTTCTGGGCTTAGTGTGTAGTTTAAATTTACCGGTACTTTGCCCATCACCATTAGGGTCATATTAATAATTGCTCCAATTGATGAACTTGGTAATAACACACCAACATTTTTTTCATCCCCTAAAGCAGCTTTCAAGGTTTTCACAAACATTAGCACTGCAGCAATGAATTTCAGGTTATTCAATTTAGTGCCTTGTGCATCAACAGCCGCTTCTTTGAATAAATTCGATTTTGCCGAGCTCAACCAATGATGCATAAGCGGTTTACGTTTACTCATGACTTTTTCCCATACGGAGAAAGAAAGTTCGAGTACTTTTTGCTTCATCGCTGTCGCATCAATAAAGCCATGAATGGGTTTACCAAATGCCACTAAAATTTCACGCTTACCTTGGCGTTTAGTTAAATTCTTATAGAAAGAATCTGCACGAGAGAAGCTGCTGCCCCATAATCCACGTAAATAGAAAGGAACAGTCGTCACATTCTCTAAATCTTTTAATACGTACTCAAAGCCTTTTTGGAACTCATTAATTTGACCGTTATAGCTGATATGGCCTTCTGGGAATAAAGCTACCACTTCGCCACGCGCTAAATATTCACGAATGGTTTCAATAGATTCTCGGCTTGAACCACCACCAATTGGGATGACTTTGAAAATACGGAAGAACCAAGTGAGATACCATTTGTTGTAAATCGGACGATACATCACAAATTTAATCGCACGAGGGCTAGCCGCTTGTAACACCAACCAGTCAATCCAGCTAATATGGTTGCCTAATAATAGAACTCCACCACTTTGTGGAAGATTTTTTAAGCCATCCACATGAAAACGGTAATTCGCTTTTAACGCAAAGAGCAAGAATAAACGCGTAAATAAATGAGGCACTTTCGACATGGTATATAAACTCGCAGCAAAACATGCAACTGAAGTCACTAAGAATAAACCTTGAGTCGAAACATTAAGTTGTACAAAAACAATGCTTAATAGCAAAAACACTACCATAAACACGTTTTGTACAAAGTTGTTACCTGCCATGATTTTGCCGCTGATTTTCTCAGGTGCGAAATACTGAATAGTTGCATTTAGTGGCACGATTAATAAACCGCCAGAGAAACCAAAGACAAAAGAACAAAGTGCTAATACCACCCCACTTTGGGCTAGGGTTAAAAAGAATAACGACACACAAATACCTAATGCACCAAGCGGAACAATACCTAACTCAATATGCAAACGAGAAGCACGTCCTGCAAGATATGAACCAAGCGCAAGCCCTATTCCGCTCACCGCAAGAATCGCTTGAATGACAATAGCATTATCTTCATTGAACATTGCTTTATAATGCGCAGGGAATGCTGCCACAATAATTTGTGACACGCCCCAAAATAGGCTTAATCCAATGACACTCAACCAAATATTTTGATCTGCTTTTAATGTGCGAACGTTATCTTTTAAATACCCTAAAGAAAGGTATTTTCTCATATCAAACTGACCATCTGTATTTTCAGCTTCTTGCTTAAAGAATGGGATTTTAAAAGCAAAATAGGCTTCTAGTGCACTCAGTAATACTAACGCCACACCAATCACCCAAACACTTTGTAATACTTCATTCGGATCATCTGATGCTACATAATGCGCTTCAAAGAAGAAAGAAAATACAAAAGAACTAAATAGAATGGCTACAATAGTAAGCGCTTGAATGACACCGTTTGCCATACCGATATTTTCAGTGCCCACAATTGATTTAATAATGCTATATTTGGCCGGAGAATAGACCGCACTTTGCGCTGCCAAAATCAATGTCAGTACAAAGGAAATAGCAAACATACCCGTCATATAACTCAATAAAATCCCAGCACTGATCAGCACAGCCGCTAAACTGCTATAACGAATCACATTGGTGCGAGAAAATTTATCGTTAATAAATGCCGAAGGCGAAAATAAGAAAATAAATGGCAATAAAATCATGGCATTAATTAATGCCGTTAAAATAACCAAACTCTCGCCTGAAAAACTTTTCAGCAACACATTTTGAATGGTAATTTTATGTGCCAAATCCACACTGGCATTAATAAAGGCAATGGCTAAATAAGGTACAAAGCCAGCATATTTTAAGAGTTTCATTTCGCACTCTCCGCTTGATAAAGATTAAAGGTTTTCATATTCAAGAGATACGGTTTTAACACTAACAATAAATCAAATAAGTGTTTTAATTTTTCATCTTTTTGTTCGCTATTGGCTAATGCCGCTAAAGTCACATTCACCTCTTTTTCCGCTAACATTTTCGCAGCGGCCAAATAAGCTTTCACCACATCCATTTCGGCTTCATCACAACGAGCTAAGATCGCCAAAATATCACGTTCTTTTGCTGTAAAAATGCCTTCACGAGGATTCAATAAGCCTTCCGCTACCATGTCTTCTATTTGTTCAGCGGAAAGATGAAATTCTGCAGAGAGCTGCTCGACTGAAAATACTTCATTTTCAGCCCCCATGATAATGTCTAATAATCCAATAAGGCTTTCATAAGGATTATTCCAATCAAAACTAGGATGAGCAAAAAGTGCTTTAATTTGTGAAATCGTCGCATTGAAATTGCTTTGTAAATATTTAATAAAGCTGAGCAGCTCTACACAATATTCATCATAAAGATGAAAATTCGGTTTATCTTTTACTGGTTCTGGCAACAAACCTTCTTTCACATAGTACAGCACCGTGGATTTTGGTGTCTGACTGAGCTTAACCAAATCATTCATTTTTAACATAAGGATTTCCCTCTAGGTTGATTTGTTGTGTATTGTATCGTATAAAAATAAAAAGTAAATAGTGTTACTCTACACTTTTATTTAATTTAATAAAAAAAGTTGTTCACCACATCATGAACAACTTTCTTAATCAGCTTTAGCTTTCAACTTTTCGCCATAGATCCTTACTGTAAATAACGCCCACTGGATTTTTCTTCGCCCCCATAATAGTTGGAGAAAGATAAACTGGCGTGGTGTATTGGAAAAGCGGTAAAGCAAGGTTTTCCTGTTGGATCTTCTCACTTAATTTTAAGTAAATTTCTGACCGCTCTTTTTCATTTAAGCTTTGCAATGCTTGCTCAAAAAGTTGATCGTATTCTGCATTGGCATAGCCATTTTTATTATCAGGACTTTTAGAATAGAACAACCCCAAGAATGCCATCGGATGATTGAAATCTGCACACCAGCCAGAACGAATGACTTGAAAATCACCTTTTTGGCGTTTCATTTGTAATGTTTGCCAATTGACTGGTTGAGCATCCACGCGCAACATATCTGATTGAGTCAATTGCCCCACTAAGCGCTGCGCGATATTCACATGCAATGGCGCATCATCATAAAGCATATTTAAATGCAATGGATGTCTTTCATCAATTTTATTTTGAGCCAATAATTGCTCGGCAACAACGGGCTCCCATCTTGAGTCTTGTCCATTTAACATGGCTTTCGGTAAAAAATACGAACTCGGAATTGCTGCTGGAATCTCATTATTCACAATATTAGTGACAGAGACCAACGACGCTATCGCCTTACGCACATCGGCCTTAGCAACTTTAGGATCTTTCAGATTAAATTCATAAAAATAACCGCAAAGCTGTGGAAAATGTTGAAGATCTGAATGTACTTCTGGCACATCAACCACCACATCAAAGTCAGCCAATTTAGGTTCAACAAAAGGCAAATAGGCTACGCGTTCAAAAGCGACATTATTTTTCTGCCAATAATAGGGGTTTTTAGTTAAGTGTATGCTTTTCACACTTTCACTTTCGATCATATAAGCCCCGTTTGTCACTGGGTAATCAGGATCGCGATATTGAGGCACAAGGCTGATATGCGCCAACATTTCCGGTAAATAAGGCGTTGCTTTATCGAGCTCAATGCGTAAAGTGCGATCATTTTCCGCATAAATTCCTAAACTCCTAAAAGGTTTATTTTTTTCTAAAACGCCTTTCGCATTTTTTAAATTGAGATAAGCTAAATAGGATCTTAAAGGACTATTTGATTGAGACAGTGCTTGCCAAGAAAGCATGACATCTTGGGCGACTAGAGAATCACCATTTGACCAGCGAAGCCCTTCACGTAAGATAAAGATCCAGGTTTTGTTATCTTTGGTTTGCCAACTTTCTGCAATACCTGGCACGATTCGCCCTTCCGAATCATAGGCGGTTAAGCCTTCATATAGATCTCGCAATAAGTTTTCCTGTTCGGGATAACGCACAAACCAAGGCTCAAAAGAAGGGGGATGAGTAAACGCCCGAGTCAGTAAAGTCCTACTCGGTTTTGATATATTTTCTTGTTCAATCGACTGACTTTGTTTCGGCTGATCTTCCATTGCCGTATTTGTAGATTTAGGGCTATTTAATTTATCACAACCACTCAATCCAAAAACGATACCGAAAATAACCGCACTTTTAAGCCAAGTAAAGAAAGAATTATCCATTTTCAACATCTTCTGTTTTAATCCAAAAGAAAAAGAACCAATATTTTACCGCAATTAAAATGGCAATAATCGTTCGACCCACTACACTTGGGGTAAAGTAAAAGCCAATTAAAAGCATCGTAGTTGAAAAGGTTAGAATAGAAATTTTTGCTTTTTTTGTTAATGTACGACGTTCATTAAAAGACTTCAGATACTTTTGATAAAGCTTGGTTTCTAAAAACCAACGTTCTAAGCGAGATGAACCTTGCGCAAAAGAATAAAGTGTTAGCAACAAAAAAGGTGTGGTCGGAAGAATCGGTAGAAAAATACCAATCACGCCTAAAACCAAAGAAATACAACCAAGTACAATATAAATGGCTTTAATTAAAGGATTTTTGGGGAAGAATTTAAGTGCAACAAAACCGGCTATAACCGAAAAAGTGATTAAGCCAGAAAACAATAAAGCGTCGTTCATCATCATTCCTAAATAAAAGTGATACGCAATTATCACTGATTTTTTAGATTTTTCAACCTTGATATTATAGAATTTGTCGCAACTTATTAAAGAAATAGTTAGCAAAAGGAATATTTATGTCTAATCCATTACTTCATATTGAAGGCTTACCTCCGTTTTCTCAAATCAAACCGGAACACATTCAACCAGCAATTGAAAAACTTATCGAAGAAAATCGTCAAGCTATAGAACAAGTGCTAAAACAACCGCACTTTACTTGGGAAAACTTTATTGAACCGCTTTCTGAAGCAGGCGAGCACTTAAGTCGTGCTTGGTCACCGATCTCCCATTTAAATTCAGTTAAAAATAGCCCTGAATTACGTGATGCGTACCAAGCTTGCTTACCACTACTCTCTGAATACAGTACTTGGGTAGGCCAACACGAAGGGTTATACAATGCCTATTTATCCTTAAAAAATAGCCCTGAATTTGCGACTTATTCCGTCGCACAAAAGAAAGCCATTGAAAATGCACTACGTGATTTTGAGCTTTCAGGTATCGGTTTATCCGAAGAAAAACAAAAACGTTATGGTGAGATTGTTGCTCGCTTATCTGAATTAAGCTCACAATTTAGTAATAATGTACTCGATGCCACCATGGGCTGGGAAAAAGTCATTGAAGATGAAAGTGAATTAGCGGGTCTTCCTGAATCCGCATTACTTGTGGCAAAACAATCCGCCGAAAGTAAAGGCTTGAAAGGCTATCGCTTTACGTTAGAAATCCCAAGTTATTTGCCAATCATGACCTATTGTAAAAATGCAGCATTACGCGAAGAAATGTATCGTGCTTATGCGACTCGCGCTTCAGATCAAGGTCCAAATGCCGGTAAATGGGATAATACGGCGATCATTGAAGAAATCATGACGTTACGTGTGGAATTGGCTAAATTGTTAGGTTTCAATACCTATACTGAACGCTCACTTGCGACCAAAATGGCAGAAAACCCACAGCAAGTGTTAGATTTCTTAAATAACCTTGCAGATCGTTCAAAAGCACAAGGTGAGAAAGAATTAGCTGAACTCAAAGCTTATTGTGAAAAAGAATTTGGCGTCACTGAACTTGCGCCTTGGGATATCAGTTTCTATTCCGAAAAACAAAAACAACATTTATATGCGATCAATGATGAAGAACTTCGTCCTTATTTTCCTGAAGATCGCGTTATTTCGGGTTTATTTGAATTAATTAAACGTATTTTTAATATTCGTGCAGTTGAACGTTTTGGTGTAGATACTTGGCACAAAGATGTGCGTTTCTTTGATTTAATTGATGAAACCGATGAAGTACGCGGTAGTTTCTATCTCGATCTTTATGCACGCGAAAATAAACGTGGTGGCGCATGGATGGATGATTGTATCGGCAGAAAACGCAATGCCGACGGTTCAATTCAAAAACCTGTTGCCTATTTAACTTGTAACTTCAATGCGCCTATTGGTGATAAACCTGCGCTATTCACCCATGATGAAGTCACGACCCTCTTCCACGAGTTTGGTCATGGTATTCATCACATGCTCACCAAAGTTGATGTTCCAGATGTCGCGGGTATCAATGGTGTACCTTGGGATGCGGTAGAGCTTCCAAGTCAATTTATGGAAAACTGGTGTTGGGAAAAAGAAGCCCTTGATTGTATTTCGGGTCACTTTGAAACGCACGAACCATTGCCAGAAGAAAAATTAAATCAACTTCTCAAAGCGAAAAACTATCAAGCGGCAATGTTTGTGTTACGTCAGCTTGAATTTGGCTTGTTTGATTTTACCCTTCATCATACTTTTGAAGTGGGTAAAGCTAACCAAGTGCTTGATACCTTAAAAGCTGTGAAAGATAAAGTTGCCGTGATTAAAGGTGTTGAATGGGCAAGAGCGCCACATAGCTTTAGCCATATTTTTGCGGGCGGTTATGCAGCCGGTTATTACAGCTATTTATGGGCTGAAGTACTATCTGCAGATGCCTTCTCTCGCTTTGAAGAAGAAGGGATTTTCAATCCAGTTACCGGTAAATCCTTCTTGGATGAAATTCTCACTCGCGGCGGCTCTGAAGAACCAATGGTATTATTCAAACGCTTCCGTGGACGTGAACCTCAATTAGATGCATTACTTCGTCATAAAGGCATTGCAAACTAATGGACTAAAAAAGAGCGGTCAAATTTTTGACCGTTTTTTATTTTTCTAATATGCAGAAAATAAAAAAGCCCTCGGTAATCCGAAGGCTTTTATTTTTACTATCGTAATAAAAATTAGCGACGTAAACCTAAACGAGCGATAGTGCTTTGGTATAAAGCAAGATCAGTACGTTTTAAGTAGTCTAAAAGTTTACGACGACGAGAAACCATACGTAATAAACCACGACGACCATGGTGGTCTTTTTTGTGCTCAGCGAAGTGAGCTTGTAAGTGGTTGATTTGTGCAGTTAATAATGCGATTTGAACTTCAGAAGAACCAGTATCTTTCGCATCACGACCAAATTCAGCAACGATTGCTGCTTTTTTTTCAGTACTTAGAGACATTTTTTTACTCCTAAAAGGTAGTGTTATTAATACATCATTCGCCGATCTCTAACTCAGCGATGACAAGGAGCCTGAATTTTAACGATTGAGCAGGATAAAGGCAAGCTTTATTCTACTCATTCCTTAATAAATTAATCTTTCAGCGCTTTGATTTTTTCAATTACGTTCGTAGTTGAGCAGCCATTTTCGAAATTCAATACACAAACATCGCCACCATTCGCCCACACTTCTTTGCTGCCTGCAATCTCTTCAGGTTTGTAATCGCCGCCTTTTACCAATAAATCCGGTAAAATATCGCCGATTAAACGTTGTGGTGTATCTTCATCAAAAGAAACAACCCAATCCACAGAAGCTAAACCAGCCAATACTGTCATACGAGCATTCAGATTGTTAATTGGGCGACTTTCACCTTTTAAGCGTTTCACTGAATCATCCGTATTCACGGCAACAATTAAACGATCGCCAAGTTTGCGAGCATTTTCTAAATAAGACACGTGGCCAGGGTGAAGAATGTCAAAACAACCGTTTGTCATCACAATTTTCTCACCGCGCGCTTTAGCATGAGCTACCGCAGTTTTTAATTGGCTTTCAGACATAATACCGAAGCCTGTTTCAGAACGGCCGTGGATCGCATTCTCTAACTCCACAGTAGAAACCGTTGATGTACCCAATTTACCGACCACAATACCTGCCGCCACATTGGCTAAATAGCAAGATTCTTCAAAAGAACGTCCATCTGCAAGTGAGGTTGCTAATACGCTGATTACGGTATCACCTGCACCTGTTACATCGAATACTTCTTTGGCAACGGTTGGCAAATGGAAAGGCTCTTGATTTGGACGCAGTAATGTCATGCCTTTTTCAGAGCGCGTCACTAAAAGTGCGGTCAATTCAATGTCTGAAATTAATTTTAAACCTTTCTCAATGATTTCTTCTTCAGAATCACACTTACCTACTACCGCTTCAAACTCTGACATATTTGGTGTCAGTAAAGTGGCGCCTCGGTAACGCTCAAAATCCGTACCTTTTGGATCGATTAACACGGGTACGTTAGCTTTACGTGCAATTTGGATCATCTTTTGCACATCTTTTAACGTACCTTTACCGTAATCAGAAAGTACTAACGCACCAAAGTTTTTCACTTCTGCTTCTAATTTTGCAAGCAACTCTTGGCATTCCACATTTTGGAAATCTTCTTCAAAATCTAAACGAAGTAACTGTTGATGGCGAGATAAAATACGTAATTTTGTAATAGTTGGATGAGTATTCAATGCCACAAAATTACAATCAATTTTTTGGTGCTGTAATAAATTCGTTAAGGCGGAACCTGTTTCATCCTGACCAATTAAACCTAAAATTTGCACAGGTACATTAAGAGAAGCAATATTCATTGCCACGTTTGCTGCACCACCTGCACGCTCTTCATTATCTTGTACACGAACCACAGGAACCGGTGCTTCCGGTGAAATACGATTAGTCGCACCAAACCAGTAACGGTCAAGCATCACATCGCCTAACACTAATACTTTTGCTTGATTAAAATTGGCAGAATATTGAGCCATTTTGAAATCTCTCTGTTGGAATAATAAAAATTTGGCGCAATTTTACCACAACTCAAATTTGCGATAAACTACACCCCGAACTAACTAGAAAAGAATTATGAAAAACGAAAAACTCCCTCAATTTCAACCGCACTTTCTTGCCCCTAAATACTGGGGATTTTGGCTTGGTGTGGCGATTTGGCGAAGCCTTTTGTTACTTCCCTATCCAATTCTACGTCATATTGGCAATGGCTTGGGCTGGCTTTTCTCAAAACTAAAAGTGGGAAAACGCCGTGCCGCTATCGCACGCCGAAATCTTGAGCTCTGCTTCCCAGAAATGCCCGAGCAAGAGCGTGAAGCCATTTTGCAAGAAAACTTGCGTGCCGTTGGGATGGCGATTATTGAAACCGGCATGGCATGGTTTTGGTCTGATGCGCGCATTAAAAAATGGTCAAAAATTGAAGGCTTAAATTATTTAAAAGAAAATGCTCAAGATGGCATCATTTTTGTGGGAGTTCATTTCCTCACTCTGGAGTTAGGCGCGCGTATTGTAGGCTTAGAGCATCCCGGTGTAGGCGTTTATCGTCCCAACGATAATCCAGCTTTTGATTGGTTGCAAACTCAAGGCCGCTTAAAATCTAACAAAGATTTACTTAATCGAAAAGATTTACGTGGAATGATTAAAGCTCTTCGCAGTGGCGAAACCATTTGGTATGCGCCTGATCATGATTACGGCAGAAAAAATGCGGTATTTGTGCCTTTCTTTGCTGTACAAGAAGCGGCAACCACGACGGGCAGTTACTATCTACTTAAATCTGCGCCAAATTGCAAAGTCGTGCCTTTTGCCCCATTACGTAATAAAGATGGTTCAGGCTATACGGTCAGTATTTCGCCACCGGTGGATTTTTCCGATCTTTCAGATGAAACGGCGATCGCTGCAAGAATGAATAAAGTCGTAGAAAAGGAAATCTTAAAAGGTGTGGAACAATACATGTGGCTACATCGCCGATTTAAAACCCGCCCAACGGAAGATGAGCCGAGTTTATATTTGTAAAAAAGATGGTCTACTAAAAAAATCTGAAAAGGCTAGATACTATAAAGAATCTAGCCTTTTATTTTATATTAAGAATAGGTTATTATTTTTTTGGAAAAAACTCCTTACCTAATAACCAGAGATATCGGTCAATCTCTTTTAAATTGAATCTCTTTAATTTATAATATCTTTGAAAATCTAATAAAATCCCTTTAAATTTTCTGTAATCTTTTAAATCTTTTATTTTAAAAGATGAAAATTTATCTACTTTATTAAAATAAACGAGAACTTTCTCCACATAGCTATCATAAATTGGAAAAGAAATTGGATTATGATGACTACAATATTTAGTCGCAAAAGAATAAAAATACCTTTTGTTATCACCAATTTTTACGTTTCCTAATTCACGAACTAATTTTATATCACCAGCCTTTAAACGTTTATCTAGATCTTTAATACTTAAAATATGTTTTGCCACAGGATAAATAGCAAATATTCTTGTGCTATAAAAATCATTTAAACATGATGCCTTTAATAAAATATCAGCTATTTCAGAATTTCCAGGTAATAACTCTAGAAAAAGTTTATTTAATGCCTCTTCTTGTGAAGTATAACCTTCAAGATTTTTCCATTCATTTAGATATTTATTAACTTCTGAAAAATGGGGTTTAGGAGGTAAAGGCTTTTCCATATTTTCTCCAATTCTTGATATTTATTTAAATATGGGAACACCAAAACGAATAAGTAATATTTCTTTCTATATACTTGCCATTCCACAATAAAAATAATAAACACCGCATGTATTACACACAGTGTTATTTATAAAGTTAGTCAATCGTAAATCCAACTTATTATATGCTATACCGAATTTTACAATTTGGTAATGCACTTTGAAGTTGATTACACTCATCACTATCAGGTTCTATGCTGTAGTAATCAAAATTCTTAGTATCTTCTAAATAAAGGGTGCTTAAATTAGGCAAAGACGCTAATTTAGCTAATAATTGAATATCTACTTTATTACCAGAAAGGTCTAATTCTTTAATACTAGAGAATGAAATTATCAAATCTATTACATCTTCTTTTATAGACTCATCCCAATCTCTGAATGAAAGTGATGATACATTAAGGTTTTTTAATGCAGCAAGATTACTAATATCCTCATAAGTACCAACATGTAGATTAATTACACAATTTGGTAATTTATCACCTAATGCGGCTAACATACTACACTCATCCGCACTCCAATCCCCCGAATATGGCAAAGAAAGAGTTCTTAAATTAGTCAACGAGGATAATTTTTCTAGAGCATCTCCGGAAATACTATTAGTAGTAAGATCCAGTTCTTTCAGTTGAGGAATTTGAGCAAGCAAATCAATTTCCTCCGAACCAAAACCGCCCCCCCAACCATGGAACGATAATGAAGACAATTGCTTAATATGTGACAATTTAGGCAACTCTCTAATATTATACACATTATCCGGAATGACAAATTTATGAGTTATTCCAGGTTCAAAATTACCATCTGAGAAATGCACACCTACAATATAATCTTTCAAATAGAAAGCGATTGCACCATTTCTGTCATAAAGATCTAGTTCTGTAGAAATTTCCTGACTTAAATCATCATATTCAGGAGTTAGGCCATGGTCTTCATCAAGAAATTCATCTTTAATATTCCATAACACAATATATTTTAGTGTATCTGATAATCCACACCACCATTCCCAATCCTCATCAGAAATATACTCTGTAGTATCAGTATCTGAGATAAGTTCTTCTGGGAATTTATCCTCTGCTAATTTTGTAGTTTCTCTACGAGTATCAACACCGTTGATGAAATTAATTAATCGATGGCCAAAATAACGAGTATTCCATTCGTCAGAATATTCAAAACCAAGATCTTCAGAAATTTCTCTTAACATGTTTCGTGTTTTTCTGTCACGACATCTGATAGTAACGGTATAATCTTCAGCAGATTCGATAATTAAATCTTTATAAATTGCACAACTTCTAATTTTTTTAGACATAACTACCTCTCTCTTACCAAAGTTTTAAAACAATCTGACCAAAAGCAACTAGAATAGGCTTACCACTTAGTTCATAAGTAGTATTATTGTTTGCTGAAATTTTAGGCTTAATCTTATTCCCTTCTGTCACCCAAATATCACTTTGTTTTGCTCCAACCTTAGGTTTTAACTCACGTCCATCATATACCCAAATATCACTTTGTTTTGCTCCGACTTTAGGTTTTAGCTCACGTCCATCATATATCCAAATATCACTTTGGTTTACTCCAACTTTAGGTTTTAACTCACGTCCATCACAAGACCATTTACTTGATAATTCAATTTTTGGCATGTTTTACTCCGATTCCTTATGTTAAATGTTAATTAAAAATATTTTTATCAGTGTTTGTTTAGTTGGTATGTCAATACCAACTAAAAGAAGTATACTTCTTGGAATAAAATATAATTAAAACAATTGGTTAAACACTTAAATATATCTTGAGTTAATTGCTCTATTATGCGACTAACTCAGCGAGTTCTGCCTATAAAATTTTGTAAAAATACTATTATTGAGGGCTGGTAAATCTGTCAATAATTCTATTTTTAAAAATATCTAAAATCCCTCTTGATCTTTATATAATTAAGTATATAATGAATCTCGTTTTAGATAGTAAACTTGTGTTATGACAGACACTCTACTGGCTAGTGCATTCCCCCCACTCCTTTTGCACTAGCCATTTTTTTTGAAATCTCTTACCATATCTCACCCTTTTCTTTTTTCTTAGAGATCATGAACAATCTAGAACTTGAACGTTTACTAAACGAAAAACTTAGCACAGACAGAATTAACGATTATGCGCCTAACGGTTTGCAAGTAGAAGGCAAAGCGGAGATCAAAAAGATCATCACGGGTGTCACCGCAAGCCAAGCACTAATTGATTATGCCGTTGTACAACAAGCTGATGCAGTGCTTGTCCACCATGGCTATTTTTGGAAAAGTGAAAATCCATGTATTCGCGGCATGAAAGGAAAACGCATCAAAACCTTGCTTGTGAATGACATTAATTTATACGGCTACCACTTGCCTTTGGATGTTCACCCAGAATTAGGCAACAATGCCAAACTTGCTCTGTTATTAGGGATTAGCGATCTTCAACCTTTAGAAAATAGCACAACCAGCATTCCTGTTTGGGGAACGTTAAAAGAACCCGTTACCGCTGAAGAATTTACTCAACGTATTGAACAAGTACTTCAACGCAAACCGTTAATTTGCACGGAAAACGGACCGCACTTAATCCGAAAAATTGGCATTTGTACCGGTGGCGGACAAGGCTATATTGATTTAGCGGCAGCACAAGGTTGTGATGCCTTTATTACCGGTGAGGTTTCAGAGCAAACAATTCACTCTGCTCGTGAGCAAGGTATTCATTTCTTTGCGGCTGGTCATCATGCGACTGAACGCTACGGTATCAAAGCATTAGGTGAATGGTTAGCGGCTGAATATGGCTTGGATGTAGAATTTAAAGATATTGATAATCCGGCCTAACTGGTACAAAGTGTGATTAATTGCCGAAAGCACACAAAACAAGTATAATCTCGTCGATTTTTTTAACTCAAACATAGGAAAAAATATGGGTTTTTTAACTGGTAAACGTATTTTAGTAACAGGTCTTGCAAGCAACCGTTCTATTGCTTACGGGATTGCAAAAGCAATGAAAGAACAAGGCGCTGAACTTGCTTTCACTTATTTAAACGATAAATTACAACCACGCGTAGAAGAATTTGCAAAAGAATTTGGTTCTGACATCGTACTTCCTTTAGACGTAGCAACCGATGAAAGCATCCAAAACTGCTTTGCTGAATTAAGCAAACGTTGGGAAAAATTTGATGGTTTCGTACACGCTATCGCATTCGCACCAGGCGACCAATTAGATGGTGATTACGTAAACGCAGCAACTCGTGAAGGCTACCGTATCGCTCACGACATCAGTGCATTCAGCTTTGTAGCAATGGCTCAAGCGGCACGTCCTTACTTAAATCCAAATGCAGCGTTATTAACCCTTTCTTACTTAGGTGCTGAGCGCGCAATTCCTAACTACAACGTCATGTGTTTAGCGAAAGCCTCTCTTGAAGCGGCAACTCGCGTGATGGCGGCTGATCTAGGTAAAGAAGGTATTCGTGTGAATGCGATCTCTGCTGGTCCTATCCGAACCTTAGCAGCATCAGGTATTAAAAACTTCAAGAAAATGCTTTCTGCATTTGAGAAAACCGCAGCATTACGCCGCACTGTTACTATCGAAGATGTGGGCAACTCAGCAGCATTCTTATGCTCTGATTTAGCATCGGGTATTACAGGTGAAATCGTTCACGTAGATGCAGGTTTCAGCATCACTGCAATGGGTGAATTAGGCGAAGAGTAATTTTTCGTACAATCTATTTTTAGGCAGGCTTTTCAGTCTGCCTTTTCTCTTTTTTTAAATATAACTATGTTCCAAGATAATCCATTACTCGCACAACTTAAGCAACAAATCCACGATAGCAAAGAACACGTTGAAGGCGTGGTAAAAAGTACCGATAAAGCTTATGGTTTTTTAGAGTGCGATAAAAAAAGCTACTTTATTGCCCCACCGGCAATGAAAAAAGTCATGCACGGTGACAAAATTAAAGCCACCATCGAAAAACAAGGTGATAAAGAGCAAGCTGAACCTGAAGAATTAATTGAGCCAATGCTCACTCGCTTTATTGCCAAAGTGCGGTTCAATAAAGACAAAAAATTACAAGTTTTGGTTGATCACCCAAGTATCAACCAACCCATTGGCGCGCAACAAGCCAAATCCGTCAAAGAAGAATTACAAGAAGGCGACTGGGTCGTAGCAAATTTGAAAACGCACCCATTACGTGATGATCGCTTTTTCTATGCTACCATCAATCAATTTATCTGCCGTGCTGATGATGAATTAGCCCCTTGGTGGGTGACATTAGCACGTCATGAGCAATCTCGTCATCCTGTGCAAGGTGCAGAAAGTTATGAAATGTTAGATCAACAAACTCGCGAAGATCTGACCGCACTTCATTTTGTCACCATTGACTCTGAAAGCACGCAGGATATGGACGATGCTCTTTACATCGAACCTGTCGAGCAAAATGGTACACAAACTGGCTGGCGATTAGTCGTTGCTATTGCGGATCCAACAGCTTACATTGCATTAGATTCACAAATTGAAAAAGATGCCAAACAGCGTTGTTTTACCAATTATTTGCCTGGCTTTAATATCCCAATGTTGCCTCGTGAATTATCTGATGAATTATGTTCATTAATGGCAAATGAAACTCGCCCTGCATTAGTGTGTTACATTGAAACAGATCTTGAAGGTAATATCACGGCTAAACCGCATTTTGTATCGGCTTATGTGCAATCTAAAGCGAAATTAGCCTATAACAAGATTTCAGATTATTTAGAACAAGTACCGAATGCATGGCAACCGGAAACACCTGAAATTGCACAGCAAATTGATTGGTTACATCAATTTACCAAAGCGCGTATTCAATGGCGCAAAACGCATTCTCTCTTATTTAAAGAGAAACCGGATTACTCCTTTATTCTCGCTGAAAATGGCAAAGTGAAAGAAATTAAAGCAGAATATCGTCGTATTGCAAATCAAATTGTGGAAGAATCCATGATTATTGCCAATATCTGTGCTGCACAATTCTTAGCTGAACAAGCACAAACCGGTATTTTTAATACACACTCTGGGTTTGATAAGAAATTCTTAGAAAGCGCGCATAATTTCTTAATGGCAAATTTAGCTAATGAAGAAAATCAAGCCGAGCTTGCTGAGCGTTATTCGGTAGAAAATTTGGCAACCTTAAAGGGTTATTGTCAAATGCGTCATGATATTGAACCGATTGAAGGTGACTATTTAGAATTCCGTTTACGCCGTTATTTAACCTTTGCGGAATTTAAATCGGAACTTGCTCCACATTTTGGGCTTGGATTAGAAGGTTATGCAACTTGGACATCGCCTATCCGTAAATATTCCGATATGGTGAACCATCGTTTAATTAAAGCCGTGCTCACACAGCAAGCTTGTGAAAAACCACAAGATGAGGTGCTTGCTCGCTTGCAAGAAGCACGTCGCCAAAATCGCTTGGTTGAACGTGATATTGCAGATTGGTTATATTGTCGCTATCTTGCTGATAAAGTCGCTGAAAATGCTGAATTTGATGCAGAAGTGCAAGATGTGATGCGTGGTGGTTTACGGGTTCAATTATTGGAAAATGGCGCATCCATGTTCGTACCGGCCTCCACATTGCATCCAAATAAAGATGAAATGCAAGTGAATGCGGATGAATTGGCGCTGTATATTCAAGGGGAACGTCGTTACAAAATCGGTGATTTAGTGAAAGTGAAACTTACCGAGGTTCGAGAAGAAACTCGCAGTATTATCGGTCAGTTAATCATTTAATGACCACTTCCTATCTAACACTAAAAATACCGCTCGTTACACAATAGGCGGTATTTTTTATAGCGCCGAAGTTGTGACAATATTTTATAGATGGTATCAAATAAAGGAATTTTGGAGATATATTGAAGATATTCAATATCTAGGAGAGGTATATGATATCCCCGCCTTGAAGAGCGGGGATAAAATTAGCATTTAGATTGAATTACATTTTAGGAATATCAACACCAGATGAAAGCACGTCTTGGATATCTGATTTTAAGACATCTGCTTTTGGCCCATAAATCGCTTGGATACCAGAACCTTTTACAATAAAGCCCATTGCACCCGCTTGTTTCCAGCTGGCTTCATCACCGACTAAATCTGGATTATGTACAGTGATACGTAAACGTGTCATACAAGCATCAACATCCGCGATATTATTACGTCCGCCAAGCAAGTTGATGATTTGAATAACTTGCGTGCTAGCATTCGCAACTTTTGGCTCATCGCTAGAAGCTTCATCTGAACCTTTCGCATCATAGTTACCATTACGGCCTGCTGTGGCAAGGTTAAATTTCTTAATCATAAAGTTCGCGATAAAGAACATGGCAACGGCAAAGAGGATAGATACCCAAATAAAGTTGATCACATCCATACCAATGCCAGCTTTAATCGCCATTGGTGTACGCGTTAAGAACTCAATGTTACCGAATGAATGCACACGTAAGTCCACGATATCTGCCATCGCGAAAGCACAACCTTGTACTAAAGCATAAACAATATAAAGCGGTAATGCGACAAACATAAACATGTATTCGATTGGCTCGGTTACGCCTGTTAAGAACACCGCAAGTGCTGATGAAAGGAAAATACCTTTATAGAGTTTTTTCTTGTCTTCATCTACGTTGATATACATAGCAAGCGTCAAGCCCATTAAGATACCGCTTGAACCAATCATTTGCCCTACTTTGAATCGAGCTGGTGTCACGGTTGAAAGTAGCTCGTTATATTGGGTTACATTACCCGCATCTTTAAGGTTAATTAAGTCAGAAATCCATGCAAGCCATAGTGGGTCTTGACCAAATACTTGTTTACCTTGTTGTACACCTGTTAAGAATTCATAAGTACCGCCTAATGACGTATAGTTCATTGGGATAGTCAACATGTGGTGTAAACCAAACGGAAGTAATAGACGCTCTAAAGTACCATAAATAAATGGTGCTAAAATTGGCGCTGAGTTTTGTGAGTTCGCAATCCATTGACCGAAATGGTTAATTCCAGTTTGAACTAAAGGCCAGAATAGCGATAAAACGATAGCGACTAATACAGAACGATAAATGACAACGAAAGGAACAAAACGTTTACCATTAAAGAAAGTGAGTACTTCAGGTAATTTACGGAAATTGTAGTAACTATTGAAGGTTGTTGCTCCAACAAAACCCGCAATAATACCGACGAATACCCCCATATTCAACGCAGGCTGTCCTAGAATATTCACAAAGTAATGTGCAACTGGGATTTCTCCTGCAAATACGGTACTTACGTGAGCATTTGGATCGGCTAGCATTTCAATCTTCACGCCGAAGAAGTGACCCGTGATTAAGTTAATTAAAATGAAAGCAAGGCCCGCTGCAAATGCCCCACCTGCACGCTCATTTGCCCAGCTACCACCAATCGCTAAAGCAAATAATAAATGAAGATTACCGATAATCCCCCAACCAATTTGAGCGATAATGTTTCCGACACGCGCTAGCCATTCTGCGTCACTAATCAAAGGCAGTGAGTTACCAATACTCACCATTAAACCCGCTGCTGGCATAACGGCAATCACAACCATTAGGCATTTACCGAATTTTTGCCAAAACTCAAAACTGAGTAGTTTTTTCATATCAATCCTCCTACGAGATGAGATTTACTTCTACGCCAAAATGGTCGGAAACAATCGGTTTATTTTTGCCATTAAAAATAACCTGACTGGATAAAACCCTTTTTGCTTGGTTTAAAAAAATATAATCTAACCGCTTTTCTTGACTATGGCCTTTCCAGCCATCAATCGCTTTCTCCACAGTGATGCCGCTATCCTTCTGTTCTGCCATTTCAAAGGTATCGAATAAGCCTAAGGATTTAATTTGTTGATAAGCGTGTTGATCGCTTATTGCATCGGTATTGAAATCGCCCATCAAGATTTTAAGATTCGCACTTTGACTTCGCTCTACAATATAACGAACATTATCGAGTTGGTTTTCCCCATCGCAATTTGGCAAATTGATGTGGCAAGAATAACATTCAATCAATTGGCCTTGATATTCCACTGTCAAGCCAATGATTTTACGCGAGAGAATCGAGTCAAGACGTTGGTGTTGGCTACAATAAAACGCATCAACATCATAAACAGGCAAACGGGTTAAAAACGCAATGCCTTCATCATATTTATCGTAGCCAATATGCGAATTGCTCCAAAAAAGCGAATATTTTTGTGCAACGCGTTGATTGATTTTATTCAACAGAATGACACCATAGTTATCTTGCTTTAACGTTGGCGAAATAGCAGGAGCCGACATCAATTGATTAACCTCTTGTAAGGCGATAATGTCATAGCCCTTTTCCACAATAGTCTCAGCAAGAATCTCTATTTTTTCCGCTTGGTTAGCTTCTAACCAAGCGTGTACATTCAGGGTAAGTAGTTTCATTGCCTCCCCCCTTAGCCCTCACAATGCCAAATGTCTGCATTATATTGAGCGATAGTACGATCTGATGAGAAGAAGCCCGCTTTTGCGATATTGTGAACTACTTTCTCATTCCAACTATCTTGATCTTCATAATCAGCTAAGATTTGTTCTTTCGCTTCAACATAAGCATTAAAGTCAATCAACGTCATAAACCAGTCTTTATTCAATAATTCGTTATAAAGACGTTCTAAACGTGTTTTATTGCCTAATTTCACCACGGCAGGATTCAGAATAAAATCGACCGCTCTTTTAATCTCTTTGTCGTTTTCATAATACGCTTTTGAAACATAACCCGCTGTCTCATAAAGTTTAATAATGCTTTCTGAGTCTTTACCGAATGTATAGATATTTTCAGCGCCTGCTAATTCTGCAATTTCAACATTAGCGCCATCCATTGTGCCTAACGTTAATGCGCCATTCAGCATAAATTTCATATTCCCTGTACCAGAAGCTTCTTTAGAGGCAAGTGAAATTTGTTCTGAAATATCGGTTGCTGGAATCAGTTTTTCCGCCACACTCACATTATAGTTTTCCACCAAATGCACGTTTAAATACTTATTCACTTTAGGATCATTATTGATTAACTCAGATAAGCAAAGAATTAAATGAATAATATCCTGTGCAATCACGTAAGCTGGTGCGGCTTTTCCACCAAAAATCACCGTAATTTTACGTTTTGGTAATTTACCCGCTTTAATTTCTAAGTATTTATGAATCACATAAAGCGCATTCATTTGTTGGCGTTTATATTCATGGAAACGCTTAATTTGCGTATCAATGATTGAATTTTCATCTAAATCAATACCTTTATTTTCTTTAAGGTACGCTTTTAATGCTAATTTATTTTCAAACTTAATTTTCGCTAATTGTTGATGAACCTTTTTATCAGCTTTAAAGGCTAACAATTTTTCTAATTTCGTTGCATCATGCAAATACTCATCGCCAATCAATTCTTTAATGTAAGACGCTAATGGTTGGTTAGAAAACTCTAACCAACGGCGGAAGGTAATGCCATTTGTCTTATTATTGAATTTTTCAGGATATAACGCATAGAACGCTTTAAGTTCTGAATTTTTCAAAATCTCCGTATGTAATGCCGCCACACCATTCACAGAATTTGAAAAGTGGATGTCCATGTGCGCCATATGCACACGTTTTTGTTTATCAATAATTTGTACTGCAGGATCTTTATATTCTGCACGCACTAATTTATCTAATTTCTTAATGATCACCACTAAATGCGGCACGACTTCATCTAAATAATCTAGCGGCCATTTTTCTAATGCTTCAGCCAAAATGGTATGGTTTGTGTAGCCCACCATATTACGTACGATTTCAACGGCTTCGGCAAACTTAATTTGATGTTTTTCGGTTAATAAGCGAATTAATTCAGGAATCACCATTGAAGGGTGTGTATCATTGATCTGTACATACGCATAATCGGCTAAATCATGTAAATTACTGCCACGCACAATTGCTTCATCAATTAATAATTGTGCCGCATTTGATACCATGAAGTATTGTTGATAAATACGCAGTAATTCCCCATTTTTATCTGAATCGTCTGGATAAAGGAATAATGTTAGATTTTCTTCAATCGCGGTTTTATCAAACTCGATACCTTTTTTAATCAGTTTAGGATTCACTGATTTAATATCAAACAAATTGAGATAGTTTTTCGTGTCTTTCTTATAACCTAAAATATCAATACGATCTAATTTAGAGGTTAACGTAAATTTCTTAAATGGCACCTCATAGCTAATATCCGTTGGAATTAACCAAGAGCTATCTTCAATCCAGTCATTAGGCTCGGCATGTTGTTCATTCTTTTTGAAGACTTGTTTGAACAAACCATAATGATAATTTAAACCGACCCCTTCAGCATTTAAGCCAAGGGTAGACATTGAATCAATAAAACAAGAAGCCAAACGCCCTAAACCACCATTTCCTAAAGATGGTTCTGGCTCAATATCTTCAATATGGCTTAATGATTTACCGGCACTTTCTAATTCCACTTTGATATCTTGATACACACCAAGGTTAATGAGGTTATTAGAAAGTAATTTACCGATTAAAAACTCTGCTGAGATATAGTAAACCTTACGTTTACCCGTGTTTTTAGGTTTATCTGCGGAAAGGTTTTTTACGTAATTTAATAATTGAATATAAGTTTCTTTATCACTTAATTGCTCAAGCGATTTATTGGTTTTGTTTTTTACAAATGTACTAAATTTAATCATTGGATTTTCCTGATTAGCACGTTGATATAACGTGGTCATTTTTGCTAAAAAGTCTTTTTTATCTTGCGTTAAATCAGATTGCTGCATTCTCCATTGCCAGTTTCCACCAATTGTTGAGGGAATATTCATTCTTGAGCTCGCTGGCAAATCTAAAACATCTTGCATTGTGGCAATCGCGGTATTGCTGACTGTTGCAAAGAGCTGACGAATCATCGCTTGGCAAATCGATTCATCCTCACTACGATGCGTATAATCATTAATATATTGTTGCTGTTGATCGGTAAGTCCGTTATACCAACCATTGGTCACATCGTTATCATGTGTACCGGTATAAACAATGGAATGTGGGATGCAATAATGCGGGCTATCTAAGCTTTTTCCGCTGACATCTTCAAAACCAAATTGCAGGATCTTCATGCCTGGGTAATTACAATCTGCAAGCAGTTTTCTTGCTTTATCATCAATATTACCTAAATCTTCGGCAATAATCGGTAAATCACCCAATTGCTCTTTAACGGCTTTAAATAAATCATAGCCTGGACCTGGCTGCCAACTACCATCTTTAGCAACCTCTGCCTTTCCGTCCACTTGCCAGTAATCTGAGAAACCCTTGAAATGGTCGATGCGAAGTACATCATAAATCTTGAAACTTTCTTCAATACGGTGAATCCACCAAGTATAGCCTTGTTTTTTATGTTCTTCCCAATCGTAAAGCGGATTGCCCCAAAGCTGCCCCGTTGCACTGAATTGATCGGCTGGAACCCCCGCAACAAAAAGTGGATTACGTTCTTTATCTAATTGGAAGAGTTCTGGTTTTGTCCAAACTTCAACGCTATCTGCCGCCACATAAATCGGCATATCACCGATAATCTTAATGCCTCTTTGATTCGCGTAATCTTTTAATTCGCCCCATTGTTTGAAGAAGAAATATTGAGTCACTTTAAAGTACTGAATTTGATCCACTAACATCGTGCGATATTTTTCTAATGTCTTTGGATCGCGCGCAACGGCTTTTTTATCATCCCATTTTTGTAATGCTTGATTACCAAAATGCTCTTTAATTGCCATAAACTCAGCAAAATCCTCCAACCATAATCGATTGTTTTTCTCGAAGTGATTGAAATCAGCTTGGAGTGATTGATTCACTAAAAAATTTTTTACGGCTGTTTCTAAAATCGGACGGCGTGCGTAAAAGATACGTTCATAATCCACGCTAGTTGGATCATCACCAAAATGGACTGAAGCATAATCAGATTCTTTCAGTAAGCCCATTTGGGTTAGTAAATCAAAATCAATAAGGTGAGTATTACCTGCAATTGCAGAGAAAGATTGATAAGGTGAATCACCATAACTGGTGGTAGTA
Organism: Haemophilus sp. HMSC066D02; assembly: GCF_001810545.1. Lineage (NCBI taxonomy): Bacteria > Pseudomonadati > Pseudomonadota > Gammaproteobacteria > Pasteurellales > Pasteurellaceae > Haemophilus > Haemophilus sp. HMSC066D02. Next base: position 110,420 of record NZ_KV801804.1, on the reverse strand, counting down.
AGTGGAAGAATTTGCCAATAAGTTTGTTTAGTTTCAACTAAAAAATCGACAAAATCATAAGCCGATTGCCCAAAGCTACCAATCCCGAATGCATTTGGTAACGAGGTAATGTGCATAAGAACACCACTTGAACGAGTAAGCATAATATTTCCTCTAGGAAGTTATCATTTTGGCTCATTCTAACCTAACCGTATTTTTATGCAACAACTTATACGTAAAAGTTAATAACATTTTCGTAAATGTGTGACTTTTGTCACATTTTATACGTATAACATTTATGATTTTATGATATGCTATGACGACACCTATGGAACGAACGGTCGATAAAAGGATTAAAAATGAGCAAGTACAAGCAAGTCTATAACGAGATAAAGACCCAAATTAATAATGGTAATTTAGCGCCATTGCAAGAACTCCCGAGTGAAAATGAACTCATGCAAAGCTATGGTTTTTCTAAAGATACTATTCGAAAAGCGCTTTCTTTACTAGAAATTGATGGCTACATTCAAAAGCAACAAGGCCGAAATTCGATTGTTTTAGAACATGATTTATCTAAACCACAAATGCTTTCTGAAATTAAAACCGTCAGCGAATTAAATAATGCCTCTACACACCAAGTAAAAACCACATTAACCAGCTTGTATATTGTGCAAGGTGAAGAAGAGCTGATGCATATTTTTAATGTCGATGACCAGATCGATTTCTACCGTATTGCTCGTCTCCGTGAAATTGATGGCGAAGCCGTTGAATATGAGGTTTCTTATTTTGATCGCCGTATCGTGCCTTTTATTAGCCGAGAAATCGCTGAGCAGTCTATTTATCACTATTTGGAAAACGAATTAAAATTAAAAATTAGCCACTCACAACGAAAAATTGTCTTTCGCTATGCGAATGAAGAAGAAAAAAATGCGATAAATCTTGGTGAGTATGACATGATTGTGAATGTGACGAGCACCACTTATTTGGCTGATGGGCGACCGTTTCAATATGGGAGTATTAGTTATCGACCAGATAAGATTGCGTTTACATCAACAGCAAAACGACATGTCTAGTTTTTGTAAATGATAGGTTGTTATTTAAAAAATTCATAAAAAAAGTACGGTTATTTTTAACCGCACTTTTTATTTAAGCTATTTTAACCAAAATTGTCCTTTGAAAATTTTTCCTAATGTCATCAGCACCAAACCGCTCATCATCAAGTTAGCAAAGATAAATGCACCGTTTGCCAATCCGCTCAGTACGTTATGATGAACAAAAGAAACAGCCCCGTTTGCTAAAGAAGCTAATCCAAATGAAAAAGACCAAAAACCAATATTCATCCCTTTTTCACTAATCCAAGGGAAAAGGCGAATTAAAAAGAACATTTGTAAAAAGCCGTATCCCCATAAGAGCTTAACGAAAAGATCAATCTCTCCCTCATTAAGCGATAAGTAAGCCGACGAGCCCACAAATGCTGGGGCAAGAATGATCCCCATTGTTGGACGAAATTGTGGTTCAATCTGCAACACTCGTAAACGTTGGAATAACACCGGTTCATAAATAATCCACGCAATCATCCCCGCCCCTAAGAATAAGTAGCCTAAATCTTGATAGCCTAACAAGGCTAATGATGAGGCACTGGTGAAATTAGTCGCGACAGAGGGCAAATAAAATGGTGGCAGTGTCGATTTCTGCTCAAATTTGCCATCTTTCCATAATGCACTAATACGCACTGAAGCAAACAATAATTGCCCAATTGTCCCGATCCAAATTAATCCCTCACCAATGAGAGGAAACCAACGATACAGAATATCCCCGGTTAACATCGTTGTAATCGGTATTAAGGCAAGAAAAGAAAAACGTATCGGACAACAATATTCATCTCGTACTTCGTGAGAGAAATAAATTATTTTATAAATATAAAGTAAGACGAAAAGTGCCCATACTGAAACAGACGTTATGCCAATAATATCACTCACATCCCGAGAAAAAGAGAGCGTATCGCCCATATGCAGCCAAGCTAAAGACAAGGCACCTAAACCTAATGGAATAGCAAAATACCCTGTTGGTAATGGAAAAGGTCGTTTATCAGTCATGATTATTCTCCTAAAATTGGTACCTTATAAGATTACCCATAAATGCACGAATATTGATGTGGATTTATCTCAAAGACTAGAATAAAAATCTCATTTCTCTAAATGAAAGAAAGGGCTAATAAACATTAGCCCTAAATTGAATTAATATATTTTTGATTATTTGCAGATCACTTCTAATCCGCCCATGTAAGGACGTAATACTTCTGGCACAGTAATTGAGCCATCTGCATTTTGATAGTTCTCAAGCACCGCCACTAATGTACGGCCTACCGCTAAGCCAGAGCCGTTTAATGTGTGCACTAAGCGAGTTTTCTTATCACCTTTCGCTTTGCAACGAGCTTGCATACGACGCGCTTGGAAATCCCACATGTTTGAGCAAGAAGAAATCTCACGGTAAGTATCTTGTGCAGGCACCCACACTTCTAAGTCGTAAGTTTTGCAAGAACCAAAGCCCATATCACCAGTACAAAGTAATACTTTACGATATGGTAAATTTAAAAGTTGTAATACTTTTTCTGCATGGCCTGTTAATTCTTCAAGCGCTTCCATAGATTTATCAGGATCAACGATTTGTACCATTTCCACTTTATCGAATTGGTGCATACGAATTAAACCACGGGTATCACGACCATAAGATCCTGCTTCAGAACGGAAACATGGTGTATGTGCGGTCATTTTGATTGGTAAATCTGCTTCATCAACAATCACATCACGAACAAGGTTAGTTACCGGTACTTCTGCTGTTGGAATTAATGCGTAAGGTTGTTCGCCTTCTAGCGCTAAAGTATGGAATAAGTCTTCACCGAATTTTGGTAATTGACCTGTTCCATAAAGAGTCGTATGGTTGACTAAATAAGGTACATAAGCTTCTAAATAACCATGTTGTTCAGTATGAAGATCTAGCATAAATTGCGCTAATGCACGATGCATTTTAGCAATTTGACCTTTCATTACCGCAAAGCGCGCACCTGCTAATTTAGCCCCTGCTGCAAAATCTAATCCATTGGCATCTTCACCTAATGACACGTGATCTTTGATTTCAAAATTAAATGTACGCGGTGTCCCCCAACGTAAAATTTCTTTATTTTCAGTGTCGTCTTTACCTAATGGCACTTCATCCGCTGGGATGTTTGGAATGCTTAACGCGATTTGATTGATTTCTGCTAACACGGCATCAAGTTGAGTTTTCGCTTCGTTAAGCTGTTCGCCCATGTTATCTACTTCAGCCAATAATGGTGCAATGTCTTCACCACGTGCTTTTGCCGCACCAATGGCTTTGGAACGCGCGTTACGTTCAGCTTGTAATGTTTCAGTTTTTACTTGTAAATCTTTGCGTTGTTCTTCTAATGCGGTAAGTTTTTCCGTATCAAGAATAAAGTTACGTTTTACTTTTAATTTTTCTGCTACTTCAGCCAGATTATTACGGAGTAAATTTGGATCGATCATTGGAATTCCCTATTTTTCATTATGAAACAGATACCTTTATTCTAGCGTGCTTTGAGCAAATAAACCAGTTAAAACCCTGATTTTTCTTTTATTAATATCTTCAAAAACATCCAATTTTATGACCGCACTTTGCCATGATTTAATTTTGTGATCTCTGTCAAATTCTGAGAATGAGACACTAGAAACAGCAAAAAAAAGTTCTATAATGAAAATGAACGTTAACCAAGAGGAGTAACCTATGTTTCCTGAATTTCGCGATTTAATTACTAATCTCAAAAATAAAGATGCTTATTTCGATCGCTTGTTTGAAAAGCACAATGCATTAGACCAAGAGATCAAAAATAAGATTGATAACATAGAACTCGCTACTCATACGGAAATTGAGAACTTGAAAAAAGAAAAATTACGGATTAAAGACGAGCTCTATCAATACTTGAAAAAGAAAACAGCTGAGTAATTGGTTTAATGTGAAGACAAAGTGCGGTGAAATTTACCGCACTTTTTTGTTTTAAGAGGTTTTACTTTTTTGAGAGCCCAGATAAATTGCCACTAATGTCAGCACTGCACCCGCCCATTGCCAATGATTGATGGGCTTATCCAAACCAAAATAATCAATCACAAGCGCCACCACCGGTTCAGAAAGAAGCAATAAACCGGTTAAACCTAAAGATAAGTAAGGAATGGTATAAGCAATCATTCCCCATGCTAAGCATTGCATCACCGTACCATAAATAAATACCAATCCCCAATCGGTAAATGTAGTTGGATAAAGGTTATCGTAATTAAAAATAAGCGAAGGAATAATTAAGACCAAAGCACCACTCACGCTCAGAATAAACATTAATGGAAATAAAGCCGTTGGCTCTTCTTCGTGCACCTTTTTAATCATAATCATTGAAGCCGCAAGCATGCCTGCAGAAATGAGACCAATGATAATGCCGTACATCCCTTCAAAATTATGTTGTAGTTCTTCCCCAGTGATTAAGACAACCCCCACAACCGCTAAAAATAGACTTAACATTTGTAGTTTGCTTTGACGTTCGCCAAAAAATAAATACCCAATTGCCGCCAAGAAGAAAATCTGCAAGCTATTCAACAAGGTTGAAATACCTGGCCCCACTGCATATACACTATCATGCCAAAAAGATAAATCAAAGGCTAAAAAGATACCAGATAATACGGCATACATGATCGCTTTACGGCTTTTAGGAAAACGCTGTCTTTTTAATTTCATCAAAAACCAGAAAATAAAAGAGGCAATGAGTAAGCGCCAGAACGCAATGGCATAACCTCCCACTGGCACAAACTTAACAATTAGGCTTCCTAAACCGAATAGCACGCAGCCCACGACTAACATCGGGGCGGCGTAAGATTTTATTTTATCCATTAAATAAACATCGCCCAGACTGGCAAGCTACTAGCCATAAAGAATAAAATGAGTAGGCTGTTATAGCTGAGTTTCCATTTATTTACACTGTGTAAGAGCAATACACCCGCTATCACTAAGTGAAGCAGAAAATAAATGCCGTATGCGAAAACGTTCGAAAAAACGACCGCACTTGTGCCTTGATAAATAATAAAAATCAGTACTGCCAATGCATTAAGGACTAGTAATAAAATCATCAATAATGGTAGTAATGCAATGAAACCTTGCAGACGATTACGAGAAACGGACAAACATAAATTCGCTAATAATACGCCCATTAAAGCTTGTGCCAGTGGGTTATATTGCACGAAATTCGGTGTTGGATTGCCGAAGAAAATCATCAAATAGGCAATGACACCAAATCCACTCACCAAAGATGCCATTAAGAGAAAACCACGGCGAGCGACTTCATCTTTAGGTTGTTTCCATACTGCATATACGGCAGATAACCCGCATAAGCTGACAATATCAATTATCACGTAATGATGTGGTGAGGCCAAGCTCATCCCTAGCCAAATAAACCAATAAAGCGCAAAACAGACATTTGCTTTAATTAAACGCCCACGCTGCCCTGGGCAAATTTCCCCTTTAATAAAGGCAACTAAACAAAGCAATTGGGCAATCAGCACGCCAAAGGCTAAATGAGGAATCAATTTTTCAGCAAGTTGCAAAGATTCTATAAAAAAATCGACCATTAATAGCAACCCAATTGGCAATATCGCAAGAAATGCGGCCAAGGGTTTGGATTGTTCTTCTGACATAAAATTCTCGATTAGAAAAAGAAGGCGTCATTATGCCAAAATTTACGGCTTTTTTTAATGGCTTTCGTGCATTTTGCCTCATTCCCTTTTAAAATAAGCAAAATAATAACCGCACTTTAGGAACCACAAAAAATGCTATTAAGCGTACTTTATATTATTGGAATTACCGCCGAAGGAATTACCGGCGCATTAGCCGCTGGACGAGAAAAAATGGATATTTTCGGGGTAATTATTATCGCCTGCGTGACGGCGATTGGCGGAGGTACAGTACGTGATGTATTATTAGGGCACTACCCTGTTGGCTGGGTTAAACATCCTGAATATTTCATCATGGTAGCTGGTGCGGCAGTATTAACCGTTTTTATTGCGCCCTTCATCAAACATTTTATGCGCTACTTTCGCACCATTTTCTTGGTGTTAGATGCCTTAGGATTAATCGTGTACTCCATCATCGGTGCGCAAATTGCCATTGATATGGGTTATGGCTTTACCGTGACATCCATTGCGGCAACCGTGACAGGGGCATTTGGTGGTGTGTTGCGTGATTTACTTTGTAACCGCATTCCCCTTGTATTCCAAAAAGAACTTTACGCCAGCGTGTCATTCTTCTCCGCGGCTATGTATATGGCATTCCAACACATTCAATTAGATCATACATTTACGATTTTACTGACTTTATTCAGCGGTTTTTCATTGCGTTTACTTGCTGTTCGATTTGGCTGGGGACTACCCGTTTTCGATTTCCAAGAGCAAGAAGATGAAACAAATGATAAATTACCGAAGAAAACGAAATAATTGATAAGCTGTACGTTTAGCTTTCTCTGATTAAAGAGATTGCATGATGGAGTCATAAGATAAAACTATTTAAAAAATTTTTAAAATTTCTTAAAAATCAAACTCATTTTATATTCTAGCACTTTAGATTGTATACCGCTCAAATGCTAAACGACTCGATAACTACTCAGAATTCAAGGCTACAATATCTAATGGAGTTTTTCGGGGCACTATTTGAGCCAAATAACCATCCCCAAGCAAAAACACTTTTGTTGATAGTGCAGATATATCATATATTTTTTCTAAAGCTAAGAATAAATTAGTTTTAAAGATAGGTACCCCACTTATATCGGCTAAAACATAAACTTCTGAAGATTTTACTTTTTCTTCAATCAATCTGATCAATTTATCAAATTTTAAAGTAACAATACCTTCCTTTAATTTATTTATATTTCCATACTCAAATGGATATTTATAAAAAATATTTAGAACCTCTTTCTCTTTTTCCTCTGATAAGAGGCTAAAATCGTCTGAAAGAGCTTCTACACACTCTTCAAATAATGTCATACAAACCTTTATTTTATTGTTTAAGAAATATTAAGACTTACCTAGGGTTTATAAATTCTCAAATCGCACCCTACTCACGAGATATAAACTGAATAGATGATAAATCATTACTCATAATTCACAAAATCCTTAATTTTAATCATTTCACCTTGCTCATTTTTACGATAAGCTACACCATATTTTTGTTGAAATAACAAGGGATTCGATATGTTAGAACAAATGGGCAAACAGGCCAAAGATGCAGCCTTTATTTTAGCGCAGTTAAACACCACTGAAAAAAATCATGCACTCAGCATTATTGCAGATCAATTAGAACAACAAGCGGATCGTATTCTTGCCGCAAACCAAAAAGATATTGAAATCGCGAAACAAAATGGCTTATCTGAAGCCTTAATTGACCGCCTCTTATTAACCGAAGATCGCCTAAAAGACATTGCAAATGATGTGCGCCATGTGATTTCGCTCGCCGATCCTGTGGGTAAAATTATTGATGGGGGCACCTTAGATAGCGGATTAAAGATCGAACGAGTTCGTACTCCGCTTGGCGTGATTGGTACCATTTACGAAGCACGTCCAAATGTCACCATTGATGTGGCAAGCCTTTGCTTAAAAACCGGTAATGCCGTGATTTTACGTGGCGGAAAGGAAACACAACATTCCAACCAAATTTTAGTAGAAGTGGTACAAAATGCCCTTGAACAAGCAGGATTACCACGCCATGCAGTCCAAGCTATTACCGATCCGAATCGTGAACTGGTGATGCAACTGCTTAAATTGGATCGCTACGTGGATATGATTATTCCTCGTGGCGGTGCTGGTTTACATGAGCTTTGTAAACAACATTCTACCATTCCAGTGATTGTCGGTGGTGTGGGTGTTTGTCATCTTTTTGTGGAAGAAAGTGCTGACCAAGAAAAAGCCCTTGCGGTGATTGCGAATGCAAAATGCCAACGTCCAAGCACATGTAATACGTTGGAAACACTTTTAGTTCAACGCTCGATTGCAGAAACCTTCCTACCAAAACTCGCGAAATATTTAGCCGAGAAAAAAGTAAAATTCCATGCAAAATCGACCGCACTTTCGATTCTTCAAGCTACAAATGTCGATGTGCAAGAAGTGACTGAACAAGCATTACGCCAAGAATGGGGCTCACTCGATCTCAATGTTGTGGTGGTTGAAGATATGGATGCGGCGATTGCTCACATCTGTGAATATGGCACACAACATTCAGAAAGTATCTTGACGGAAAACCAACGATTAGCCACGCAATTTATCAATCAAGTAGATGCGGCAGCCGTGTATGTTAATGCAAGTACTCGATTCACCGATGGCGGACAATTTGGTTTAGGTGCAGAAGTGGCGGTAAGTACCCAAAAACTTCATGCTCGTGGCCCAATGGGGTTAGAAGCCTTAACCAGTTATAAATGGGTCTGTGTCGGCGATTACACTTCTCGTAAATAATCTGTTTTGTCTATAAAAAACCGCACCTTGAAACAATCAAAGTGCGGTTATTTTTTATCTCATTTTAGTGTTTACCGAATAATTTCATCGCGGGTAATACAATCGCACAAGCAATCGCGCCTACGATCACACCCACGACTAACGTCGACACATTACCGAGTAAACCATCGGCTAATTGATAATCAGCGAGCAAATGATGAATGAAATCCACATTATGTACGAAAATACCGCCACCGACTAAGAACATCGCAAGCGTACCGATAAAACTAAGTGAACGCATAAATTTTGGCATAATCACTAAAATTGCATTCCCGATTGACTTCGCTACGCCACCTTTTTTGATAAGGTATAAACCAAAATCATCTGCTCTAACAATTAATGCAACCAAGCCATAAACAAAAATAGTGATTCCGATACCGACTATTGAAAGGGAAATAATGCGGGTCAGCAAGCTCGCTTCGGTTAATTCGCCCAATGCAATAATGATAATTTCAGCGGAAAGAATAAAATCCGTACGAATTGCCCCTTTAATTTTAGCGGCTTCATTAAAGGTTGTTTTTTCTTCATGCTCTTCATGAGCAATAAACTTATGTAGAATTTTCTCTCCCCCTTCAAAACATAAATACGCCCCACCAATCATCAGAAGTGGCACAATTAACCAAGGTAAAAACGCAGAAAGCAGTAAAGCAATTGGAATTAAAATGACTTTATTGACTAACGATCCTTTTGTTACCGCCCAGACAATGGGTAATTCACGATCGGAAGATGCCCCTGTTACCTGATTAGCATTTAAGGCTAAGTCATCGCCTACCACGCCAACGGTTTTCTTGGCTGCCATTTTGGTCATCAAGGCGACATCATCAAGAATCGATGCAATGTCATCAATAAGAGTAAAAAGAGAGCTAAACGCCATATTCTTTCCTTTATAAAGTTAAAATTTAGAGAAATGAGTTTTAGACTGGTCGAATGCTTTCAACATCCAACTTCGCATCAAACTCTTTTTGTAATAAAAGCAGTTTTTTATCTTGCTGTAAATCCGTACGTGCCTGTTCACGCAACTCCTGATAAACTTTTTTGCGGTAATCCATCGGGGTTAAAACATCGGAATCTTCAACAAAAATCGACAATTTGACTGGTTTTTCATATAAACGTTCAAGATGATCCACTAAATTTTTAATATTTCGATCTTGTTTTAAATGGGCTTTTTCAGAATGAAGCCCGAGTTGAATTTCATCTTCGGTTTGCGACTTAATAAAGCAATTTAATGCCAACTCTTTTGAGAAACCAGTCACGCCAGAGCGTTCAACGATATCCGTCCAAGGATCTTGTTTTTGCGTAATTTGAATAATTTTCTCACGCAATTCTGGTGTCACATCTTTTAAAATCGCCTGTTTAATATCAGAAGGTCGCACACCGCTATCCACTTTAGCTAAATCCGGATTACTCCACTCCCAACGGTAAGTTTCCGCATCCAGAATTTCCTGCTCTTCCGCATCCATTTCAGCATTGTCATCAATGGTATTTTCAACCGTTTCAACACTTTGCTTTAACGCTTCTGCTTGTTGAGTAATTGGATTTGACACTGCTGCTTTCGTTTGCGTCGCTTTCGGTGGTGTCATCTCTCGCACAGGAAGTGCGGTCATTTTCGGTGAATTTTTTTGCTCATCTAACGCTTGGAGATGATGCAAGGTTTCTTCCACTGCGGCTTGTTGTTCATCATGATGATGTTGGCGCTCTGATTGCTCAATTTGCGTTAATTGATTCAATGCTTCTAATGCCGCAAGACTGGCTAAATTTAATGAAGATGTTGTTTGAGTGGAAACAGGTTGAGAAGGTGAAGAATGCACAATCGCCGATTGAGCCATTGGCTTTTGCGCTTGTGCAGAATAATTTGCTTTGATGTTTTGCGACAGCACCGGCATATCCACATAACCAGAGATAGGCTGATTTTCAACCGCACTTTTCTGTGTATTTTGTTCAGGGGATAGCACGCCTTGTTTAGGCGTTTGTGCTGCCGTAAGGAACTTTGGGTGGAATGCCAATGCCCTCAATAATGTCATTTCTGCACCAATTCGACGATTTGGTGCGGTGGCCAATTCTTTTCGACCCGATACAATCACTTGATAGAAAAATTGTACGTCTTCCGGTGAAATATGTTTGGCCAGAAAACCTAAGTGATCGTTTTCATCTGTGGCATTTTTAGCAAGCAACTGCATTAAGGCAATTTGATGCAATTTCTCTGCTGTTTCTGCCAATAACTCATCCCAATCGCCCGCTTTTTCTGCCACCGTTTGGATGGTTTTCATTAAACGCTCACCGTTACCTTGATGTAAGGCGTAAATGATTTCAATCGGCTGATCTTCATCTAACAGCCCAAGCATGGTATTCACCACATCGGTAGAAACTTTACCGTTGCCCATGGCAATCGCTTGATCCGTTAAACTTAAACTATCACGAATACTGCCCTGTGCCGCTTTGGCTAATTTATCCAATGCAGGCGCATCAAAAGGAATATTTTCTGCCGTAAGCACGCGATTAAGATGCGCTGAAATTTGCGGTTCATCTAATGCTTTAAGATGAAATTGCATACAACGGGATAAAATTGTAATCGGCAATTTTTGTGGATCCGTTGTAGCCAATAAGAATTTCACATATTCAGGCGGTTCTTCCAAGGTTTTTAACAACGCATTGAAAGAATGGCGGGAAAGCATATGCACTTCATCGATAAGATAGACTTTATAGCGCCCCACTACCGGCTTATATTGCACGTTGTCTAATAGCTCACGCGTATCTTCTACTTTGGTACGAGAAGCCGCATCGATTTCAATTAAATCAATAAAGTTGCCCGCTTCGATCGCTTTGCAGTTTTCACATTCACCGCAAGGATCGGCAGTAATACCGTTTACACAATTCAATCCTTTCGCAAATAAACGAGCAATGGAGGTTTTACCCACGCCACGGGTGCCGGAAAATAAATAAGCATGATGTAAACGGTTTTCTTTTAAACCGTTTTCCAAAGCAGTGAGCACATGGCTTTGTCCCACTACTTCAGAAAAGTTTTTTGGTCGCCATTTTCTGGCTAAAACTTGGTAGCTCATCGCATCTCTTTAAAAATTAATGGCCTTCAAAATTTACTAAGGTATAGCAATCAATGCCTAAATCACGTAAGCGTTTTTCGCCCCCTAATTCTGGCAAATTAATTACAAAGGCAGCATGCTTCACTTCACCGCCTAAACGTTGAACTAATTTCACGGTAGCTTCAACTGTACCGCCTGTCGCTAACAAGTCATCAATGATTAACACATTATCACCTTGTGAAATCGCATCTGTGTGCAATTCAAGGGTGTCTTGACCGTATTCTAATTGATAAGACTGTGCAATCACTTCACGCGGTAATTTTCCTGGTTTACGAACGGGGATAAATGGCAAGCCTAATGCTAATGCAACTGGCGCACCAAAAATAAATCCACGAGACTCGGTACCAATTACTTTTGTGAGACCTTGATCTTTATACTTTTCAACGATCAAATCGATTGTGGCTTTGAAAGCCGCAGGCACTTCGAGTAAGCTCGTGATATCACGGAAAATGATGCCTTCTTTTGGATGATTTGGGATAGATTTGATAGAAGATTTGATTAATTCAAGTTGTTTGTTCATAAATAATTGCTCAAAAAAGAGTAAGAAAAAATCCTGTTTTTAGGCTCGCATTCTAGCATATAAAAATACAAAAGTGCGGTGAATTTTGACCGCACTTTTATAAATAAAATAAATTAATCTGGGTAAATATCTTCCCCGTCTTTTCGCGTACGAAGAAGCTGTAAAATCCAGACATATTGTTCGGGGGTTGGTGTAACAAAATATTCAATTTCCTCGTTCATCGCACGAGCTGATTGCTCAGGATCTTCGCTTAATTGCATAGGTGGGCGAATTTCCATTTCATACTTGCCATTCTTAGCGTTATAGCGTGGAAACATTGGAATAACCACCGCTTTTGCTAATTTCGCCATTTTGTTTAACCCAGGAAGTGTGGCTTTATAAGTGGCAAAGAAATCTACAAAGACACTTTGCTCGGCACCAAAATCCTCATCTGGAAGATAGTATCCCATTTGACCTTGCTTGATGTGCGCTAAAAACGGCTTAATCCCATTTTGGCGAGCATGCATTTTCCCGCCAAAACGCTGACGAGCTAAAGTCCATAACCAATCTACTAATGGATTTCGGTGAGGGTTATACATTGATGTCATCGGCATGCCGTGTGTATGCAAAATAATACCAGAGGCATCAATCGCCCAACCATGTGGCACCATCAAAATGATGTTATGCCCTTCGTCTTTGGCTTGTTTGATATGCTCAAGACCAATGAATTCACTGCGTTTTTGTAAATGTTTTTTAGAACGAATGGCAATTTCACCGATACCAAGCATGACTTGTGCGACCGTCACAAACATCTCTTCAATCACTTTGTCACGCTGCTCAGCCGTCCAATCCGGGAAACAGAGTTTCAAATTAATCTCGGCACGAATACGTGGTTTACCGATTTTTTTCGTCAGCGCACGAGCCAGTTTCTCGGCCATTTTATCGCGTAAACGAAATGGCACAAAAGCAAGTAACAAAAGCACAAAAATACCAAGCCAAATGCCCCAATTTTTCGGGTGCAAATATGACCATGAAAAATGTGGTTCATAGCCTGTTCGTGCCGTAATACGTAATTTTTTTTGAGAATCTGTCATAATCAATCGTTAAAAATGAAACCAACCTTGATCATACGCCATTTTTATCGTCATGATAAATGACATAATCACCACCATCGGTCTGATCAGTTGTTTGCCTTTTGCCATCACCATTTTGGCACCTAAATTTGCACCTATCAGGCTTCCTGCCATCATAACTAAACCGACGGTCCAAATCACATGACCACCAATAAAGAAGAAAATTAATGAAGCAAAATTTGAGGTTAAATTCATCACTTTCGCATGTGCGGTGGCTTTGGTTAGGTTAAATCCAAGTAACGTCACACAAGCTAGGTTCATCAATGAACCCGTCCCAGGCCCGAAAAAGCCGTCATAAAAACCCAGAAGAGAGCCAAAAAATAACGCAAAAACAGTATAAGAAATTCGTTGTTTGCGATCACTTTCGCCCAATTTAGGCGTAAACAAAAAGTATAAGCCGATCGCTAAAATGAGAAATGGAAGCCCTTTCTTAATTAATGACGCATCTAAACTTTGAATAAGCAAGGTACCAATCACCGAGCCGATAAAAATCACCAGTAAGATGAAAGAAAACTCCGATAAATTGACCGCTCTTTTACGCAGAAAGTAAATACTTGCCGACAACGCACCGCCGAATGCTTGTAATTTATTCGTGCCTAATGCCATTGCAGGTGGCATACCTGTCATTAATAAGGCAGGGATTGTAATTAAGCCTCCGCCACCCGCTATCGCATCAATAAATGCGGCAATAAAGGCAGCAGCAAAAAGCATGGCTAAAATATCAATCCCCAAGTCCATTATTTAACTCCTACTCTAACCATTCGCTACTATTTGGCGAACTCAACACTTGTTGGCACAAGAACGGTTCTGGTGGTGTCACTTTTGGTTTAGAAGCGCCTGAACCTGGTTTTGCGGGTTCAAACCAAGAATAAAGTTCATCGCCACAACCATCGCCTGCTGGTACAGGTGCTTGATCTTCACAATAAGCGGCATCTTTTGGACAAGCAATACGCACGTGGAAATGTGAATCATGGCCAAACCATGGACGAATTTTGTGTAACCAAGCACGATCGTCTCCCGCAGTTTGACAAAGTTTTAATTTAATTGCTGGATTCACAAAAATACGGGTCACTTTGGGATCTTGCGCGGCCAGTTTGATTAACGTTGCATGATTGTTACTCCACACATTTTCATCAACACGTTGTGCTTGGCGATTCACCACGAGTAAGCCTTTTCCGTCAGAATTTAACGCTTCACTGTCTGTCATGGTACCCATGCGCAACCAAATATCCGCGTCTAATCCCATTTGATGGCTTGCATGCCCCGTTAAAAAGCGACCACCACCTGGCATAGCAATATCCCCAACTAACATTGTCGGTAAGCCCGCTGACTTCGCTTTTTGTCCAAGACGCTGTAAATAGGCAATCATATCCGGATGACCATAATAGCGGTTTTTATTCATACGAATCACTTGGTATCCCTCACCTTTATAAGGCAAAGGTTCAGCCCCAATAATACAACCATTCGAATAGCTACCAATTGGATTTGCCTTACCATCTGTTGCAGGAATTGGACGTTTAATTCGTTGCCAATCTTGTGGCGAGGCTGTTGTTTGTAGCGAGAAAAAAACGCTCCCTAAAACAACCGCACTTGAAAGTAATTTTGTTAAAGATTTATTCATAAGATTTCCTAAAACGAATTACCTTATCTTTAATAAAAGAAAAATAAGCTTAATTTAAAATAGTTATTTACACTGCGCCTTAAAACGCAATAAATGGTCGAGTAAAACAATTGCAACCATAGCCTCTGCAATGGGTACTGCACGAATACCCACACAAGGATCATGACGACCTTTTGTCACCACTTCCACGGGTTCTCCCGCTAAATTAATAGAGCGTCCTGGAATGGTAATACTGGATGTTGGTTTTAGAGCAATAGTCGCAATAATTGGCTGACCTGAGCTAATGCCCCCTAAAATACCGCCAGCATGGTTGCTTTCAAAACCATTTGGTGTCATTTCATCACGATGTTCACTGCCACGCTGTTCGACCACTGCAAAGCCATCGCCAATTTCTACACCTTTAACCGCATTAATCCCCATTAAAGCATGGGCTAAATCCGCATCAAGTCGATCAAAAACAGGCTCTCCTAAACCAACAGGAACATTCTCTACAATCACGGTTAGTTTGGCGCCAATCGAATCGCCTTCTTTTTTCAATTCACGGATTAATTCATCAAATTTTTCGACCGCACTTTCATCTGGACAGAAAAATGGATTGCTATTCACTTTATCCCAATCAATTTTATCGATAGTCTGTGGTGCAATCTTCACTTCGCCAATTTGACTCAAAAAGCCACGTACTTCAATGCCAAACTGTTCACGTAAATATTTCTTCGCAATCGCTCCCGCAGCAACACGCATAGCGGTTTCACGTGCAGAAGATCGTCCACCTCCGCGATAATCACGAATACCGTATTTTTGTTGATAGGTAAAATCAGCATGCCCAGGACGAAAACGATCTTTGATATCGCCATAATCTTGTGAACGTTGATCACCATTTTTAATGATCATTCCAATACTGGTACCCGTTGTTTTACCTTCAAACACCCCAGATAAAATCTGTACTTCATCGTCTTCACGACGTGGCGTAGTGTAACGCGATGTACCGGGTTTACGACGATCTAAATCAGGTTGAATATCCGCTTCCGATAATTCAAGATTCGGCGGTACGCCATCTACGATACAGCCTAATGCAATACCATGTGACTCCCCAAAGGTCGTCACACGAAAAAGTTGTCCGATAGTATTCCCTGCCATATTTTCTCTCTTTAATTAATGATTTTGGGCTAATTTTGCCACATCAATAAATGGAATCTCTTCGCCTGTATCTTTGTTTTTGATAAAGATATCTAATTGGTTGAATGCAATATCAATATTATTTTCTGCAAATAACTCATTCACGCGGCGGTTGAGCGCATCAAGCGTATCATTTCGCTCAGATACTTGCCCTACATAAACACGTAATTCGTGATCTAATGTACTTGCCCCAAAGGTTAAAAATAGCGCTCTTGGTTCTGGATCTTTTAAGACGCTTGGTTGCTCATGTGCAGCTTGCAATAATAAGCGTTTCACTAAGTCTAAATCTGAACCATACGCCACCCCAACAGATACAACCAAACGAGTAACGGTGTTAGATAATGCCCAGTTAGTCACTTGTCCGGTTACAAAGGATTTATTTGGCACAATCACTTCTTTTCGGTCCGGATCGATCATCGTAATGGCGCGAATACGGATTTTCGCTACTGTACCTGTTACATCGTTAATTGTCACAGTATCGCCCACACGAATTGGACGCTCAAATAATAAAATGATGCCGGAAACAAAGTTCGCAAAAATTTCCTGCATACCAAAACCGAGACCAACGGAAAGGGCGGCAAATAACCATTGTAATTTAGACCATGACATCCCAAGGGTAGAAAATGCCCATGCGCCACCCACTGCAACCAAGATATAGGTTAATAATGTTGTAATGGTATAAGGCGTACCTTGTGAAAGTTTCACTCGGGAGAAGAGTAATATTTCTAAAATACCTTGAATATTACGCACTAAAATATAGGTAATCACAACAATGATTAACGCAACAATCAAGTTAAAGAGTGAAATCGTTTCGGTCACCACGCCCGCTTCAGTTGTTGAAGTTTGTTGCCACAAGGTAATATCACGCAAATAACTTACCACCGTAACTAAATCTGACCAGACATAATAAAAGATGACAAAAAGTGCGGTCCAAATAAAGAGATCGGCAAAGCGTAGTAACTGGCTACGCACTTCATTTAAGTCCAATCCCTCTTCTTGTTCGGTAATCACGACCACATCATCAGAGGCTGAAGCATCACTTGAATCTTGTTGTTTTTGCTGACGTTTTTCTTGTAAACGACGATAAGCTAAACGTCTTGATGCTACGGTGACACCACGATAAATTGTATGACGCACCAACGACCACACCACCCATGCAATGTAGGTATTAATAATATGCGTAATTAAATTTAAGGCGGTGTAATAATAGCCTAAAGCAATTAGTGCAATTAAAATAACAGGGACCAATTGCAATAAGATTCGTACAATTTTGAAAATGGTTCTATCACGCTTATCTGTTGTCGTTGAACTCAATGATTTTTCAGTACGAATAAAACGTGGTGCAATAATTACAATGCAGAAAAGCAAAGCAACAATGGTATTAATTTCACCCAATACGTCATTTGCTAAACCTGTATCCATGACATTACTGAAAATTGACGTATTCAGTAATAACACAACAGAAACAATAATACGTTTCGTGACGTCTTGTAGGCTCGCTGCACTCTCTTTAGTAAAACCAAAATGGCACACTAAAATACCATTCGGACGAAGAATAGCTAAGATAAAACTAAAGAACCACCAATAGCCCGCCATGCTAAGCGACCACTCCCAAAACTCTTGTGGATTTTTCACAAAGAAAAAGCCTAAAAGTTGGCAAGTCGCTAAGAACCACAGGGTGCCTGATAACGATAAAAGCGCCGTATAAAATAACGCAAGTGGCGTATGCCATTGGCTGTCAGAACGAAGCGTGTTAATCTCACCATTAATCACGGCTAAGCGTTGTTTAATCGATTCTTTAAATTTGAAAATCAATCCACCAATCACAAACAAAATAAAGACGTAAGTGAGTAAATACGGCAAATTATCAAAGTTTGTTGGGAAACCTAATTTTTTACCAATACCATCAAATTGTGCTTTAAGTGACATCGGTAATTTCTTGAACCAATCAAGATTAATTGGATTATTACTTTTTACCCAGAAACTTTGTTGGTCGAGTTTAGACTGAATCTGATCACTGATTTGTGTAATTTGCTGTTGGGTTAGCTCTAAGGAAATCGCTAAATTCAATTGATTATTCAACGATTTAATTAAATCAGAACCCACTTTACGACGTTCAGTGAGCAAATTGGTTAATTGTGTTTTTTCTGCTGGCGTAAAGGATTTGTTTTCATCCTGCTCAATTTTACTGATGTAGGCATCAATATCATAAAGCTCATTACGTTTCTGCGTAATATCGAAGATCTGTACACGCAAATCCGCAATTTGTTTTGAAAGACCTTGAATATTTAAGTTGGTCGGTAATTTTTGTTTTTGTTGCTGAATAATGCGTGAAAGCACCAATGTGCCTTGTAATGCACTGATTTGCTCATCAATGGTACGTTGTGTCTGCGTTAAGTTATCCAACACATTTCGCATGCGTAGTTCATCTTGCGTTAATGTATTGGTTTTCTCTGTTTGCTCAAGTAAATATTGGCTAAGTTGAGAATTTAAATCCAACTCTTTCTGGATCAGCGGATTTTGCTCAACACTTTGGTTTTGTTGTTGTGCTTGCTCAACTTGATTTTGTGTTTTAGCCAAATTCTTTTGGTTTATCACTTCTTGAATAGCCGCAATTTGTTGCTGCAATGCTTGAACTCGCGTATTCAACAGTTCATATCGACTTTGATAAAGCACAGTCAACTGATCGCTATTTTTTAATAGCACTTGATTATAGATATTTTTTAGCTCAATCAATTGCAACTCAAGTTGAATTTGCTGTTTTAATAGCGAACTAGTTGTTGGGTCAGCCAATTTCTGATTCAATTCTTGCGTACGTTTAACATTATCTGTTAAGGCAGTTTGGGCGCGTTCGGATACAGAGCTTTGCCCTGCAAGTTGTGTATTCACGGCACTTAATGCAGATTGAGCATCTTGTTGTTGATTGGTCAGTTTCTCAACCTGAGCCTGCAAATTCGCTAAACTTTGCGAAGCATAATCGGTGTTATTTGGCGTGCTTAGCTGTTTTTTAAGATTTTGAAGATCGGCATTATTCTTCTGAATTTCAGAATCTGCATCAATAAGCGTATCTTGCAAATCGTTATTATTTTTTTGCTGTGTTTGAATTTGTTGCAAGAAATCAAGCGAAGCCTGGATTGTCGCGACGTTGTTTGTTTTTTCATCACCATCTGGTAATTTTTGTGCCTCGGCTAATTCACTTTTTAGTGTTTTTTCCGTCGGTAAATCAGCATTATTATTCTCTGCCCAAACAGGCTGAGAAAGCGCCAGCGTAAAAACAAATGAAAGACCAAATGCGGTCAAAACTCGAGAGATATTTTTCATTAAACTAACTTTCCTATTGTTGCGACAGCCAATCGGCGAGTGCTTTGCGAGAAATCTTTATTGCCCCTTGGATTAAATCCTGAGGGAGTTCATAGTAGGCAACAGGTTGCTTAAATCGCTCCAATCGCCCTTGTAAAAAAACGTTGAGAGATTCGACCGCACTTTCATTAAATGAGGTATGAAATTCAACAATTGCGACAGGGCGATGGCCAAATTCCTCATCATGTTTAGGTAAAACAAAGACTTGTTTCACAAAATCTGATTGTGCAATCACTTTTTCAACTTCTTCCGGCTGAATATTTTCTCCACCAGAAATAAACATATTATCCAATCGGCCTTGAATAACTAATTCGTCATCAAGCCATTGACCTTTATCTTTTGTTTGGAACCAACCTTCTGCATTGGTGAGTGGAACAATATGCCCTTCTCGCCAATATCCCATGGCAAGTCCGGCACCTTTTAGCCAAACTTCTTCATTCACTAACTTGAACTCTCGGCCAAGTAAAGGCTGTCCCACGCCTATTTTTCCATCAGATTGCTTAGCGAATACGGTAGAAGCCATTTCTGTCATACCATAACCGGAATAACTTCGAATCCCTAATTCATTTAACGCTTGAGTTAATTTAACAGGAATTTGCGTTCCCCCCAATAATACCGCTTGCGTATGAATAGATTGAGGATGCTCCGTCAAATAATCAAACCAACGTTGTAATTGCGTTGGCACGAGAGAAACATGAGAAACTTCACCAATAGATTGATAAAAATCTTCTTTCGGTAGTACTAAAGTTGCTCCCGCATACAGCCAACGCCACACAATACCTTGTCCAGAAACATGATAAAGCGGTAAGGAAAGTAGCCATGATTGTTCTTTGCCAAAATTCATTAAGGCACAAACGCCTTCCGCATTAGCTAAATGAGCAGAAATATTATGCACAACAGCTTTAGGCAAACCAGTCGAACCCGATGTGAGCGTCATCGTAGCTGCTTTTGTACAATCGGTTTCATGTTGGGCTAACGCTTTAGTCACTAAATAGCGAATATCTTCGGTTTGATAACAAAAATCTACACCATAAACTCGGCACAATTCTTCTCTTTTTTCTTGAGGAAATGCAGGGTTGATACCTAAAATTTTTGCGCCTAGCTGAATGACCGCTAAATAGAGAAATAAGATCTGTTCTGAATTTTTACCGCAAAAAGCGACCGCACTTTGCGTCGTTACACCTTGTTGTAAAAGAAAGGCTTCCACTTGATTAATTTTCTCAGCAAGTTCCACCCAAGTAAAAGGATCGCCTTGCGAATTTCGCAACGCGACCTGATTTGCATACGCTGAATTTTGGGCAAATGCTTGCCAAGGGAATTTTTGCATCGAATTAGTTGCTAACGAAATAAGGGCGAATTTCGTCAATTAAATATTCCGGCAAATGCATAGATTGCATCGCCCCTTCTAGCATCAACATCTTACGACCACTATTGGTATTGGTAATCACCCAATATGGCGTATCTGGAATTTGTTTTGGTTTAGTATGATTCCCCGCCACAAGCAACGTTCCTTCATCACGAGCAAAATACACACGAGTACGGCCTTGCAAGCTTTCGGTTGCCTGTGCAAAGCTTTCTGGATTGGTACGATAAAGTGTACGCAATATACTTAAAAAACGCACGACTGCTTTTGGCTCTTCTTTAAATTCAGCAGAATTCAAGAGTGCACGCACTTTATCAACAATGTGATTAATTGCTTCATCTGATTGTTTTTTCACTGCTTTTGGCGGTTCGACAGGTTCAACTTTTGGCTGAGATGCTTCGGTTGTTTTTTCCGCTAAAACAGGCTCAGAATGCACCGCACTTTTTGGCGTTTCAGCTGATGCCACTGATTCAAAGAAATCAACCGAGCTTGTTGCATGAGTAGGTAAATTCAACAAACGGCGAAGAATATCAGACGCACTTTCTCCAATAGATTGAGTTTGTGCCGCAATGTATTGATATAATTCTTCATCGACTTCAATTATCTTCATTTTTTTCTCTCCGTTTGCTAAAATTTTCGTCCATTATAACGATTTCTAACCAAATTCTCACGCAAAATATATGTCATCTTCCCAATTATTAAACCATCAATTTCACCAAGCAAAACAATTAATTAATTCGCCCACTTTAATTTTCATTCATGGCTTGTTTGGGGATATGAATAATCTTGGCGTCATCGCGCGTGCATTTAGCGATAACTATAATATTTTGCGCGTAGATTTACGTAATCATGGGCATAGTTTTCATTCAGAAACAATGAATTACGATGTCATAGCTGATGATGTATGGCAACTTATCGATCACCTTAAATTAGATAAAGTGATCTTAATTGGTCATTCAATGGGCGGAAAAACGGCCATGAAAATGACCGCACTTCAACCACAGCGAGTGGAAAAATTAGTTGTCATTGATATTGCTCCAGTCGCAAATAGCAGTGCTGGACATGATGATGTGTTTCGTGCTTTGTTTGCGGTGAAAAAAGCGCAGCCACAAACTCGTCAACAAGCTAAGCCTATTTTAGAAACTGAAATTGCTGATCCTAGTGTAGTGCAATTTATGTTGAAATCTTTTGAGCCAACTTCAAATGAATATTTTCGTTTCAATTTGACCGCACTTTTTGAGCATTATGCAGAACTGATGGATTGGCAGGAAGTTTATGCTAATACGCCTACACTCTTCATTAAAGGCGGGCTTTCATCTTATATTAAACCTGAATATACCGAAACCATTCTAAAACAATTCCCTAATGCGACCTCCTTCACTATCAATGGTTGTGGGCACTGGGTTCATGCAGAAAAACCTGATTTTGTGATACGTGCTATTGATAGGTTTCTAAATAAAAATTAATCGTTTTAAATGAGAATTATTCTATTCAAATGAGAATTCATTTATGTTATAGTTCGCACAAATTGTAGGGCTTTGATCCCTCATCTTTTTTTTCTACTCACCTAATTTTATTTCAAAAGGAAAGAACAATGGCAGTTGTCGGTTTATTTTACGGTAGTGACACAGGTAATACAGAAAACATTGCAAAAATGATTCAAAAGCAATTAGGCAACGAACTCGTTGATATTCGTGACATTGCAAAAAGCTCTAAAGAAGATATCGAAGGTTATGATTTTTTACTTTTCGGTATTCCAACTTGGTATTACGGTGAAGCACAAGCTGACTGGGATGATTTTTTCCCAACTCTAGAAGAAATTGATTTTACTGACAAATTAGTCGGTATTTTTGGCTGTGGCGATCAGGAAGACTACGCAGATTATTTCTGTGATGCGATCGGTACAGTACGAGATATCGTTGAACCACGCGGTGCGATTATTGTAGGGAACTGGCCAACGGATGGTTATACCTTTGAATCATCAAAGGCATTATTAGATGATGGAAACTTTATCGGTTTATGTATTGATGAAGATCGTCAACCTGAACTTACTGCAGAACGCGTAGAGAAATGGACAAAACAAATCTACGATGAAATGTGTTTAGCAGAATTAGCTTAACCATCTCTAATTTAGCAAATTTAAGGGAACATTATGTCTGAAGAAAACATCAAATTACTCAAAAAAGCAGGATTAAAAATTACTGAACCTCGGCTCACTATCCTTGCATTAATGCAAGAGCATAAGCATGAACATTTCTCAGCTGAAGAAGTATATAAAATCTTGTTAGAGCAAGGCAGTGATATTGGCCTTGCAACTGTATATCGCGTGCTTAACCAATTTGATGAAGCTCATATCTTGATTCGCCATAATTTTGAAGGCAACAAATCTGTTTTTGAGCTTGCGCCAACAGAACACCACGATCACATTATCTGTGAAGATTGTGGCAAAGTATTTGAGTTTACTGATAACATTATTGAACAACGTCAAAAAGAAATCAGTGAACAACATGGCATCAAATTAAAAGCACACAGTTTATATCTCTACGGCAAATGTAGCGATATCAACAAATGTGAAGAGAAAAAATAATTCTTGCTAAAGAACAAAAACCTTAGGCTAAAACCTAAGGTTTTTTATTCTCTCAACTAAAAGTGCGGTTTAAATCGACCGCACTTTTTCCAATTTAAAAGAGAAAATTATTTTTTACCTAATTGTGGTAAAACGGAATCTTTCCCTGCTGTTAAGAGACCTACTTGAGAGTAGATACTTAATTTTCCGCGCGTATCCGCTACGTCTAAGTTACGCATGGTTAATTGACCAATACGATCGATTGGATCAAATGGTGCATTTTCCACTTTTTCCATACTTAAACGTTCTGCCGCATAAGTTAAGTTTGGTGATTCAGTATTTAAGATTGAGTAGTCATTACCACGACGAAGTTCTAATGTCACTTCACCAGTCACCGCACGAGCGACCCAACGTTGTGCAGTTTCACGTAACATTAACGCTTGTGGATCAAACCAACGACCTTGGTATAACAAACGACCTAAACGTAAACCGTTGATACGATATTGTTCAATAGTATCTTCATTGTGAATACCGGTCACTAAACGTTCATAAGCGATATGGAATAATGCCATTCCCGGTGCTTCATAAATACCACGTGATTTGGCTTCGATAATACGGTTTTCAATTTGGTCTGACATGCCTAAACCATGACGACCACCAATGCGATTTGCTTCTAAGAAAAGATCCACCACGTTATCAAATGTTTTACCGTTTAATGCAATCGGCACACCTTCTTCAAAACGAACAGTCACCACTTCTGGTTTTACTTGAACATTTTCATCCCAAAATGCCACGCCCATAATTGGTTTCACAATTTTAATGCCAGTGCTTAATTCTTCTAAGTCTTTCGCTTCGTGTGTTGCACCTAACATATTAGAGTCAGTTGAATACGCTTTTTCTACCGACATTTTGTAGTCAAAACCATTTGCGATTAAGAATTTTGACATTTCAAAGCGACCGCCCAACTCATCGATAAATTGTTGATCTAGCCATGGTTTGTAAATTTTTAAATTTGGGTTGGTTAATAAACCATAACGATAAAAACGCTCAATATCGTTACCTTTGAAAGTTGAGCCATCCCCCCAGATATTAACATCATCTTCTTTCATTGCTGCGACAAGCATCGTACCTGTTACCGCACGACCAAGTGGTGTGGTATTGAAATAGGTTGCTCCACCAGTAGAAATATGGAATGCACCACATTGAATAGCCGCAATCCCTTCATGGGCTAACTGCGCACGACAATCCACTAAACGCGCATTTTCCGCACCATATTCCATCGCTTTTTTCGGAATTGCATTGTAATCATCTTCATCTGGTTGACCTAAGTTTGCTGTATAAGCATAAGGTACTGCACCTTTTTGACGCATCCAAAGTAATGCCGCACTGGTATCAAGCCCGCCTGAAAAAGCGATACCAACTTTTTGACCTTTAGGTAAATGTTGCAGAATCGTATTTGACATATTTTATTTCCTTCATTGTGGTTATGGTGAGTAAGTCTTTAAAAAGTGCGGTCAAAAATCACTGCGCTTTTCTAACATATCATCGGGATTTGGATAACGATAAGCGAAGCCTAAATCTCGACAAATTTTATCTGCCATAATGATTCGTTTCGGATCCGAATCACTACAATCGAATTGTGGTATGGATAAATCATAAAATACCGCTGCTTTTGTGTAATATTCTGCTCGAGTAGGATGAATTGGCGCGCAAAGATGATAAGTTCGCAATCCATTTGGATTCATGAGTAAGGCAGTAATAGCTTGAATGCAATCCTCTAGATGCACCAAATTAACAGGTGAATAGCCCTGTTTTAAATTGCATTTTCCTGCTAAGAATTTAACCGGATTGCGTTGTTTACCAATTAATCCTGCAAGTCGAAGAATATCGCAATGCGATATTCCTGATTGGAACAAGCAGTGTTCTGCTTGCATCAGTGTTTTACCCATTTCTGTTTCAGCTGAAAGTTGAGAACCTTCATCAAATTGCCCCGAAATATCAGGAAAAACAGAAGTTGAACTGGTAAAAAGTACATGTTGTACACCTTGTTTCTTGGCTTGATTAGTTAAAAAAGCAAGATATTCACAATACTGTTGAGAAGAAAAACTGCTAGGTGGTAGGGTGATAATGAGAGCATCTACATTAAAAAGAGGGCGAATATGGTCTGGTAAACGTTTCATTTCGTCAGAAAGCGAAAAAGGATAAGTTTCAATACCTAGCTGATGCAATTTCTGAGCATCATCAGGGGATTGTTTTGAGCCTTTTACACACCAACCAAGTTCTTTTAAGTGCAGCGCCAGCGGTAAGCCTAACCAACCTAAACCAACTATCGCAACAGATTTCATACTCTTTTATTCACAATATTTTATCCATAAAAATCCCTGCTATTCTAAAGCATAGCAGGGAGTTTGTTAATGTTATTTTGTTAATAAATCCAACGCCTCTTGATATTTAGCCACTGTTTTTTCAATCACTTCTTTTGGTACTTTAGGCGCTGGCGGTTGTTTATTCCAACCACTTTGCTCTAACCAATCTCGTACAAATTGCTTATCAAATGAGGGCGGATTTGTTCCTTCTTTATAAGTATCAACTGACCAAAAACGACTAGAGTCTGGTGTTAATACCTCATCCATTAAAGTTAGTGTGCCATTTTCATCTAAACCGAATTCAAATTTAGTATCACAAATAATAATACCTTTAGTCAGCGCATATTTGGCAGCCTCAGTATAAAGTGCAATGGCTTTTTCTCTCACTTGTGCCGCTAACTCTGCGCCAATTGCTTTTTCACATTGTTCATAGCTGATATTGATATCATGATTACCTACTTCTTCTTTACTTGATGGCGTAAAAATCGGTTCAGGTAATTTACTTGCCTCAACTAACCCTTCCGGTAATTTCAAACCACAAATGGTACCTGTTTGCTTATAATCTTTTAGCCCGCTACCTGTTAAATAACCACGCACGATAGACTCAATTTTAATTGGATTCAAACGTTTGCAAACCACTGCGCGATCTTTTACTAAATCAGCTTCCTCTTTTGGTAACACATCATAAACTGAATCGCCCGTAAAATGATTCGGCATAATATGGGCTAACTTATTAAACCAGAAATTGGAAATTTGAGTCAGGATTTCACCTTTACGTGGGATAGGATCATCTAAAATCACATCAAATGCGGACAAACGGTCACTGGCTACCATTAACATCCGTTTATCATCGATCTCATAAAGATCACGCACTTTCCCTGAATAGATTTTTTTTAGACTAAGTTGTGTCATTGTTTGCACCTTTTATTATAAGAATAAAAAATCGGCGCGTATTATACCGCACTTTTCGCGCAAACGTTTGCTTTTTTTATCAAAAATTTTTAAAGAAAAGAAATGACAGAGTCATACACCTAAATAAGCTATAGATAACAAAAGAAAAACAATTTAATTTGAGCTCAATCTGAAAATCAGCGACAATACAGCATTATTTAAAACAGAAGAAACAAGACAAATGAGTTATCCATTAGAAGAAGTGAATAAACGTCGCACATTTGCGATTATTTCCCACCCTGACGCGGGTAAAACCACCATTACCGAAAAAGTATTGCTATACGGCAATGCCATTCAAAAAGCAGGCTCAGTAAAAGGTAAAGGCTCTGCACAGCATGCAAAATCTGACTGGATGGAAATGGAAAAACAACGTGGTATTTCCATTACCACTTCCGTGATGCAATTCCCTTACAATGAATGCTTAGTGAATTTATTGGATACACCGGGACATGAAGATTTCTCGGAAGATACCTACCGCACTTTGACGGCTGTGGATAGCTGCTTAATGGTTATCGATTCTGCAAAAGGGGTTGAGGAACGTACTATTAAATTAATGGAAGTGACCCGTTTACGCGATACGCCAATTATCACTTTCATGAATAAACTTGACCGTGATATTCGCGATCCGATGGAATTATTAGATGAAGTGGAAAGCGTATTAAAAATCCATTGTGCGCCGATTACTTGGCCGATTGGTTGCGGTAAATTATTTAAAGGGGTTTATCATTTATATAAAGATGAAACCTATCTTTATCAAAGTGGCCAAGGCTCGACCATTCAAGAAGTACGAATTGTGAAAGGCTTAAATAGCCCAGAATTAGACGCTGCTGTAGGTGATGACTTAGCCCAACAACTGCGTGATGAATTAGAGTTAGTAAAAGGTGCAAGTAATGAATTTGATTTGGATTTATTCTTAAGTGGTGAATTGACGCCAGTCTTTTTCGGTACTGCATTAGGTAACTTTGGTGTCGATCATTTCTTAGATGGTTTAACCGAATGGGCGCCTGCACCACAAGCTCGTCAGGCTGACACGCGTAAAGTCTCAGCTGAAGAAGAAAAATTCAGCGGTTTCGTGTTTAAAATCCAAGCCAATATGGATCCAAAACACCGCGACCGCGTGGCTTTCCTTCGTGTAGTTTCTGGCAAATATGAAAAAGGCATGAAACTTAAACACGTGCGTATTGGTAAAGATGTGGTTATTTCCGATGCACTCACCTTTATGGCAGGAGATCGTACCCATGCTGATGAAGCCTATGCTGGCGATATTATTGGTTTGCATAATCACGGCACAATTCAAATTGGCGATACCTTCACACAAGGTGAAGATCTCAAATTTACCGGTATTCCAAACTTTGCGCCTGAATTATTCCGTCGCATTCGTTTGAAAGATCCTCTTAAACAAAAACAATTGTTAAAAGGCTTAGTACAGCTTTCTGAAGAAGGTGCTGTGCAAGTTTTCCGCCCATTAAGCAATAATGATTTAATTGTTGGCGCGGTCGGTGTGTTACAGTTTGATGTGGTCGTTTCTCGTTTGAAATCAGAATATAACGTTGAAGCCATTTACGAAACTGTCAATGTCGCAACGGCTCGTTGGGTAGAATGTGCGGATAACAAAAAATTTGAAGAGTTCAAACGTAAAAATGAGCAAAATCTAGCATTAGATGGAGGGGATAATCTCACTTATATCGCACCAACTATGGTAAACCTAAACCTTGCACAAGAACGTTATCCTGACGTCACCTTCTTTAAAACAAGAGAACATTAATTCACTATTTTCTATCATTAACAAAAGGAAAAATCATGAAAAAATTGATGCTTATCAGTACAGCAGCATTACTACTTTCAGGCTGTGTAAACACCGAGCTATCAAATGCAGGAAAAGCTTATAATCCACAAACTGATGCACGTATCCGTCTATACGGACAAAATGGTCGCTATACCGAGATGGAAGTAAAACAGGATGGAAAAACAGA
This sequence comes from Haemophilus sp. HMSC066D02, assembly GCF_001810545.1. Taxonomy (NCBI): domain Bacteria; kingdom Pseudomonadati; phylum Pseudomonadota; class Gammaproteobacteria; order Pasteurellales; family Pasteurellaceae; genus Haemophilus; species Haemophilus sp. HMSC066D02. The sequence continues at coordinate 81,765 of NZ_KV801804.1, read as the reverse complement.
AAAAGTGAATGTTGGAGGAAGCATTGGACAATCTTTCAGCTCATTACTCTATCTTAAAGGGAATGAATCTATTGGCATGCCAAGCTCTAGTGCAAGTATGAATCCTAGTCAATTCAATGAAATAGGTTCTGGTACTTTTTTTAAAGAATTTATAATCCCATCAGGGGCTGAAATCACTCTACAAAGTGAAATTATTACACCCGATGGTGCTAATTATATAACCAATCATCAGTTCATAGTACATGAACATTGCCTAGGCAAAAAACTTATATTCACCCCCAAAGCAGGTAAAGACTATGAAGCATTACCCGCAGCATCAACAGCTCAATGTAATTTAACTTTAGTAGAATTAAAATAAATCAATATGAAAGGTCACCACAAGGTGGCTTTTCTTTTATATAAAAGAAATAGAGAAAATAAGATGGCTGGGGTACTAGGATTCGAACCTAGGGATGCCGAGATCAAAACCCGGTGCCTTACCGCTTGGCGATACCCCAACTGAAATTCTTTGATTGGAAATAAAGAAGATTTTATTTAGATAGTATGGCTGGGGTACTAGGATTCGAACCTAGGGATGCCGAGATCAAAACCCGGTGCCTTACCGCTTGGCGATACCCCAACTACTATTTGACTGCAAGCTGATAAATGGTGCGGGACGAGGGACTTGAACCCACACACCTCTCGGCGCCAGAACCTAAATCTGGTGCGTCTACCAATTTCGCCAGTCCCGCAAATTTGGTGGCTACAGCGAGATTCGAACTTGCGACCCCAACATTATGAGTGTTGTGCTCTAACCAACTGAGCTATGTAGCCATCATTTGCTTTACCTTATCGGCTTTGCGGGGCGTATTATCCTGATTTGACCTATTCTCGTCAATCATTTTTTTGCAAAAAACGGATTTTTTGATTTAGTTGATTATAAATAAAACGCTTTTGCTATTTTTTGTTCACATCAAGAACGGAGATCATTCCAACAAAACGCTTCCAATGCAAGGTGTTAAATTGCCCTGGAATGTACCAATTAGATATTGTTCCATCAAGATATAAGGCGTCATGACAACCTATTTTCAGCAAACCTTGGCTTAAGGTATAAAGGTTAGGCTCACCTTTTATCGTCATCAAGAAAAGTAATTCATTTTGTTTTGTCAAACACACTGCATTACGCTTATGATAGCTTTCTAGGCTTGCTCGAAATTGTGGATTCATTTTTCCATGAATAATTAACATCGGGCCTGATTGCAACGCAAAATCTGGTTTGAGTTTGCTTTTCTGATACGCGGCGGTTGTTAAAATGTAGGGTTTATTTCCAGCAATGGCGAATACCCCATTAGGCTGCACATGGAAATTACCTTTGCCTGCTTTTGTATTTAACGCATTGAGCTCTTTTCCTTGCTCAATCCATAACCCTGCAGGTACATTATTCATGCTATAAATACCCGCATTCATGATCATTTTTACGTTATAGCTATCTTCTAAGGCATTTTTGAGACGCGTTAAACTTTGATAATCGTTACCTTCAGCATCCTTCCAATGTAGCTGAACTTCTTCAGGTTTAGCTTGGAAAATCCCGTAAGTAATATTGCCATCATTAAAGGTTCGATATTCTGCTAGGGCTGATACACTCATCAATAGCGATAAGCCACCTAAAAGTGCGGTCAAAAATCTAATCGTTTTTTTCATTTAAAGGATGGGTTAAATGCAAAGCATTGGAAAAGGCATGCAAACCTTCCGCATTACCGGATTTCATCATGGCTTGCATGGTTTGGGTTGGTGCATGAATGAGTTTATTCATTAATTTATAACTTAATTCTTGCAAAATTTTTTCAGCATTCTCACCTTGTTGAATTTGGTGTAAGGCTTTTTCGAGTAATTCTTGTCGAGTATTCTCCGCCTCATCACGATAATGACGAATCAAATTAGAGAACTGATGAACCTTCAACCACTCGAAGAAATCCGTGCATTCTTGTGTAATGATGTCTTGCGCTTGCTCTGATGCTTGCTCACGTTGAGAAAGATTGCGTTGAATAATATCTTGCAAATCATCTACGGTGTAATGATACACACTTTCTAATTCCGAGACGTTTTCATCAATATCACGCGGCACCGCAATATCCACCATTAAAGTCGGTTTAAATTGGCGTGCTTTTTCTGCAATTTCAGCCATTGCTTTGGTGATTAAAACATTCGGACTGCCTGTTGAGCTGATAACTATATCCGCTTGATTTAGTGGAGTTTGCAACTCTTCAAGAGAGTACACCTCAATCGGCGTATTGGAGGCTAAAGTCTCTACCAACTGTTCAGCGCGAGATAAAGTGCGGTTAGCAATCATCAATTTTTTTACACCATGGCGTAATAAATGACGGCTTACCAATTCAATGGTTTCCCCTGCCCCAACGAGCAAAATTTGTAATTCACGTAAAGATTCAAAAATTTGACGTGCCAAACTACAAGCTGCATAAGCCACCGATACAGCGCTTTCACCAATATTAGTTTCAGTGCGTACACGTTTTGCCGTAGCAAAGGTTTTTTGGAACAAACGAGAAAGCGTGCTCGAAAGTGGAATATTCGCCGCTTGATAATAATCTTCACTGATTTGGAATGCTTGTTTCACCTGTCCTAAAATTTGCGGCTCACCCAAAATTAATGAATCCAAACCACAGGCCACGCGCATTAAATGATTCGCTGCTTGTTGATTTTGATGTGTGTAAATACTCTTATTTAATTCATCGACAGAAAGCTGATGAATATTAGCAAACCAATTTGTACAGTTCGTTTGCCATTGCTTACACTCTTGGGGTGAAATTTGACGATGGTGAAGATAAATCTCTGTACGGTTACAGGTAGAAAGAATAACCGCACTTTCTGCCAAATCTTGTTGGTGAATTTGTTGTAAGGCAAGCTGCCGCTTTTCTTCAGAAAAAGCGACTTTCTCACGAACAGCGACAGAAGCCGTTTTATGATTAATGCCAAGAACAAGAAGGGTCATAAAAACCTAATAAAAACAACCGCACTTTTATGAATATGCGGCTTAAGTAGAAAGTAAAAGTTTCGCTATTTTAATGAATTGTTGAGAATTGAGCAAATTTCAAGAGAAAAAACTCAAACAAATAACTAAAATGAGTTAAAACTTATCTTTAGCTAAACGCCATCTTGTAAATTCGTCTAAATTTTTTGCTTGTAAAAACGGGTTAATTTGTTTCTCTAATCCAATTGTTGTTGGCAAACTCGGTTTACCCTCTGCTCGATAACGTTCCACTAAAACACGTCGATTTTCAACCGCACTTTTATCCGCCAATATGGTTTCCGCAAAAGCTAAATTACTCAGCGTATATTCATGAGCGGGACAAACCACGGTTTCATTAGGTAATTGATTAAAACGCTGCATAGATTCAAACATTTGAGCAAAATCTCCCGTAAATACGCGACCACAGCCCGCAGAAAATAACGCATCGCCGCAAAATAGATGCGCATCCACCAAATAGCTGACATGCCCTGCCGTATGACCACCGCTTGGCAAAACTTCAATATGATAATGTGCTGTATTAATCACGCCACTATCCATAATGTTGGTTGCCCCTTTATTTGCACATTCTGTTGGGCCGAAAACAGGCACATTGGGATAATATTGCTTAAACTCCGCAACACCTTGCACATGATCATCGTGATTATGGGTTAATAACACCGCTTCTACGTCTAACTTATTCGATTCTAAATACGGAATTAAACGGGTTATTTCTGGGATATCGATCACAATTACGGGGAAATTTTCTCGTCTATAAAGCCAAATATAGTTATCATTGAGTGCAGGAATAGGAACTAGCATAAATTACCTTATGAAAATAGGATTAACATTGAATTGGAAAGCCAAATGGCACAAACCACTTCTTTCACCTGAAAGTTGGCAAGTGTTACCACAAGGTGAAGCCTATTGTAACGTATTAACACATTATTTTGCCCAATGGACACCAAAAATTTTAGGCTATCAAATTCTGAAAGTCGGTGCATTAAGTGGCGAAATTGCCTTTGACTTGCCTTTACGTCATCAAATTGTATTATCTGAAAAAACAGCGCATTTTCCTACTGCACTTTTAAATGAAAGTGATAGCTTGCTCCAAGCATCGCCATTAACCTTACCTTTTATTGAAAAAGAAATGGATGCCTGCTTGTTGGCAAACACCTTAAATTTTGCGCAAGACCCTCATCAAATATTACGTGAAGCACATCGCGTTTTAAAGGATGACGGCTGGATGTTCATCACGTTATTTAATCCGCTGAGTCCCTTGCTTTTCAAACCGAAATTAGGCGAATTTAAGTTCCGACAATATGCTACTTGGCGAGTGGTTGACTGGCTATCATTATTAAATTTTGATGTGATTGCAGAAGAAAGACTATCCATAAAACAAGAAAAGAGCACGCTCTGCTCTCCGCTCACTGTGATCATTGCCCAAAAACGAACTTATCCGTTAACACTGAACCCGGAGAAAGCGTGCTCAAAAATGCCGGCGTTTTTAGAGCCGGCAGGTGCATTTAAAGAAATCAGAACAGAATGATTATTCTGTTACTTCTTTGATTACTGCAGAAGATGCATTATTCATTACAGACTCAACGCCTTTTTCTGCTGCAGCTTGAGAAGAATAATATTGGCTACGGCCAATTTCTTGGTGGTTAGCCGCTTTTAAAATGAAGTAAGGTTTGTCATTTTTCGCTACGCGATATTCAAAGTTTTTCGCATCCACACCATTTTTTTGTACTGAAGCAATACCGTTTTCAGCTGATGCTTTTGTTTTATAAAGTTCGCTAGTTAAAATAACTTGTCCGTTTGCTGCTTTTAAGTTGAACATAAATTGTCCGTCTTTAGCCACTTTTAATTCATAAAACCCTTGAGCCATAATGTCTCCCAATTGATTGATTTGTTTATAATTTTACCTACACAGAAAATGCCTTTCTGCGCCAAGCTAATTTACCCTTAAAAATCAGGGAAAACAAGAGCTAAAGCGTATAAATTTTATGCTTGATTAGCCCACTAAACTCCCCTATGATGCGGGAGCTTTTTATAACAGGAACAATTATGACTGAACAAACATTTATTCTCGGCAAAGATGCCGCACTTGAAGACAGTATTTCAAAATTTCAACAAAAATTGACCGCACTTGGTTTCAATATCGAAGAAGCCTCTTGGCTTAATCCTGTGCCAAATGTCTGGTCTGTACATATTCGTGATAAGGATTGCCCACAATGTTTTTCTAACGGCAAAGGCGCGAGCAAAAAAGCTGCGTTAGCATCTGCATTAGGTGAATATTTCGAGCGTCTTTCCACCAACTATTTCTTTGCTGATTTCTATTTAGGACAAGAGATTGCTAATGGTGATTTTGTCCATTATCCCACTGAAAAATGGTTTCCAATTGAAGATGAAGCCCTTTTACCAGAAGGGATTTTAGATGATTATTTATGGGATTATTTCGATCCAAATCAAGAGCTAACCCCTGAATTGCTTGTGGATCTGCAATCCGGTAATTACGATCGCGGTATTGTCGCGATGCCTTATGTGCGCCAATCCGATCAAAAAACCGTCTATATTCCACAAAGTATCATTGCGAATTTGTACGTCTCTAATGGGATGTCCGCTGGTAACACAAAAAATGAAGCACGAGTGCAAGGGCTTTCAGAAGTTTTTGAACGTTACGTAAAAAATCGTATTATTGCAGAAGCAATCAGTCTTCCTGAAATTCCAAAATCCGTGATGGATCGTTATCCATCTATTCAAGCCTCTATTGAAAAATTAGAGGAAGAAGGCTTCCCTATTTATGCCTTTGATGCGTCACTAGGTGGCAAATATCCTGTCATTTGTGTTGTGTTGCTTAACCCAAATAATGGCACTTGCTTTGCTTCTTTTGGTGCACATCCAAACTTCCAAGTGGCATTAGAGCGTACCGTAACGGAGCTTTTACAAGGTCGTAGCTTAAAAGATCTCGATGTATTCTCGCCTCCATCATTCAATAATGATGATGTGGCGGAGCATGCCAATCTTGAAACACATTTCATTGATTCTAGCGGTTTAATTTCTTGGGATTTATTCAAAAATACGCCAGATTATGAATTTGTAGATTGGGATTTCTCAGGTTCAACGCAAGAAGAATATGAAAACTTGATGGCAATCTTTAATGCGGAAGAAAAAGAAGTCTATATCATGGATTACAACCATTTAGACGTTTACGCTTGCCGCATTATCGTACCAGGCATGTCTGATATCTATCCTGCTGATGACCTCATTTATGCCAATAATAATATGGGTATGGACTGGCGTGAGATCTTATTGGATCTACCACATCATCATCATGATGCTGAAACTTATGAAGAATTATTGGCAGAATTAGATGAGCAAGATATTGACGATGCCACTCGTGTTCGCGAATTTATCGGTATCGTTGCACCAAAAGCAAGCGGTTGGACAACATTACGTGTTGGCGAGCTTAAATCCATGCTTTACTTAGCTTTAGGTGAATTAGAATTAGCCTTAGATTGGGCAAACTGGACGATGAATATGAATAGCTCTGTGTTTACGCCTGAGCGTGCAAATTACTATCGTGCCTTAATCAGCATCATTGAATTACATTTAGACAATACTCGCGATCCACAACAATATCGCACTGTATTTGAAAGAATGTATGGCAAAGAAGCCGTTCAACAAGCTTGGGCTACGGTGGCAGAAAAAGGTAACCCGTTCTATAACTTGCCAGCCAGCGATGAAACGCTTGAAAACTTCAAAGAACACCAAGCTTTACTCGGTGCCTATGCTAAATTACAAAGAGCCAAACGAGAAAATTGTAAATAGACGATTTTCTCTCAATCATAAGGCAGACTTAATGTCTGCCTTATTTATTTCCGCATTAAAAAAACGCTTTAAAATCAACCGCACTTTTCACACAAAAACGCTTAAATTTATGCTATAATCCGTCACAATTTTTTGATCAAAAAAGGAATAAAAATGACGGATTCAATCCATTCCTCTATTACCCCAGTCAATATTGAAGAAGAACTCAAATCTTCTTACCTTGACTACGCCATGTCGGTGATTGTTGGGCGTGCTTTGCCCGACGTACGTGACGGTTTAAAACCGGTGCATCGACGTGTGCTTTTCTCCATGGATCAATCTGGCATCACTGCCGGCAAAAAATACGTAAAATCTGCCCGTGTGGTAGGTGATGTAATTGGTAAATATCACCCGCACGGTGATTCTGCGGTGTATGACACCATTGTGCGTATGGCACAGCCGTTCTCATTGCGCTACATGTTGGTAGATGGGCAAGGTAACTTCGGTTCAATCGACGGTGACGCGCCAGCGGCAATGCGTTATACCGAAGTCCGTATGCAAAAAATTACCCAAGCGTTATTAACTGACTTGGACAAAGAAACCGTGAATTTCTCGCCAAACTATGATGGCGAATTAATGATTCCGGATGTATTACCAACCCGTATTCCTGCACTTTTAGCAAACGGTTCTTCCGGTATTGCGGTGGGGATGGCAACCAACATTCCACCACACAACTTAAATGAAGTGTTAGATGGCTGCTTGGCTTATATTGATAACGAAAACATCACCATTGATGAATTAATGCAATATATCCCGGGCCCAGACTTCCCAACAGCGGCATTAATTAATGGCCGTAAAGGGATTGAAGAAGCTTATCGCACGGGGCGCGGCAAAGTGTATGTTCGCGCTCGTGCTAGCGTAGAAACCACAGATAAAGGCAAAGAGCAAATCATTGTGACCGAATTGCCTTATCAAGTGAACAAAGCCAAATTAGTGGAAAAAATTGCTGAGCTTATCAAAGATAAAAAAATCGAAGGCATCAGCAATATTATCGATCTTTCTAACAAAGAAGGGATCCGCATTGAAATCGACATCAAACGTGATGCTGTAGGCGAAGTGGTATTAAATCACCTCTATGCGCTTACCCAAATGCAGGTGACCTTCGGGATCAACATGGTGGCTTTAGATCACGGTCAACCACGTTTATTCAACTTAAAACAAATCATTGAAGCCTTTGTGATGCACCGTCGCGAAGTGGTGATTCGCCGTTCTTTATTTGAATTGCGTAAAGCCCGCGAGCGTACCCATATTTTAGAAGGTTTAGCGGTTGCAACATCAAATATCGATGAAATCATCGACATCATCCGTCAATCGAAAGAGCGTAAAGAAGCGGCAGAAAAATTAATTTCTCGCCCTTGGAAACTCAACAATGAGATCTTAGGCTTACTTGATGCAGCGGCACGCCCAGCTGAATTAGCCGCTGAATTTGGTATTCAAGGTTCTGATTACTACCTTTCTCCAGAACAAGTTGATGCAATCTTAGAACTTCGCTTGCACCGTTTAACCGGTCTTGCTACCGAAGAGGTGATCAATGAATACAAAGAGTTATTGGTTAAAATTGCAGAACTTCTCCACATCATCAACAGCCCTGAGCGCTTGATGGAAGTGATTCGTGAAGAGCTTGAACAAGTACGCACTCAATTCGCGGATGAACGTCGTACCGAAATTACTGCGGCTTCCGGTGATATTGATTTAGAAGATTTAATCGCTCAAGAAGATGTGGTAGTGACCCTTTCTCACGAAGGTTATGTAAAATATCAACCACTTACCGACTACGAAGCACAACGTCGTGGTGGTAAAGGTAAATCTGCAACGAAGATGAAAGATGAAGACTTCATCGAAAAACTCTTAGTGGCGAATACTCACGATACGATTCTCTGCTTCTCTAGCCGTGGTCGCTTATATTGGTTGAAAGTCTATCAATTACCACAAGCTAGCCGTGGTGCACGTGGTCGTCCAATTGTCAATATTCTACCGTTACAAGAAAACGAGCGTATCACCGCAATCTTGCCAATCTCTGCTTATGAAGAAGATAAATTCGTCATCATGGCAACCGCTGGTGGTATTGTGAAGAAAATTGCGCTAACCGAATTCAGCCGTCCACGTTCAAGCGGCATCATCGCCTTGAACTTGCGTGATGAAGATGAATTAATCGGTGTGGATATCACTGATGGTTCTAACGAAATCATGTTGTTCTCCTCTCAAGGTCGCGTAGTGCGTTTCGCAGAAAGTGCGGTCCGTGCAATGGGTCGTTTAGCAACAGGTGTACGCGGTATTAAACTTGCCCTTACTAATGACATCGCTGACGATGAAAGTGCGGTCGAAATTGAAGATGTTTCTGACGATAATGCAGAAGAAACACTCGATCTCAACATCGATAAAGTCGTATCCTTAGTTGTGCCGAAAAATGATGGTGCAATCCTTACGGCGACACAAAACGGTTACGGTAAACGTACACAATTAAGCGAATACCCAACCAAATCGCGTAATACCAAAGGGGTAATTTCGATTAAAGTGAGCGAACGTAACGGTAAAGTCGTTGCAGCGACACAAGTAGAAGAAACCGACCAAATTATGCTTATCACTGATGCAGGTACCTTAGTGCGTACTCGTGTAAGTGAAATAAGTATCGTTGGCCGTAACACCCAAGGGGTTCGTTTAATTCGTACCGCAGAAGATGAGCACGTAGTCAGTCTTGAACGTGTTTGTGATGTGGATGATGAAGACGAAGGCACTGAAGATGTGACTTCTGAAGAATAATTGGTCTTCCATTAAATAAAAGCCCCGCGTTTTGATTCGCGGGGCTTTTTTATTGGCATCTAAAAATCTCTTTTAGAGCTCTATTCTATTGATGAAAACTACTCGCCTTCTTCTAATTCATCAGCCATTGCCGCAAGAATTTCACGGGTTAAATACGCCAATGAACGATAGAAAGGAAGTGTTGCATAAGTTTCCACTTGGGTTAAGAATTTCGCTGCACAAGGTAATAAGAAATCACCGAATAAATCTTGTTGAGCAGATAGCGATTCCGTGTTGTCTTCTAACCAAGAAGCCGTAAGCAATAACAAGGCAAAATGATCCACATTCTCTGCTTCAGGCACATTACGCGCATGACGAAAATCCACAAAACGTTGTACATCCATATCATAACTTGAAATAGCCTTTGGTACGTTACCGTTTGGTCCAAACAATTTTTGATATTCTTGATCAAGCAACGTTAAATCAATTTTCATTTGTAAATTATCAATGGCCGCTTCGCTTTCTTTATCCGTAGAAAGTGCCCACACTTGACTTAAACCTTGTTGCTGCAACCAATCAAATACCCCACTCAAAATGGGATCCGTAGGGCTGCGATAAAATAAATTGCCAAATAGGCGGCTTATTAAAGAAAAATTATTCACTTGAGTTTCTGACATCTGTTTGCTTTCCTATGATTGTGCTCACGATTGAGCTAAAAGTGCGGTCAATTTTGCCGTTGTTTTTTCGGCGGCTTCATCAAGCATCGCTTGGCGAGCAGCATTATCGATAATATGAATATCACCGAACAAAGTGTAATCCACATTCTCAATACCACAATAATTAAATAAACCATTGATCAAACAATGATTGAGGGACTTATCCACGCCGTATTCTTGATATTTTGCTACGCTGCTACCAATAGTGATAAATTGTTGCATCGCTTTACCTTGAAGCAGACCTTTGGATTCGCCATTTTCTGTTTTATAAGCAAAACCATGACTTAATACACGATCCAAATAGCCTTTTAGCATCGCTGGAAAACCCATCCACCATAAAGGATAAACCATCGTAATCAAATCTGCTTGGCGAATAAAATTATGTTCCTGCTGAATTTCCGCTGGGATAATCCCTTTATTCGCCGATTGTAATTCTTCAAAGGAAATAATCGGATTAAATTCCATGGTGTAAAGATCGCGCAAATGGGTTTCAACACCAAGTTGTTGGCTTGCTTTTACAACGCGATCTACGATAGCACGACCAAAACTTTTTTGGCTATTGGGATGTGCAAAAATAATTAAATGATTCATTCTGTTACCTTTTTAACTAACAGTGTAATGCCATCAACGCGTTCTACCACCACTAGATCATTCACCGCTAAATGCTCACCTTGAATACGCCATGTGGTATCGCCAAAGGCACCACGACCAATCCCATTAGAACCAATTTCTAATACCGTGCCTTTTTTACCTAACAAAGTATGATCTCGTTGGTTTAAAGTTGTACGTGATTGGTCCTGATTATCTTTGCTATGTTGATATTTCCACCAGAGCAACGAGAATATAATCGCTAAAATCGCATAAAAAACAGCTAACACGGTTAAGGATAAACTTGGCACCAACGCCATCACGCCTGCCGTCACAATCGCAGCCAAGCCCCACCATAATAAAAACACGCCGGGTACAAGGGTTTCAGCAATTAACAATACAAAACCTAATACCAACCAATGCCAAACCGACCAAGTTGTTAACCAATCTGCCATATCAACTCCTTGAGAGAAAAAGTGCGGTCATTTTTAACCGCACTTTAGGAAATTACGCTTTTTTGTCGCCTTTTAACAGTTCAGCAATGCCCGCTACCGAGCCGATTAAATTACCGGCTTCAAGCGGCATCATGACCACTTTGCTATTTGGTGAACCACCGATTTGTTTTAAGGCTTCTGTGTATTTTTGTGCGATGAAGTAATTGATCGCTTTGGTATCACCGCTGGCAATCGCTTCTGATACCATTTGAGTTGCTTTCGCTTCCGCTTCTGCTGCACGTTCACGCGCTTCTGCTTGTAAGAAGGCTTCTTGACGCTCCCCTTCCGCTTTCAGAATTCGGGCTTGTTTTTCCCCTTCTGCACGTAAAATTTCTGCCTGACGAATACCTTCTGCCTCCAACACTTCCGCGCGTTTATTACGTTCCGCTTTCATTTGCGCATTCATGGAATCAATCAATTCTCGTGGTGGACGCACATCGCGAATTTCAATACGGGTGACTTTAATCCCCCAAGGATTGGTCGCTTCATCCACAATTGCCAATAAACGACCATTAATGGAATCACGTTGAGAAAGCATTTCATCCAATTCCATCGAGCCTAGCACGGTACGAATGTTGGTCATGGTTAAATTGATAATCGCCTGTTCTAAATGATTCACTTCATAAGCTGCACTGCGAGCATCAATCACCTGGACGAAACAAACCGCATCAATGGATACGTTCGCATTATCCTTAGAAATAACTTCTTGTGAGGGAATATCTAATACCTGTTCCATCATATTGATCTTACGACCAACACGATCCACAAATGGGACCACAAAGTTCAAGCCAGGCATTAAGGTGTGGGTATAACGTCCAAAACGCTCAATCGTCCAGTTATAACCTTGCGGTACAGTTTTAAGTGCCGAAAATAGCACTACAACAACTAATACAATAAAGACGATTGCGGCAATAGATAAGCCTTCCATAGATTGCTCCTTAATGATGAGGAAATATAAGAAAAGTCTATCAAATTAGACCGCACTTTGTACATAAATATATTTATCGTTTTCTCTTATAAATTCAAAAAGATGCGTAATGCAATTCGGGGCATCTAAATCTTGATGAGAAACAAATAAAAGCTGCGTTTCACTATTATTTACCAGTTGTTCGATAAAATGTTTTACTAACTTGCGATTTAACCCATCAAGCCCTTGAAAAGGCTCATCTAAAATTAAAACAGGCGGATGTTTCACCATCGCTCGTGTGATTAAAAGCAAACGTTGCTGCCCCCAAGAAAGTGAACGAAATGGCGTTTTTGCTAAATGAGTTAGATTTAAACGAGCTAACCACTGCATGGCTTTCAAACGAATTGCCTCTGGCACCTGTTGATAAATCCCTATACTGTCAAAAAAGCCCGAAATAATGACATCCAATACAGAACAATTCACGCGATAATCTAAATGCAGTTGGCTACTTACGTAACCAATTTTTTGTTTAATATCCCAAATCGTTTCGCCTGAACCACGTTGTTTACCAAAGATCACCACATGATTAGCAAATGCTTGCGGGTGATCACCTGTAATCAAAGAAAGTAAGGTTGACTTTCCTGCACCATTTGGTCCTTTAATCCACCAATTTTGATGAGGTTGAACAACCCAGTTTAAATGCTCCAAAATGACTTTATCGCCATACTGGACCGTGACATTTTTAAGCTCAAAGTGCGGTTGGTCTTCAGGTAGTTTTAGTAATGGTGAGGCTGGTTCAGGCAAAGCCACATCAACAGATTGCTCCGCATAAACTAATTGTTGATAAATACTTTGTTGCTCAATAGATTGGCGTTCACCTTCTAATACTAACTCTAAATTTTCCAACATAGCTAAATGAGTCGCTTCAGCCGGAATATCAGCTAGACGATTAACGATCAGAACGATTGCACATTCTTTTTTTAGTTCGTTCAGCATCGCCATCCAATCTTGCACAGATTGCTGATCTAACCCTTCAAAAGGTTCATCTAAAATTAATAGGTCGGGCTTTTGTAATAACGCTTGTGCCAATAACACTTTACGCGTTTCCCCGGTGGAAAGTTTGATAAAGAAACGCTCTAAGAGATAAGTAATCCCTAATTTTTCTGCAATCTCTTCGCAAAAATCTAGCGATGAACTGCCATTTAAGATCATTTCCCTTGCGGTTTTACCAAAAAAATCTGGATCGGTATCATCATTATTTAAATTCTTTAATGTGGCTTCAAGAATTTCACGTTGTTTTTCAAAAGAGAAGGATTGAACCCGTTGAAAGGAATTATGATACTTCCCTTCCTGCAAAGACAATTCATTTTGCAAAGCGAGAGCAAACGCTGATTTTCCACTCCCATTACTGCCTACCACAACCCAATATTGTCGTGGCTCAATCGCAAAGTGCGGTAAGTTTAAGGTTTGTTTTTGATGAAGCTCAAATTTTGCTTGCTGAATTAAAAGTGTCATTCTCTTTCCTTTAAAAACAAAAGGCGAGCAATTTGCCCGCCTTGTCAGATTAATTTAATTAACCGTTTTTACGCTCTTCTTCCATACATACTGCCGCAGTAAATAATACGTCAGTTGAAGAGTTTAGCGCGGTTTCTGTTGAGTCTTGTAAGATACCAATCACAAAACCTACACCGATCATTTGTGCCGCGATGTCATCACTGATACCAAATAAGCTACAAGCTAATGGGATTAATAATAATGAACCACCTGCCACACCAGAAGCACCACATGCACAAAGCGCCGCCACAATACTTAATAACACCGCACTGATGAAAGATACTTCGATGCCTAATGTATGAACAGCAGCTAAGGTTAATACAGTAATGGTAATTGCCGCACCCGCCATATTGATATTTGCACCTAATGGAATTGCCACAGAATAGGTTTCTTCATCAAGATTTAAGCGTTTTGCTAATTCAATGTTTACAGGAATGTTTGCTGCAGAGCTACGTGTAAAGAATGCCGTTACACCACTTTCGCGTACACAAGTCCACACTAATGGATATGGATTACGGCGAATTTTCCAATAAACAAGAATTGGATTAAGTACAAAGGCAGTAAATAGCATTGTACCGATTAACACGAATAATAAGTGAACATATCCACCTAACGCAGATAAACCTTTGTCAGATAATGTTTCAGCCACTAAACCGAATACACCGAAAGGTGCAAATGAAATAATCACATGAACGATTTTAGAAATGCCTTCTGCAAAATCAGCCACCACTTGTTTAGTTGCATCTGATGCATAACGAAGGGCTAAACCTAAACCGATAGACCACGCTAAAACACCGATAAAGTTTGCTTTGAAAATTGCATTTAATGGGTTATCCACCACATTCAATACTAAAGCAAGCATCACTTGGCCAACAGATTGAGGCGCTGAACTCGCATCCTCTTTTACTGCAAGAGCTACATCTGATGGGAATGTCATACTTGCAATTACTGCAGCCACAGCCGCTAAGAAAGTACCCAAAAGATAAAGCACGACAATTTCTTTCATGTTGCTTTTAGAACCCACTTTCTTATTAGCGAGTGCTGCCATAACAAGGAAGAAAATTAAAATTGGTGCAACGGCACGCAATGCTTTAACAAAAATTTGACCGAGCACACCAAAGCTAGATGCAAGATCAATACCTGCTGAATTTTTTACACTCTCATTCACCAACGCAACAAGGATCCCGAGTACCAAACCAACGGCAATTCGTTTTACCAAATTACCTTGGAACAAAAAATGAAATAAACGTGATGTATTCATAATAGTTTTAAATGAAGATTAAGTTGAACTTCAGATCGTTACGATCCACCGAAACACGATAAAGATAGCTCAAATTTTATTTAAAAGAAAATTTTTTCTTTATTATTTTGCTAAAAAATTGAACTTTTTAAGCTAGGAATGAATTTTTTCTAAAATTTTCGCCTATAAAAAAATTTTTTCTATGCCCTATTGACATACTGTATCTAACCACAGTATATTACCCTGTATAAACAACCACTGATTAAAAACTCATTAACTAAAAGGAACACAAGATGATGAACTACGCAAATACAGTTGCACAAAATGATATGACGTTTTCTTATCATCCTATGCCATTTTTCAATGATGTTGAAAGTAAATCGACATTTAATAAAAAATTAGATCTCAACCTTTATTGCATCAAACGTCCACAACAAACTTGCTTTATTCGTGTTACCAATCCGAATATGCTTGCTTGGGGAATTGAAATGGGCGATATGTTAGTGGTTGAAAAAAATGACAGCCTTTTCATTGGTGATCTTGTCGTTTTAGAAAAACAAGACGAATTCCATATTTATGAATTTGCCGGCATAAGCGGTAATGAATTTGTATTCATGGCATTAGATTCTAAAGTGGAAAATATTAAAACAACACAATGGACAAACCTTCCATTAGTTGGCACAGTGACGAATACAATCCATCAAATGAAACCAAGAAGAGACTTAATGAAATTTGCAGCTTAAGTCTATAATCAGATAATCTAAATAAAGAAAAAGTGCGGTTAAAATTAACCGCACTTTTTTATTGAAATAAAATTGTCATTACATCACACGACGAGATTGTGTATAAGTTCTTGACCAGTAATCTTCATCTAATGAGCTAATTGTTACGCCCTGGCTTGAACTTGCATGCATAAATTGGTTATTACCAATATAAACGCCAACATGATTGTTGCGACGGAAGAACACTAAATCACCTTTACGTAATTCATGTTTTTGGATTTGGCGACCTAAATAGCGTTGTTCTGAGGTTGAACGTGGAAGTTCCATGCCGTAAGCATCGAGAAAAGCAGTTTGCATAAATGCAGAGCAATCAATACCATGTTTTGAAGTGCCCCCCATTCTATAACGAGTACCAACCCATTCGTTATAAACTTGAGCAAGCGCTTTATCACCAATTAAACCTGATTTAGGACGGTTAGTTCTTAATTTAGGGTAAACGCCCCCTTTTTTTCCATCTAAACCGGCAATCAGTCCAGTTAACTCAGCATCATCACTTTCACTAATCATGCCGTTTCGCGCCTGCCCCGAGTCGTTGGAACAGGCTGTTGTCAAAACAGCCAAACCTACAATAATCAAAATCTTCTTTAACATAGCTTTTAAATAATAAAAAAATATAAAAATAAAACTGGTCGGATTTTATCAAAAAGTCATTATGCCCGCCAGTTTTTATTGAATTTTTATGCAATTTTGTGAGTGGGATCTCAAAAAAATAAGGACTGCTCAATGAGCAGCCCTTAAAAGGATTAAATTTGATTATTTTTTCTTCGCTTTTGCATTTGGAAGATCGGTAATTGAACCTTCAAATACTTCAGCCGCAAGACCTACAGATTCATGAAGTGTTGGGTGAGCATGAATCGTTAATGCGATATCTTCTGCATCACAACCCATTTCGATTGCAAGACCGATTTCACCTAATAATTCACCACCGTTAGATCCAACGATTGCCCCACCAAGTATACGATGAGTATCTTTATCGAAGATTAATTTGGTCATACCTTCAGCACATTCTGAAGCAATCGCACGACCTGAAGCAGCCCAAGGGAATTTAGCCACTTCGTAGTTTAAACCTTCTTGTTTACATTCTTTCTCAGTTTTACCTACCCAAGCCACTTCTGGTTCAGTATAAGCAATTGAAGGAATGACTTTTGGATCGAAGTAATGTTTTTGTCCTGCAATCACTTCTGCCGCAACGTGACCTTCGTGAACACCTTTGTGCGCTAACATTGGTTGACCAACGATATCACCGATTGCGAAGATATGAGGCACATTGGTACGCATTTGTTTATCAACATGAATGAAACCACGCTCATCCACTTCAACGCCTGCTTTACCTGCATCAATCAATTTACCGTTTGGTGTACGACCGATTGCGACTAATACTGCATCATAACGTTTAGTATCGTTGCATGCTTTACCTTCCATTGAAACATAGATACCATCATCTTTTGCTTCAACTGCAGTCACTTTAGTTTCAAGCATTAACTTGAATTTTTTCTCAACTTGTTTGGTATAAATACCTACCACATCTTTATCTGCCGCAGGAATTACTTGGTCAAACATTTCAACCACTTCAACTTCAGAACCTAATGCATCATATACGGTACCCATCTCTAAACCGATGATACCACCGCCCATGATTAAAAGTTTTTTCGGTACTTCTTTTAATTTAAGTGCATCCGTTGAATCCCAAACACGTGGATCTTCATGTGGAATGAATGGTAATTGAATTGGGCGAGAACCCGCTGCGATAATCGCATTATCAAATTTGATTGTGGTTGGTTTACCATCACGATCACGTGCTACTAATGTATGTGGATCGGTAAACGCCGCTAAACCTTCAACAACGGTGACTTTACGTTGTTTAGCCATGCCTGCAAGACCACCTGTTAATTTAGCCACAACCGCTTCTTTACCTGCGCGTACTTCATCTAAATCAATGCGAGGCTCTGCGAAATACACACCATTTTTGCTTGCATGTTTCGCTTCTTCAATGACTTTCGCTACGTGAAGTAATGCTTTAGAAGGGATACAACCTACGTTTAAACATACCCCACCTAATGTTGAATAACGTTCAACAAGTACTGTTTCTAAACCTAAGTCCGCACAACGGAATGCCGCTGAATAACCTGCAGGACCAGCACCAAGTACCACAACTTGGGTTTTAATTTCTTTACTCATTTTTACCTCGTAAAAACGTTCAAATTTTTGACCGCACTTGCGATCCTTTCTGTAAGATGTGAGCCTAATCACTCACATCTTACCGCGTTAATTACATCACTAAGCGACGTAAGTCAGCTAATACGCCATTGATATAGCTTAAGAAGCGAGCACCATCAGCACCATCGATCACACGGTGGTCGAAAGATAATGACAATGGAAGCATTAAGCGTGGCTCAAATTCTTTACCATTCCATACTGGTAGCATTTCTGATTTAGACACACCTAAGATGGCCACTTCAGGTGCATTTACGATTGGTGTAAAGTGAGTTGTACCAATACCACCTAAGCTTGAAATGGTGAAACAACCACCTTGCATATCAGAACCTGAAAGTTTACCGTCACGTGCTTTTTTGGAGATTTCCATTAATTCACGAGAGAGTTCGATAATACCTTTTTTATTCACGTTTTTAAATACAGGTACAACGAGACCGTTTGGTGTATCTACCGCTACGCCAATGTTAATGTATTTTTTAAGTGTTAATTTTTGTCCGTCTTCAGAGATAGAGCTATTGAAACGTGGGAACGTTTCTAATGCTTTCGCTACCGCTTTCATAATGAACACAACTGGTGTAATTTTCACATCCAATTTTTGTTTTTCAACAATCTTATTCTGTTCTTTACGGAATGCTTCTAAATCGGTGATATCTGTGCGATCGAAGTGAGTAACATGTGGAATCATTACCCAGTTACGATGTAAGTTCGCACCAGAGATTTTGTTGATACGGCTTAATTCAACTTCTTCTACTTCACCAAATTTGCTGAAGTCAACTTTCGGCCATGGTAATAAGCCTAAGCCTGCGCCGTTTGCCACACCATTACCCGCTGCTGCAGAAGATACAGTGCCTGTTTCAAACGCTTTAACAGCAGTTTTCACGTAAGCTTGAATATCTTCTTTCACAACACGACCTTTACGACCCGTACCTTTTACGCGATCAAGGTTAATACCGTATTCACGCGCTAAGCGACGAATTACCGGTGTTGCGTGTGCATAGCCTGCGCTTGCTACAACTTGTTCTTGGCTTAAACCAGACACATTACCTGATTGTGCTGCCGGCGCTGCTGCAGGTGCTGCTTGAGGAGCTGGAGCTGCCGCAGCAGGAGCTACTGCAGGCGCTGGTGCGGCACCTGCCACTTCAAATTTCATAATTAATGAACCAGTTGAAACTTTATCACCTGATTTCACTAAAATTTCTTTTACCACACCCGCAAACGGAGCTGGCACTTCCATTGAGGCTTTATCGCCTTCAACGGTGATTAAAGATTGCTCTTCAGAAACGCTGTCACCAACGGCAACCATGATTTCAGTTACGTTAACTTCATCGCCACCGATATCAGGTACATTCACTTCTTTAATCGCTGAAGCTGTCGGTGCTGCTGCAGGTGCCGAAGCTTGTTGAGCAGGCGCTGCGGCTGGTGCTGCACCTGCCACTTCAAATTTCATGATTAATTTGCCAGTAACAACTTTATCGCCCACGTTGATTAAAATTTCTTTTACTACGCCAGCAACAGGAGCAGGCACTTCCATTGAAGCTTTATCACCTTCAACATTGATGATTGATTGGTCAACTTCAACGGTATCGCCTACTTTCACCATAATATCAGTCACATTTACTTCGTCTGAACCGATATCGGGTACATTAACTTCAACGACACTTGCAGCTGCAGGTGCGGCTGCCGGCGCAGGTGCTGCTGCAGCTGGAGCAGGTGCTGCCGCATCAGCCGATTCTAAAACAAGCATTGGTGTGCCAGTTGTGACTTTATCACCCACTTTTACTAATACTTCTTTTACCACACCGGCTTCTGGTGCGGGTACTTCCATTGAAGCTTTATCACCTTCAACATTAATAATGCTTTGATCTTCGGTAATGGTATCACCTACTTTCACCATCACTTCTGTTACGGTAACTTCATCACTACCGATATCAGGAATTTGAATTTGTTTTGACATGTTATCTTACCTTTAAAAAACGCAGTTAAAATCAACCGCACTTTATTTGTAGATGTTCCTGTGTGCTTTCACACACAGGATATTTTTATTAAGCGTAAAGCGGATTTAAAATTTCAGTTTTTAAACCAAATTTCGCGATTGCATCAGCCACCACTTTCGCATCAAGTTTGCCTTGTTTTGCAAGCTCATGTAATGCTGCAACCACAACATAACGTGCATCCACTTCAAAGTGTTCACGTAAGTTTTCACGGCTGTCTGAACGACCGAAACCGTCAGTACCTAATACGTGATAGCTTTGTGCTGGAATAAAGGCACGAACTTGTTCTGCAAATAATTTCATGTAGTCAGTTGCTGCAACAGCTGGAGCATCGTTCATTACTTGTGCAATGTAAGGTATGCGTGGTGTTTCTGTTGGGTGTAACATATTCCAACGTACTGCATCCGCACCTTCACGAGCGACTTCAGTGAATGAAGGCACGCTATATACATCTGAGCTTACGCCATATTCATTTGCAAGGATTTGTGCTGCTTCACGAACATGACGGAAGATTGCACCTGAACCTAATAATTGAACATGACCTTTGTTGCCTTTCGCTTCAACGGTTTCAAATTTATAAAGACCTTTACGAATCCCCTCTTCTGCGCCTTTTGGCATTGCTGGTTGTTCGTAAGTTTCGTTTAATGTGGTGATGTAGTAGAACACATCTTCTTGTTTTTCACCGTACATACGGTTGATACCGTCTTGTAGGATAACTGCCACTTCATAAACGTAAGCTGGGTCATAAGATACACAGTTAGGAATAACAAGAGATTGAATATGGCTGTGACCATCTTCGTGTTGTAAACCTTCACCATTTAATGTTGTACGGCCAGAAGTACCACCGATCATGAAACCACGTGCTAATTGGTCACCTGCTGCCCACATTAAGTCACCCACACGTTGGAAACCAAACATTGAGTAGTAGATGAAGAATGGAATCATCGGAAGGTTATTTACAGAGTATGAGTTCGCTGCCGCTAACCAAGAGGATGCTGCACCTAATTCATTGATACCTTCTTGTAATACTTGACCATCTTTCGCTTCACGGTAGTACGCCACTAAGTCACGGTCAGAAGGCACATAGTTTTGACCATGTGGGTTGTAAATACCGATTTGACGGAATAATCCTTCCATACCGAAAGTACGCGCTTCGTCAGCAACAATTGGCACAATTTGTTTACCAATGTCTTTATCTTTCAATAAGGTATTTAAGAAACGTACAAATGCCATTGTAGTTGAAATTGGACGAGCCTGTTCTTCCAATAATGGTGCAAATTCTTCCAATGATGGCACTTTAAATTCAGTGGTGAATTTTGGTAAACGTTTTGGTAAATAACCGTTTAACGCTTTACGTCTGCCGTGAAGATAATTGTACTCTTCCGAACCTTCTGGGAAAGTGATGTATGGATAGTTAGGAATATCTTCATCTTTAATATCTAATTGGAAATGATCACGGAAAGATTTTAAGCTTTCGAGAGACATTTTTTTCGATTGGTGCGCAGTGTTTTTACTTTCTGCTTCAGGAATTTTATAACCTTTAATCATGTGCGCTAAAATCACAACAGGCTTACCAGCAGTTTGAGCTTTATGGAATGCAGCATAAAGTTTTTCTGAATCATGACCACCACGTCTTAATGCCCAGATTTCATCATCTGTCATGTCTGCTACTAATGCAGCGGTTTCTGGGTAACGACCGAAGAAGTGTTCACGAACGTATGCACCATTCTTAGATTTGAAGGTTAAATAGTCGCCGTCAACTACTTCCATCATTAATTGGGTTAATTTGCCGGTAGTATCTTTTGCAAATAATTTATCCCAGCCAGAGCCCCACATGACTTTGATCACTTCCCAACCTGCACCAGCAAATAAACCTTCTAATTCTTGAACGATTTTGCCGTTACCCGTTACTGGACCATCTAAACGTTGCAAGTTACAGCTTACAACGAAGATTAAGTTATCTAAGCCTTCACGTGCTGCGAATGTTAAATCACCTTTTGCTTCGATTTCATCCATCTCACCATCACCAAGGAAAGCATACACTTTTTGATCTTTGGTGTCTTTTAAACCACGGTTGTCTAAGTATTTTAAGAAACGAGCAGTACGGATCGCATTTACAGGGCCTAAACCCATAGATACAGTTGAGAATTGCCAGAATTCAGGCATTAATTTCGGGTGTGGGTAAGAAGAAAGACCTTTTCCTGGTTCACATTCCTGACGGAAATTATTCATTTGTTCTTCAGTAATACGACCTTCAACAAATGCACGAGCATACATACCTGGTGCTGCGTGGCCTTGAAAGAAGACTAAGTCACCGCCGTTTTTATCAGTCGCTGCTTTGAAGAAGTGGTTAAAACAAACTTCATACATACTTGCAGCAGATTGATAAGTTGAAATGTGACCACCTAATTCAAGATCTTTTTTCTGGCCACGTAATACCGCCATGATCGCATTCCAACGTACAGCACTACGAATACGACGCTCAATAGCTTTATCACCTGGGTATGCTGGTTGTTCAGAAAGTGGGATGGTATTAACATAAGGGGTTGTTACGCCACCTTTTGCAATGTTCACACCACCATTACGTGCCTGATCAATCACCTGATTGATGATGTAATGCGCACGCTCTGCGCCTTCTGCACGAATTAATGAATCAACAGCTGACAACCAATCCTGTGTTTCAATTGGGTCAATATCGTTTACTAAGGTATCTGACATAGTCTTTCCTTATTTTACTGAGTGAAAATAAAGTTTGGTCATGACCAAACACGAAAATCAAGCTTGTTAATCAATGTTACAAACATTTAACAAATTTTGTAAATTTTAGAAGATTTTTTGCAAGAAAGATAGTAGATTTTGACTGTTCTTGCGGTTTTCTTCCTGTTATTTCCATACTTGTGATTAAAAGTGCGGTCATTTTTAAAGGATTTTTAGGTTTAAGTTAAAGCATACTTTATATATTGCATTCCCTACCCGCTTTGATCTAAAGTGTTCGTATGCTTTTGAGCTTTTTAGAGGACAAAATATGAACACGACAACTCGCCCAATCTTTTCTCATAAACGAATAGCGCTCGTTGCACATGATAGCTGTAAACAAAATCTGCTCAATTGGGTAAAAAAACACAAAGAAGCACTCGCGCCCCATCAACTTTATGCAACTGGTACAACAGGCCATCTATTAGAAAGAGAAACGGGACTCAAAATAGCCTCACTATTAAGTGGCCCGATGGGAGGCGATCAACAACTCGGTGGACTAATTGCTGAGAAAAAAATTGATATGATGATTTTCTTTTGGGATCCGATGAATGCCGCGCCACATGATCCTGATGTAAAAGCGCTCATGCGTATTGCAACCGTCTGGAATATTCCGGTGGCGATTAATCAAAGCACAGCCGATTTCCTTTTAACATCAAGTTTATTTGATCAAGAAATCAATATTGATATTCCCGATTATGAAGGATATTTAAAAGCACGTTTAAATTAACCAAATAAAAAAGGAGATAAATCACTTTATCTCCTTTCTGCTTATTTATTCGTTAATTATTTACCCTGCATTGCTGCGCCCATTATTAACATAAATAATACGCCTTGAACTTGCTCTTCTGGAATCACTTGACCATTAAGTTTGAGTTCGCCTTTTTCAAGCACTAAGTTAAGCGTCACATTTTTATCATTATTCACCACAATATTTTGTGCTGCCGCTTGCTTAGCTTGCTCTTCAATTTGTGCTTTAATCAACGCTTTATCTGCTTCTGGATCTAATTGTGTCATAAGTTTTTCTGCAGTTGCTTTATCTACATGAATATTCACTGCAAAATCTGTAAACTGTTTATATAAACTCCCCGCCATTAAATCAAATTTCGGATCTTTCGCTAGCGCCACATTTAAATCTAATGACACTTTGCCTTGATCATCTGAAATTGACACAGGATTGAGTTTAATTTGAGGTTGATTATTAAAAATAGCCATACCATGATTTTCAACCCATGAACTTAAAATTTCAGATACCACTTCATCATTCACATTTTTATCATCTCTGACTGACTTAAAGACAGTGAAAACAGCTTCAATCAAAGCATTTACTGCGTTTGCTTCAATATGATTTAACTCGCTATTGTTAGTTAATTTTCCTAGCTCTTTTCCATCTAGAACAAATGAATCTACTGCACTTTCACTTTTTAAGTTTACAAAATCACCATTAAGTGAAATATCAGATGTGGCTTTTAAGCCTTTTTCAATAAGAGAAGTCGTTTTTCCAGCATAGTCAGTGCTTGTCATTTCGAAGCTTTCTGTAGTATAAGAACCTTTCCCCGTATAAATATAAGCCCATTTTGTAGGATTGAATGAAGCGTCTAATTTCATGCCCTTCATCTTTGTTTTTACTGATTTAACCGCAGTGCCATCCTGGCTCTCTTCCCCATCTGCACTATTAGGTCCTAAATCAGCAGTCACTTCGTCTAAGGTCATGTCATATTTACCCGCACGATCTTTATCTACATCAAAACCAATATTGATATTTGACCACGCTATTTTATTTTGTGGAGAATTTGGATCTGTCACTTCCCCAGCAGCTAGTTCAACTTTACCTTTTGTTGCTAAGCTATAGCTAGTAGAGGCTTGATATTGAACTGGCTTATCTGATTTAAGTAAATCAAATAAAGGTTGGGTTGTTTCATTTTTACCAATCACACCTTGTGCTGAAAACATCGTTGGTACAAAGTTAAATTTTTCTAGCTGATTAAGCGGAAATGGGCCATGATAAAGTTTAGTTGAAAGGGGAATAGTGAATACTTTCCCTTCTTTAGGTAAAGAAATAACCACTTCATCTTCTACTTGAGAGGTAAAGAAACCGCGTTCAAACTGTTTATTTTGATAAACAACTTTAAATGAATCCGATAAGCCTAAAGTTTGAGCTTGTTTATTTGCTAATTCAATTTGACGTAAATATTCAGTTTGTGCTTTTTCCCCGGTAAACCACGCACCACCGACACTTACTGCACCGAGAGCTACAACTACGCCTAATGCTACAACTGATTTTTTCATTTAGATTCCTTTGTTAAATTAATAGATGATTAAAATTGTCGGCAATTTACCACAAATCACAATTTTTTTCTTATTTTTTCAAAATAATTTTATATTTCCCCCTTGAACTTTGTTCAGCTGGACTTATTTTGTAAAACAAGAACGGAAATGACCGCACTTTAAAAGGAAGAAAAAATTTTAAATCTTGCCTCTTGAAATGCGAAAAAGTATCCACATCTTATTCATCGTAACAATTTACAACGAATTTAAAATTTAATTAGGAGTAACAACATGGGAAAAATTATTGGTATTGACTTAGGTACAACAAACTCTTGTGTCGCTGTAATGGATGGTGATAAACCACGCGTAATTGAAAACGCAGAAGGCGATCGTACTACCCCGTCAATTATCGCTTATACAAATGATAACGAAATTTTAGTGGGTCAACCGGCAAAACGCCAAGCAGTGACCAACCCAAAAAATACATTATTCGCGATTAAACGTTTAATCGGTCGTCGCTTTGACGATGCTGAAGTAAAACGTGATATCGACATTATGCCATTTGAAATCACTAAAGCAGACAATGGTGATGCCTGGGTAAATGTAAAAGGTGACAAACTTGCGCCTCCACAAATCTCTGCAGAAGTATTGAAAAAAATGAAGAAAACTGCAGAAGATTTCTTAGGTGAGCCAGTGACTGAAGCGGTAATCACTGTTCCTGCTTACTTTAACGATGCTCAACGTCAAGCAACAAAAGATGCAGGTCGTATCGCAGGCTTAGAAGTTAAACGTATTATCAACGAACCAACAGCTGCAGCATTAGCTTACGGTTTAGATAAAGGTCAAGGCAACAAAACTATCGCTGTATATGACTTAGGTGGTGGTACATTCGACTTATCTATCATCGAAATTGATGAAGTGGGTGGTGAAAAAACCTTTGAAGTATTAGCAACCAATGGGGATACTCACTTAGGTGGTGAAGACTTTGATAACCGTGTAATCAACTACTTAGTAGATGAGTTCAAAAAAGAACAAGGCGTTGATTTACGTAATGACCCACTTGCAATGCAACGTTTAAAAGAAGCAGGTGAAAAAGCAAAAATTGAACTTTCTTCTGCACAACAAACTGATGTGAACTTACCTTACATCACGGCAGATGCAACAGGTCCTAAACACTTAAACATTAAATTAACTCGTGCTAAATTAGAATCTTTAGTAGAAGATTTAGTGGCTAAATCACTTGAACCTGTAAAAGTTGCATTAAACGATGCTGGCTTAAGTGCATCACAAATTGATGATGTTATCCTAGTGGGCGGTCAAACCCGTATGCCATTAGTACAACAAAAAGTAGAAGAATTCTTCGGTAAAGCACCTCGTAAAGATGTGAACCCAGATGAAGCAGTTGCTATCGGTGCAGCTGTTCAAGGTGGTGTATTAGCAGGTGATGTAACTGATGTATTATTGTTAGACGTAACACCATTATCTTTAGGTATCGAAACCATGGGTGGTGTGATGACTACCTTAATTGAGAAAAATACTACGATTCCAACTAAAAAATCACAAGTATTCTCAACAGCAGAAGATAACCAAAGTGCAGTAACCATTCACGTATTACAAGGTGAACGTAAACAAGCATCAGCGAATAAATCTTTAGGTCAATTCAACCTTGAAGGCATCAACCCGGCTCCACGCGGTATGCCACAAATTGAAGTAACCTTCGACATCGATGCTGACGGTATCATCCACGTTTCTGCGAAAGATAAAGGTACGGGTAAAGAACAACAAATCACTATCAAAGCCTCTTCTGGTTTAAGTGATGAAGAAATTCAACAAATGGTTCGCGATGCAGAAGCAAACGCTGAAGCAGACCGTAAATTTGAAGAATTAGTACAAGCTCGCAACCAAGCGGATCATCTTGTACACAGTACACGTAAACAATTAGAAGAAGCCGGTGATAAAGTTCCAGCTGAAGATCGTGCTGCAATTGAAAGCGCATTAAGCGATTTAGAAACTGCAGCGAAAGGCGAAGATAAAGCAGCAATCGAAGCTAAACTTCAAGCGCTTGCAGAAGTTGCTCAAAAACTTGCTCAAGCTGCACAACCACAAGGTAATGCACAACAAGCTCAAAGCAACAGCAATCCAAATGATGATGTTGTTGATGCAGAGTTTGAAGAAGTGAAAGATAATAAATAATTTCACTTGAACCCAAATCGAAGGGCGTAGCAATACGCCCTTTTGGCATATTCATTAAATGCCATTTTTCCTGACTTTATTTGAAAAAGTGAAGTGAGGAAAAATAAACCAGGAGGATAAATGGCATTAAAACTCTACCCAATCGTACAACAACGCTTAAATAATAACATAGCAGATGAGATAATCCCGTCCCTTTGGCAAAACAACCTCAATAAACTACCACAAGGTCACTGTTGTTATGGCATTTATTTTAATTATGCTACGAATTACCAAGCTGACTATGATTTTGCGATTGCAAGTGAAGTAGCATTAGAAACAGATATCCCGGTGATTGAAATTGAAGATTTGAGTTTCTACGAAGTTTTTCGTTGCAAAGTAGATGAAATTTATCAAACATGGCAACTGATCTGGAAAAAAGAACAACAAGGTTTACTTAAGCGGGCTTATTCGGTAGATTTTGAAAAATACCACCCTGATGGTTTGGTAGAAATTTATATCGCTGTTGAACCTCATTGCTAAACTCAAAGTGCATAAAATTTTATAAAAAACGATCGCACTTTATCCCCAAAACAAACACAACTAAAGGAAAAAACAATGAAATTCGAAACGAAATGCCTCCATACTGGCTATAGCCCTAAAAACGGTGAGCCACGTGTTCAACCTATCGTGCAAAGCACAACTTATACCTACGATTCTGCAGAAGAAATTGGTAAGTTATTTGATTTACAAGCTGCAGGTTATTTCTATACTCGCCTAGCAAACCCAACAACTAATGCAGCGGAAGAAAAAATTACCGCACTTGAAGGTGGCGTCGCAACAATGTGTACTGCCTCAGGCCAATCTGCTGTTTTCTACGCAATGTTAAATATTTTAGAAGCGGGCGACCACTTCATTTCCTCTTCTTATGTGTATGGCGGTTCCTACAATTTATTTGCCCACACATTCAAAAAAATGGGTATTGAAGTGACTTTTGTAGATCAAGATTTACCACTTGAAGAACTCAAAAAAGCAATCCGTCCAAATACAAAAGCGGTCTTTGCTGAAACCATTGCTAACCCCGCTTTACGAGTGTTAGATATTGAAAAATTTGCTGCCTTAGCAAAAGCTGCAGAGGCGCCATTATTAGTTGATAACACCTTTGCTACCCCCTATTTTTGTCGTCCAATCGAATTTGGCGCGAATGTGGTCATTCACAGCACATCTAAATATTTAGATGGTCATGCTATTGCCCTTGGTGGTGCAATTACAGACGGTGGTAACTTTAATTGGAATAACGGTAAATATCCGCAACTAAGCACACCAGACCAAACTTATCACGGTTTAGTTTATACAGAAACCTTCGGCCCTGCGGCTTATATTGTCAAAGCGCGTGTTCAATTAATGCGTGATTTAGGTGCAGCGCCTGCCCCACAAAATAGTTTCTTATTGAATGTAGGTATGGAAACCCTAGCACTTCGTATGCAACGTCATTATGAAAATGCACAGGCCGTAGCCGAGTTTTTAGAAAAAAATCCGCAAGTCGCTAAAGTGAATTACCCTGGCTTATCTAGCTCACCATACTATGCACTCAAACAAAAATATTTACCTAATGGCTTGTGTGGTGTCATTTCCTTTGAGATTAAAGGTGGCAAAGAAACCGCGGCAAAATGGTTAAACGCGTTACAAATGATCTCACGTGAAGTACACGTAGCCGATATTCGTACTTGTGCGTTACATCCAGCGACTTCAACACATCGCCAATTAAGTGAAGCTGAACTAGAACAAGTTGGTATTTCTGCAGGACTTATTCGTCTTTCTTGCGGTATTGAAAATATTCAAGATATTTTAGCTGACTTAGAACAAGCATTCGCTGCAGCGAAATAAGTATTATAAGGCAGGCAAATTGCCTGCCACTTTAAATAGAGAGATAAAAGCGTTCAGCTTATCGCTTATTTTTATTTGTTTACTTATCTTAATAGTAAGCAAACAAAAACAAGTATAAATTAACGTATTTACCCTTGATATTTCTGCCTTCGGCATCATTTTTATTGTTAGGTATGTTGTTATGCAGTACCACACAATAACAAAATAAAATTTTTTAAATTTATATTTTTAAACGGAAAACGAAAACATTATGGCAAAGAAAGATTATTACGACGTTCTTGGTGTTGAACGTGGCGCAGATGAAAAAGCAATTAAACGTGCTTACAAAAAACTCGCCATGCAATATCACCCTGATAGAACCAAAGGTGATAAAGCCAAAGAAGAAAAATTTAAAGAAATCCAAGAAGCCTATGAAATTTTAGGTGATAAAGAAAAACGTGCGGCTTACGATCAATACGGTCACGCAGCCTTTGAACAAGGTGGCATGGGAGGCGGTGGCTTCGGTGGCGGATTCAGTGGCGCTGATTTTGGTGATATTTTTGGTGATATGTTCGGCGATATCTTCGGCGGTGGCGGACGTGGTCGTCAGCGCGTAGTGCGTGGTGAAGATTTACGTTATGACATCCAAATTACGTTAGAAGAAGCCGTAAAAGGTACAACCAAAGACATCCAAATCAATACGCTTGCTCACTGCGATAGCTGTGATGGCTCTGGTGCAGAAAAAGGCTCAAAAGTTGAAACATGTCCAAGCTGTCATGGTTCTGGTCGTGTTCGTCGTCAACAAGGCTTCTTCGTAACTGAAGCGGTTTGTCCGACTTGTCATGGTTCTGGTAAGAAAATTGAAAAACCATGTAAAAGCTGCCATGGCGAAGGTCGTGTTCACAAGAAGAAAAACCTGTCCGTTAAAATTCCAGCAGGTGTGGATACCGGCAATCAATTACGTTTAAGCGGTGAAGGCGCAGCGGGTGAAAATGGTGCGCCAGCAGGCGATTTATATGTGGTGATTCACGTTAAAGAACATCATATCTTTGAACGTGATGGAAACAACCTCTACTGCGAAGTGCCAATCAGTTTCTCAATGGCAGCGTTAGGGGGTGAAATTGAGGTCCCAACTTTAGACGGTAAAGTGAAACTCAAAATTCCTGCGGAAACCCAAACAGGCAAACTATTCCGTATGCGTGGTAAAGGGGTGATCTCTACACGTAGCGGCTACGCAGGCGATCTCATTTGCCGCGTGGTGATTGAAACACCAGTCAACTTAAATAAAGAACAAAAAGAATTATTAGAAAAACTGGAAGAAAGTTTGAAAGGGCAAAAATCTCATAGCCCGAAATCTTCAAGCTTTTTAGACGGTGTGAAGAAATTCTTTGATAACTTAGGTAAGTAATCCTAAACAGAAAGTGCGGTCAATTTTAAAACTATTTTGAAATTGACCGCACTTTTATTTTATAAGTAATGACTTTACACGACAGAAATGGCTTTTATTTGTACATAAACATCCATGCCTTGAGCAAAATGCAATTCATTAAACGCCCATTTACTGATACTTGCCCAAACTTTATGCCCTTCCACCAACACCGCAATATCAATGCGATTCTCTTGCGGAACGATTTGTACGATTTGCCCTCGTAATATATTGCGAATACTCGTTTGCTCTGGCTTGCTGAGAGTGAGTGACACATCGGAACTATAAATACAGACGCGCACTTTTTCATTCGCTTGATGATGCACTTCGTTGATCCAAAGCTGTTGTTCGCCTAAAGAAAGTGCGGTCATTTTATAAGTTGGATTATGTAAATATACTGGCAACGCCAATACACTACTCTGTTCCGATTCGCCTTTCCAAGGAGCAAATAACGGACTGTTCCACACATTTTCTAAGGTGTCATAGGCTTTTA
This sequence comes from Haemophilus sp. HMSC066D02, assembly GCF_001810545.1. NCBI lineage: Bacteria > Pseudomonadati > Pseudomonadota > Gammaproteobacteria > Pasteurellales > Pasteurellaceae > Haemophilus > Haemophilus sp. HMSC066D02. Next base: position 50,693 of record NZ_KV801804.1, on the reverse strand, counting down.
CTTTGCCGTTTTCCATCAGCACAACACGATCGGCCAAACGCAATAATTCGTCCAAACTATGCGTCACATATAAAATCGGCACATTAATTTCTTTGGATAGACTTTCCAGATATTGCATAAGCTCACGTTTGCGAGGCACATCTAAAGCTGAAAGAGGTTCATCCATTAACAAAATATCAGGATCTGTCAATAAGGCTCGTCCAATCGCCACACGTTGTTTTTCGCCACCCGATAACGTCAGAGGATAGCGTTTGAGTAACGGTTCAATACCAAGTAGCTGAACGATATAGTCAAAGTCTTCACGGCTGACATTCTTCATGCCATAACGTAAATTGCCTTTGACGTTGTAATGCTGAAATAAACGGGCATCTTGGAATACATAGCCAATTTTGCGCTGATGCACGGGGAGATTCTCACCGTTCTCCACATCGACCAAAGTGCGGTCATTTAAACGAATAAATCCCTGATCAGGATGAGTTAAACCACTCACTAAATTAATCAATGAGGTTTTACCCGAACCTGACAAACCAAAAATAGCCGTCACACCTTGTGTTGGTAGCTGGAGATCCGCTCGCAAAGTCAGGCGACCTAATTGTTGTTGTACATTAATGTGTAGCATCGCCCTGCCCCAATTTTTTCTGCATCCGTTTACTTAAGGCTTCGGAAAGCAATAAGGAAATTAATGAAAGGATCACCGCAAACAAGCAAAGGCGTGCAGTTTGTGCTTCTGCGCCAGGTGTTTGGATAAACGAATACATTGCTAAAGGAATGGTTTGAGTTTCACCCGCAATATTGGAAACGAAAGTAATAGTCGCACCAAACTCTCCTAAAGAGCGTGCAAAACCTAATACTAAACCTGCCAATACGCCAGGTAAAGAAAGAGGCAACGTGATTGTAAAAAAGACTCGCCAAGGCGAAGCGCCAAGCGTTTGTGCGGCTTGCTCTAACTTAAAATCGATGCTTTCTAAGGAAAGACGTATCGCTCGTACGACCAATGGAAATGCCACTACCGCTGAAGCTAATACTGCCCCCTTCCAGCTAAAGCCAAAGGATAAGCCAAACCATTGATATAAATACTTGCCAATAAAGCCATTACGTCCCATGGCGACTAATAATAAATAACCGATTACTACCGGCGGTAACACCAAAGGCAGATGAATAATTCCTGTAACCAGCGACTTACCATAAAATTCCTTACGAGCCAGTAACCAAGCAATAAAAATTGCGAAGGGCAAACTCCAAAGCATAGAACTCAATGCGACACTCATGCTTAAGTGAATCGCATCCCATTCCATCGGGCTTAATTGAAACCAAGAGAGCAAAATATTTCCTTGTGTATATATCGATATGACGAAATTTCTTTAGAGATAACAAAAAGGACAGTTGCCTGTCCTTTCTTTATAAAGTCTGAGCTCATTATTTCACAGAGAAACCATATTCAACAAATATTTTTTTCGCTGCACTCGATTCTAAGTAATTAAGGAAATCACGGGTATCCGCATTGTCATGATCTTTTAAAATCGCAACGGGATATTCAACTGGTTTATAACTGTCTTTCGGGAATACACCTACTGCTTTCACGTCTTTACTCACTTTTGCATCAGTGCTATACACGATACCATAAGGGGCTTCAGCGCGTTCAACTAAGGCTAACGCACCACGCACATCTTTCGCACGCGCTAACTTATCTTTAACTTGATCCCATAAATTTAATTTGGTTAATGACTCTTCAGCATATTGTCCTGCAGGAACATGCGCAGGATCACCCACAGATAAATAGCTGTCTTTTAAACCTTTGATCCATTCACCTTTTGCAATATCTACTGAATTAGTGGCACTTTTGGCTGGTGCAATTAACACTAATTCGTTGCCAGCTATGACTTTCTCAGTCTCTTTAACAGTAAGATTCTTATCTGATAAATATTTCATCCATTTGTTGCTAGCTGAAATAAATAAGTCTGCTGGTGCACCTTCTTCAACTTGTTTTGCAAGGGTAGAAGAAGAAGCAAAAGAGAAAACGACGGTATTATTTGGCTTTTCAGTTTGGTATTGATCTGCAATTTGTTGTAACGCATCAGTCATTGAAGCGGCAGCAAACACAGTCACTTTTGCTGATGCAGCAAAAGATACCCCCATACCCGCAATTAAAAGTGCGGTTGCAAATTTAGTTAATTTCATTATTTATCTCCTATATAAATGAAACTATATATAAAAAAATATACTACGGGTAAATTATAACTTGAATTTTTAAATAAGCATACAGAAAAACTTAAAGATCAAGTAAAATAAACAGAATTGTGTATTAGGAGGAGATGATGAAACAAACTGAAATTTTACTGACGATCAAACTTCATCAAGAATTATTTATTGATCCAAAACGTGTTCGCCTCTTAAAAGAAATTAAAGAATGTGGCTCAATCAACCAAGCAGCCAAAAACGCCAAAGTAAGCTACAAAAGTGCTTGGGATCACCTTGAGGCAATGAATAAAATCAGCCCAAAACCGCTTTTAGAACGTAATATCGGTGGGAAAAATGGAGGCGGTACCTCATTAACCACTTATGCCGAGCGTTTACTGCAGCTTTATGATTTGCTCGAACAAACGCAAGAGCACGCCTTTCATATTCTGCAAGATGAGACGATCCCGCTAAACAGTCTCCTTTCAGCAACGGCAAAATTCTCCTTACAAAGTAGCGCACGCAATCAATTTTTTGGTAAGGTTGCAAGTCAACATATTGTGGACTCTCGCTGCATTGTTGCAGTAAACATTCAGGATTTGCCTCATCCATTACATGTTTCAATCACAATGCGCAGTGCTGAGCGTCTCAGACTTATTACTGAAAAAGAAGTGATGGTCATGTTTAAAGCCCCTTGGGTGAAAATTAGCGCCACCCCATTAGAAGAAAAAAATAACCTTTTTCAAGCGACGATTCTTTCAATGCAGAATGAAGAAGCCATTGTGCAAATAAAGGACAGCTCAATTGAATTTTGCGCGAGCATTCATAGCAAAGATGGTTGGAAAGTGGGACAAGATGTGTGGTTACACGTGGATCCAGAACAGATTATTTTGGCAACATTGAAATAATCCTAGAAAC
>NZ_KV801804.1:8241-47500 GCF_001810545.1 Haemophilus sp. HMSC066D02 | reverse complement strand
AAGTGCGGTTAAAATTAACCGCACTTTTTTATTTTAATTTATAACGCTATCTCATCAATCGAGCGCCCAAAACTCGGCAAAAAGACCTGTAAAAAATAATCCATTTCTTGACTGTGCCATTGTTCCATTAGATTTTCTAAACGTTTTTTCGCTGTTTTAAATTCATGGTTACCATGCTCTAATTCAAATTGAGCCTTGATATAAGCACAAATCAAATCCGCTTGTTTTACTAGATGCTTTTCTTCTGGGCTAAATTGCTCACTATCTAAATATGGAGCAAAACTCTCTTGCAATTCAGTCGGGAGCAAGCTAATTAAATGCAATTCAGCTGCCGCTTCAATATCTTTATAAGCATGCGTGATTTCAGAATTGAAATACTTAATTGGGGTTGGTAAATCACCGGTGAAAATTTCAGAGGTATCATGATACATCGCCATCACCGCAATACGCTCAGGATTCACTTCCCCACCAAAAAAGCGATTTTTAATAATCGCTAAAGCTTGTGCCACAAAGGCAACTTGCAGACTATGCTCCGCTAAGTTTTCCTTTTCAATATTGCGCATCAATGACCAACGCTGAATTAAGCGAAGACGATCTAAACAGGCAAAAAAGTGACTGGTTTTAACTTCCACAATATATCCTTAATTAGACGGGAACTCTTCAATAATCACAGGGAGATCAATCACTTTACCTAAGCGAGAAATGGTAACGATGACTTCAGTATTCGGTTTAGTATCACTGATAATTTGCATCATTTCACGAATAGACAGGTTATCTTGTTTATTTAAACGTAAAATCACATCACCTACTTGGATGCCCGCTTTCGCTGCAGGGCTATTGGCGGTCACGCCTGTAATCACGATACCACCATTTGAATTAGCGGTAATTTCACTTTGTACCCCAAAATAACCACGAATCACGCGTCCATCGCGAATAATTTTATATAACACATCATTAGCGATACTAATTGGAATCGCAAAATTTAACCCTTCTGCAATTTCATTGGCTGTTTTACCAATACTTAACGTGCTGATCCCTACTAATTCGCCTGCTGAGTTAATCAACGCGCCACCAGAGTTACCGCGGTTAATCGACGCATCTGTTTGAATAAAGTTTTGACGACCTAAAGAATCCCCTACGGCACTACGCCCTACCGCACTGATAATCCCTTGAGAAACACTTTGACCGAGGTTATACGGGTTACCAATAGCCAAAGCAATATCACCCACTCGTACTTGGCGTTCTTTATTTTGTGGAATGGTAGAAAGATTGGTTGCTTTGATTTTTAATACCGCAAGATCTGTCAAATTATCCGAACCGATTAAATTCGCTTCATAAATATTGCCGTTTTGCAGTGCCACCACAATTTGATCGGCATTTTGAATAACGTGTTTATTGGTGAGAATATAACCGTCTTTTGTCATAATCACGCCAGAACCTAAGTTATTTACCTGTAATTGATCGCTATCATTAATGCTAGCAGAAGAAAAAGAGCGGTTGTACACGTTCACCACGGCTGGAGAAGCAATTCTCACGGCACTATTAAACGAAACGATATCATCAGCAGAAAAAAGGCTGCTGTTATTGAGCTTAGGAACGGCAAATAAAATAACACCTGCCGCAGCAAGCCCCCAAAGGGCGGAGTGGAAAAGTTTTTTAAACATTTTTTATTCTTTTATTAATAAATTAGGTAAATAACTGAGCTTTAAATCATCCCCAATTCTTTCACATTCTTGCAGTTGCCACAATGGGGCATCCGCAAGTTTTTCCAAATGCGGGAGTTGGCATAATCCTCGAGCTTTATCTCCTAAGAGTTTCGGGGCGACATAAATGATTAATTCATCTACAGCATGTTGTTCAATCAAGCTACCCGCTAAATTGGCGCCAGCTTCAACCCAAACAGAATTCACTTGTCGCTTACCTAATTCTGTCATCAATAGATCAAAATCATAGTTTTCTGGCAGTAACATTTGCTCACAGAAATCAGGGAATACAGACATATCCCGTGGAATTGAACCCACAAGCCAAACTGGCGAATGGGTATGGAATAATTGATGGTTTGGTTGAACTCGATTTTTAGAATCTAAGATTATGCGAATAGGCTGACGCACAGTATCTTCAGCATATTCCGCTTTTAGATCATCGGGGAATTGATTCCAACGCACGTTCAAGCTTGGATCATCGGCTAACACGGTAGCACTTGTAGATAAAAGTGCGGTCGCTTTGGCTCGCATTTTTTGTACATCTGCACGAGCGGCTTCACCCGTGATCCACTTGCTGTCACCGCTCGCCATGGCTGTTCGTCCATCTAAACTCATGGCTAATTTTAGCTGCACATAAGGCTTGCCAGTTCGCATACGTTTGAGAAAACCTTTATTTAAGGCTTCAGCTTGTTCATTCAATAAATTGACCGCACTTGGAATGCCTGCATCTGCTAACATTTTTAAGCCCTTGCCGGCCACTTGAGGATTAGGATCGGCCATGGCGGCGACAACTCGACTGACACCCGCTTCAATTAAACCTAATGCACAAGGCGGTGTGCGTCCATAATGAGAACAAGGTTCAAGCGTCACATAAGCCGTTGCGCCTTTCGCTTTCTCACCGGCATCTGCCAATGCCACACGTTCTGCATGAGGCTGACCAGCTTTAAAATGAAACCCTTTCCCGACAATTTCACTGTTTTTAACTAACACACATCCTACGGATGGATTAGGCGTAGTGGTGTACTGCCCTTTTGCCGCAAGCTCAAGAGCCAGTTGCATAAATTTCACGTCATCAGGGGAAAAGGTGCCATTCATACTAATCCTTTAAGCTTTCAATTTCTTTGGTGAATTCATTGATATTATCAAAGCTCAAATAAACGGACGCAAAACGGATATACGCCACTTTATCTAATTCTTTCAGCTCATTCATGGCTAATTTGCCCACGAGATGACTTGGCACTTCGCGCTCACCTGTCGCACGTAATTGGATAATAATATGGCTGATGGCTTTTTCCACATCATCCGAACTTACAGGGCGTTTTTCTAACGCATGTTGAATACCACTACGCAATTTATCTTCGTTAAATGGCTCGCGTGACCCATCATTTTTAATAATTTTTGGCACCACTAATTCGGCCGTTTCAAAGGTGGTAAAGCGTTCATGACAATTCCCGCATTCCCGACGACGACGCACTTGATACCCATCAGAAACCAAACGGCTGTCAATCACCTTAGTTTCTTCAGTTGAACAAAACGGACAACGCATTTTAGATCCTTTTCAAAATTATTCTTAAGTCAGCATCTTATCAAAAATCCAAGATCTTTTCGATCTGAAGATCCACTTTAAGACAACATTTCTCCAAACCAGGAGGTGGTTTGTTTCACCAACTGCAAGAGACCATCCTGCGATTTAAATTGTTCTGTTTGCCCCAACACCCTCGCCCAATAAGGATCAGCTTTTCCATAGCCATAAGGATCATCTTTCGCAAGGGATTCGATATTCGTCAAAACATTGTCAAAATTGACCGAACTTTCATCTTTTTCAATAAACTTCGCGATATTTTCCGTTGGAATGAGCTGAATTTGTTGCTGGCTTTGTAAATAAGCCTCGACATACATTTTCAGTTTCTCAAGTGCGGTTGATTTTTCTATTGTTTTTAATGTTAAATCCTTATCTTTAGCGATAATGCGTGGCGGCAGTGCGTTCTCTTTCGTCGCCAGTTGAATGAGATAATAAAGCCATGGGCGAATACGATAACGATCTTTATATTTTGCAAATCTCCATTCGATTATCTGATTTTCATCACCAAATAATGGCTCCATATAGCCAAACAAGCGAATGTTGCCTTGTGCCGTTTCCACCACAAAATCAACACTCTCACTATGTGGTGAAGAATAATCCTTAATTTTCTCTTTAAAAGCCAATATATCAGCACGAATGGATTGCGCACAAACTTCCGCAAACTCGCCGCGTGGCATGATGCCTTTCACTCGCTGTTTGGCGAAATAATCGTTAAATTGCGCTTCCTCCAAATGCAATAACTCATTACTAATACGATAATGATCCAAACCATTTAACGTGAAGTTTTCACTTTCTTCAATGCGCTCATCTTCATCTCGGAAATACACGCCAAGCTGCTTTTCAAAAAAGAATTTCACTGGATTTTCAACAAAACTCACAAAACGATCGAGTTCAATTTCCGTTATTGGCTCTTGATTTTCGCCCATCGGCACAACAAATTCATGACATTTTCTTTCTTGGAATTGAGCAATCGGCAGCCATTTTTTTGCAAAAGAGCGGTTAATTTTCCCTTCATTTTGGAAATTACTTGGACTAAATGCCGTCATTGGATGTTGTTCAATCCTTAAGCCATTTTCTGAATAATGAGTAATATAATCAATTAACTGGCTCACCAATACTGAAGGTTCTTTAGGTTGATTATCAATAATTGAAGAGCCTACATAACTCACATAAAAATGGGATCTTGCGGCCAGTAAGGCTTCAAGGAATAAGTAACGATCATCATCTCGACGAACACGATCGCCTTTTTGATGATGATATTGCATTAAGTCAAAACTATTTGGTGTATGACTGCGTGGGTAATCCGCCTCATTCATTCCGAGCAAACACACCACTTTAAAAGGAATGGAACGCATTGGTAAAAGTGTGCAGAAATTCACTTTCCCCGCTAAGAAACGAAGGCTGTTTGGTGTTTCTTCTAAACGAGCAGACATCACTTCCGCAATGACATCCGCTTGCAAAGCTTCTTCAAAATTGACGGTCTGCAAATCATCGGCAAAGGCATTGATACAATCTTGAATATAAAATAAGGTATCCGCAGTTTCTTCATTTTGCACAAAGAAATCAGTCAAAAGTGCGGTCAATTTTTCACGCCATTTTTCAATATTGTGTGCCTTTTGCAAATCTTGATGCCATTTATTTAAGGCCGTAAAAAATTGATTCACTGCACCTACTAACTGCCCTTTCAATCCATAGCTACTATCAAGTCCAAGACTGTCTTGCCAAACGCCTTGCTCTTCACGCATCGCATAACCTAAGGTCATACGTTCAAGCCCCGCCTGCCACGCGTTAAAATTCAGTGTATTCTGCAGTTTTTCTAAACCAAAGCGAATACCCGACTCTTTCACCCATTCACGAATTTGCTCGAGATCTGCAAGGGCAATATTAAAACGCTCACGGATAGCCGGAATATCTAATAAAGCCAGTACTTCTTCGGCACCAAACTGACTTTCTCTTAAATTTAACAGCGAAAGATAGCTCGACACGATCACATCACTTTCAGACAATTTACTGTCAGAAATTGAGAACGGAATAACAGGTGCATCCGCACTATTCGCACCAAAGACAGCCTGAATATAAGGCGTATATTGGTTAATATCGGCCACCATGACCACCACATCTTTTGGTGTAATCTGTTCTTCTTTTGGCTTATGCTGATTTTGATTGAATAAATCCAACAAATAATCATGCAGCACTTCAACTTCTCGCATCGCGCTATGGCAAGATTTCACGACCAAAGAGCGGTCATTTTTCGCGACATTTAATGCACCATGACTTAACGTCAAAATTTGATTTTGGATCTGCCCTAACAACGTTTTTTCGGGAAGTTCTGCATAGTAATCACGGGAAATGGCTTGAATATTTTCCTCATCTCGCACTAATTGATAGAGAAAATCCCGTCCCATTTTTCCCCAAGAGGCTAAAAGCGGATTCCCGCTGAACAATTCTTCTTGTTGATTAGTGTAATCAAGGTCGGTAGGTTCCCATGACACTTGCTCGGCTGAAATTAAAGGCTTCACATCGTCGCTTTCTTTCAAGAAACGCTGTCTTTCTAATAAATAGGATTTACTCAGATCTCGCAAATCGCCCCAATATTCTTGACATGGATTATTGAAGAATAAATGCACGTCTGTTTTAGCTGAAATACCTTGGAAAATATTGAGATAAACCGTTGGCAATGCAGGAATACCAAAAATAAAAATACGTTCTGGTAAGTTGAGTGTCGCATTGGGATCACGACATAATGCTAAAAATTGTTGATTGAGTGCAGCACGATGTTTTGCTTTTCCACCGAAATCACATTGGACATCATCCACCAAGGCTCGCCATAAAATTCCCTGCCAATGAATATTGCCTTTAATTTGAGAAAGAAAGGTAGGATTTAACGCCGAAAGCCCCTGCTTTTGCTGATTAATTTGAGCCAAGATCTTTTCATCGTTATTTTCTTCCCATGCGGCAATCCATTCGGGACGATAGACGAGATATTGGTCAAATAAATCGGCAACTTTTAGGCTTAATTGATAAAGTTTTTGCTGTTCTGACGCAGGTGAAGACGCTAAATATTTTTTTAATGGTTCAAATTCTTTTTGCTGTAAAAAGGTAGGGATTAATCTCATTAATCGCCATAACGTTGAATCTTTTTCAAAAGGGTTTTGCGTAGAAACATTCGGCAAATTATCGGCGTAAAGTTTCCAAATAAAACTGGAAGGCATGGGGAATTGAAAATTCGCTGCAATGCCGCGTTTTTTAGCAATTTCCATTTGCAACCATTGTGCCATACCCGGACTTTGCACCAACACAATGTCAGATTGAAACGGCTCATCTTGCGGTAAATTTTCCAATAGCGAAACTAAAATATCCTTTTGAATTTCTAGTTGGTTTGAATAATAAGTAACGAACAAAGTAACGCCCTTTTGAAAGCAAAAACAATGCGTTATTTTACTCGGTTTTCAATAAAAATTCACCTTGAGGATAGCGTATATTCACTTGATGATGACTGCATTGAATTGCAAATTGAATGCCATTTTGTTCTACGCTATTTTCACAAGACAAGCCTAAAAACTGACGTTGAGCCTGATTTTCAGCAATTTGAATCGCCTGAAATTCTTGAAAAACTCTGACCGCACTTTTCCGTTGCTCAGTCGTCCATCGGTTAAAGATCAAAAATAACCCGCTGAAAATCAATAAGGCTAATAAAAGTGACATTAACGACATGCCATTATTCACTTTGATCTTGCGCACTTAAATCACTCCAACTTTTATCCACCAAACGCCATTGGCTATATTCTTGTACGAGTTTTGTTACCACAGCTTTACCGTAAGCTATCGTCACGTCTCCCGCCAACTTAAGTGAGCCTCCAGTAATCACAGCACCACTAATATGCCCTTTGCCGGTTAAACTTAAATCGCCTTCTGCTAGCAGAATACCACTCACATTCCCTTTAATTTCTAATTGGCTTTGCGTTATCCAATACACTTGAGGTGTTTTTTGAGCAGTTAAAACTGACTCTACTTTCACAAAGTGCGGTTGAAAATCAGCTTGTTTTTCGCTGGAAATAAAATCTCGCAGCATATTTTCATTAATGCCTTTTGTGGGCGATTTCTTAAATAACTCTGCACGTTTACACCAAACAGAATAGGCGACTTTATCCTCTGCCCCTGAAGACTCGAAAAAGACTTGTTTCACTTTTTCAATACCATTTAAAGGCAAGTTTTGACAAATGTGTGTTTGTTGTTGCAGACTGATATTCTGTAACGCTAGGCTTTGTTCTACATAATATTTTCGCTGACTCATTTGAGATCGAAAAAACGCAAAGATCTGTTCATCAAATAATAAGATCAATGCCAATAAGCCTGAAAGTAAAATAAGAGCCGTCAGTGTCACCATCCCTTTTTTCATGATCATTCTTCTTGATTTAATAAAGGCACCACAAGCGAAGTTTCGTATTGAATATGCTTATGTGCTGCAAGATGCCCTGCGAGTTTGATTTCAATCCCTTTCCCTTCCTTTAACCAATCAAAACGTAATTGAGAAATCTCAAACTCTTTTTCATCCAATAAATCTGTCCATCCACCACCCGCGTTACAAGTAGATTGGGTTAAAGCACGCTGACATTCTTCCGAGCGACAATCCGCATTTACCGCATTTTTATAGGTTTGTTTAGTTTCGATCATTTTCCCGTTAAGTTTGTAACCAAATAGCTCCTTTTCGATATTTTTTGCCACATTTTTAACGCCATTTACGCAGGTATTTTTTGTGTACTTTTCCCCAATACAACCATTAGTATTCAAATCATAAAAAAACAAGACACAACTATTTAATGGTACATTGTCTGCTTGAGCAATAGTTATTGCTGTGCCCTTTTCGTCTAATTCGAATAAAGCCAGATTATCTTCAATGAGTTTTTGGTTTGCGGCTCGAAAACCTACACGACGCAGATCTTTCCCGATGAGTTGAATTGTGCGTTGTAATTCCGCTTGTAATTTGAGTTGTAACATTAAACGCTGATTTTGCTGCTGGGTTTGGGCATAAAATTGTGCAACCAATAACAATAATAAAGCCGATAAGCCAAGTGAAATCAACAAACTCACCAATGTTTCGCCTTTTAATGATTTCATCTTGTACACGCACTCGCCGCTTGATCAGACTTTAATTTAATACTGCCCACATTGAAAAAAGAGAACAATGTTCGATGCTCTTCAGCCTGTAACATAAAACAATTTGTTTCCATGGTATTTCTGGCCCCATTAAATTTCACCGCCACTTCTGACGGATATAGTTTAGGGCCAATTAGCATCGTTTTGCCTTCAAAATAAGGATAGTAAAAATGCGCATAAAGGTTTTTAGGACAATTCTGGGGATGAAAACAATCACAAAAATGATCACTTTTTACTTGAGCTGTGATACACCAACGTTGATTTGCCCTATCTTGATTGGCCAAAATAAACCAAATCGCCGATGAGTTTTCCGCCCTCGCTTGAATATTACGTAAGAAAAAATAAAGCCGTTGTTGCTCTTTTTCGAGAAAATATTTGGGATCATTTTTCTGCCATTTAGGCAATGCAAACGCTAACGTTAAGCTTAAAATAAATAATACAATCAAGGTTTCTAATAAGGTTATCCCTTTATACATAAAATGCCTTCTTTTTTGACCGCACTTTAAAATTCCTTTAGAAGAAAGCCAAATTGGCTACTTTATTTTTGCGATACTGATCGCAAATTTCCTTTAAAAAACGGGAAAAACCGTGAATTAAACATTTTCAACTGGCTATTTACTAAAACTCCCTTATAATAGGCGACCTATTTATCTGTTCTTTAAAATCTGGTGGAAATATGAATCCAATGTTAAATATCGCTATTCGTGCGGCACGAAAAGCGGGCAACGTGATTGCTAAAAACTATGAGCGCCGTGATGACATCCAAACAAGTAAAAAAGGTATTAATGATTATGTGACTAGCGTCGATAAAGCTGCTGAAACAGAGATCATTGAAATCATTCAAAAATCTTATCCTGATCATACAATTATCAGTGAAGAGCGTGGTGCATTAGAAGGCAAAGACAGTGATATTCAATGGGTGATTGATCCACTAGATGGCACAACCAACTTTATAAAAGGTTTGCCACATTTCTCTGTTTCTATTGCTATCCGTGTAAAAAACCGTACTGAAGTGGGTGTGGTTTACGATCCTATTCGTAATGAATTATTCACTGCTGTGCGTGGTGAAGGCGCAAAATTAAATGAAGTGCGTTTACGTGTAGATAGCCAAAATGAACTTAACGGGGCGATTTTAGCCACCGGTTTCCCATTCAAACAACCAAGCTTGATGCCAACTCAATTTGCTATCATGAATAACTTAATTGATGAAGCAGCCGATTTCCGTCGTACGGGTTCTGCCGCATTAGACCTTTGCTATGTGGCTTCAGGTCGCATTGACGGTTATTTCGAAATGGGCTTAAAACCTTGGGATTGCGCAGCGGGTGATTTAATCGTGCGTGAAGCAGGCGGTTTAGTGTGTGATTTCAATGCGGGGCACGGCTATTTACGCTCAGGCGACATCGTGGCTGCACCAGCGCGTATTTTAAAAGAAATGCTGAATAAAATTCAGCCTTGCTTAACCGAACAAGTTAAGTAAGTCCCAATGAAAAGTGCGGTGAATTTCACCGCACTTTTTTTATGACTAATTTCTGTCGAGTGGCTTTCTGTTTTCTTCCGTTTCCGGCTCAAGATCCAATTTTGCCATAAGAAGCTGATCGCCATCTTCTTCTGGGTTGCCAGTCACTAATAATTTATCACCATAGAAAATGGAATTTGCGCCAGCCATAAAGCACATGGCTTGCATTTCTTCACTCATGCCTTGACGACCTGCAGATAGACGAACATAACTTTTCGGCATAGTAATACGCGCCACCGCAATAGTACGAACAAACTCAGTCCAATCTAAATCAGCCGCCTCTGCCATTGGTGTGCCTTCTACTTTCACTAATTGGTTAATCGGTACTGACTCCGGCTGCGGATCAAGATTTGCCAAACTTGCAATGAGACCAGCTCGCTCTTTACGGGTTTCGTTCATGCCCACAATACCGCCACAGCAAACTTTCAAACCGACACGACGCACTTTTCCTAATGTGCTTAAACGATCATCAAAACGGCGTGTACCAATGACATTGTGGTAATTCTCTGGTGCCGTATCAAGATTGTGATTGTAATAATCCAATCCCGCATCTTTTAACTCTTCCGCCATACCATCTTGCAGCAACCCAAAGGTCCCGCAAGTTTCTAAGCCAATATCTTTTACCGCACGAATAATCGCCGTCACTTTTTCCATATCTTTAGGCTTAGGACCACGCCATGCTGCGCCCATACAAAAACGTCCTGCACCACGTGCTTTCGCAATTTTGGCCTTTTCGACAATTTCATCAATATCCAAGATCTGCTGATTTTGTACGCCTGTTTGATAACGTGCTGATTGTGGGCAATAACCACAATCCTCTGGACAGCCACCCGTTTTAATCGACATCAACGTCGATAACTGTATCGCGCCAGGGTTGAAATGCTCTCGATGCACTTGAGCCGCACGATAGACTAATTCTAAAAAAGGTGTTTCAAACAACGCTTCGACTTTACAAACAGACCAATACTCTACTGATGGATGGGGTGTAATAGATGAAAGCTGTACTACATTTGTTGTGGTCATTATATTTTCCTCGTTTAAGCTATGTCGCTTTGATTAAGTTGAGCATATTACTCTGCAATATGATAAAAAGAGATCAGATCACTTTTCCTTGATGAATTTCAATCACTCGATCAATATGCCGTTCAATTTCTTTGGGTTGATGCGTCACCAGTAACATGGTGAGTTTTTTCTCTTCACATAATTGATCCATTAAATCCTGCATTTCAATGCGTAATTTAGGATCAAGAGCTGAAAAAGGCTCATCCAATAATAAAATGGGTTTATCTCGTAGCAAACAGCGCGCTAACGCTACTCGCTGTTTTTGTCCACCTGAAAGTGCGGTCGGTTTTCTCGTTAAAAAATCCTGTAAATTGACCGCACTTGCAGCTTGTTCTACAAGGGCTTTTTCTTCTGCATTTAAGGCTAAATTCGGTTTTAAACCTAAGGCAATATTCTCTTCTACAGAAAGATGAGTAAAGAGATTGTTTTCCTGAAATAGCATGGAAACAGGACGCTCAAAAGGTGCTGTTTTGGTATGATTTTCACCATTTAGCCAAATCTCACCACTATCGGCATATTCGAAACCGGCAATTAAATTCAGTAAGGTACTTTTTCCTGAACCACTTTCACCAATGATGGCGATTTTTTCCTGGGCTTGAATATGTAAATCAAATACCATCGGCATGGATTGATAATTGAAGACCACATTATTTAATTTAATCATTTTGTTCCTTCTGCCCTTCAATAAACATAAATAAACCTAAACATAAGCCCAATAAAATCAATGCCGTCACTGCCGCTTCTTGGCTTCGATATTGTCCGATTTGTTGATAAAGCAAATGAGGCAACGAAGTGAAGTCAGGGCTACCAAATAAGGCTATCGCTGTAAAATCGCCGAGTGATAAAGTCGTTGCGAGTGCCAAAGCATATTTCAACGGGGCTTTTAGTAGCGGATATTCAATTAAACGAAAACGCTGCCAACCTGTAATATTCAGCGATAAACAGAGTTTTTCATAATATTGCATCGATTGATTCATTGGTGTATTGAGAATTTTGATCACAAATGGCAAGGCAGCCAAGGCGTTACAAACAGATACCACCACAAACAAATGCCCTGCTGAAAAATCAATATCTTGTAACCAAAGGAATAAGCCGACTGCTAAGACAATAGTCGGAATGGCTAAAATCATCATTCCACCTGTTAAAATCAAGTGAGCTAATTTAGGGTGATATAACCATTGCAGTTGACGAGAAAGTAACAATAAGAAGAACCCAAATAATACCGATAAAATCCCTGCGGTCGGCGCCATGGTTAATGAATAAGCAAGCGCTTTCCATAATTGTGGGTTTTGCCAATAACCAAATAATCGGGTCGCTGACAAACCTTGGAAAACGATATTGAATAAGGGACTTAAAATAAATAAGCACACCGAGAATAAGACAAAAACATGTCCAAATTTGACCGAACTTGAAGAAGGCAAAACCCATCGATAACGTTGCGAAACCTGGGTTTCGGGTGCTTTCGCCCAATATTGTGAAAGTGAAAATAAAACAAAACAAAACGCAAATTGTACTAACGCAAAAAGTGCCGCTTTGGATAAATCAAATTCAAAGAAAATGGCTTGGTAAATGGCGACTTCTAGTGTGCTATTTTGTGGCCCGCCACCAAGTGCCAATACAATCGTAAAACTGGTTAAACACAGCATAAAAATCAATACAAAGGCCGACACGATTTGGCTTTTCAAATAAGGCCATTCAATTAAACGGAAAAATATGAAACCTTTGATATTCAATTGTGCCGCGAGTTGATGCTGTTCGGTCGGTACACTTTGCAAAGCCTGCAAACTCATTCGTGCCGCTAAAGGAATATTAAAAAATAAATGGGCAATGAGGATACCACTTAAACCATAAATGGAGGGTTTCCACGAAATACCTAAGGTTTGCAGCAGTTGTGTTAGCCAACCTGCCGTGCCATAAATCCCAATCAAACCGAAAATAGCCAGTAATGCTGGCAAAACAAACGTGAGAGAAAAAATGCGTAAAATGAGCGATTTGCCGTTGAAATCTAAATAGAAAAAAGCGCGTGCAAATAAAGTTCCAATTACGCTAGAAAGCAAGGCTGACAAGAATGCCTGCTCGATACTAAAAGCGATGACTTGATGCAAATAATCGTCTTTTAAGAAATCAGATAAGGCATAATCACTTCCAACTGAAAAAACAGCAGAAAGTGAAAATCCATAGAGTAAAACAATGAAAAAAATGACCGCACTTCCGCCCAAATAATGGCGAGGACGAAAATGCGGATGTTGCAATAAGCTCATTAACACTACTTAGATAAAGCTTTTTGCCATTGATTGATCCAGCCTTTAAGCTGCTCACTTGTCACCGTGGTGGTATCTAAAATACGCATTGATTTTGCGCGAGAATTAAGCGCATCAATATGACTTTCGATATTGGTCTCTACCACGGGTAACATCACATTATTTTTAGCAATATCCGCTTGAGCTTGCGGTGAAAGTAAGAATCCTAGAAATTCATCAGCACAGGCATTATTACGATTAGCGACTTTTGCCGCGACTTCAATTTGTAATACGCTCCCCTCTGCAAATTCCGTTGCCACATAATTGTCTTTTTGTTCAGAAAGAATATGGTAAATCGGTGAAGTATTGACGCTTAAAACCATATCCCCTTCGCCTTTTAAGAAGGCTCCATAAGACTCGGTCCAACCTTTGGTGACCGTGACCGTATGTTTAGAAAGAGTTTTCCAGGCATTTGCTACATCAGCTTCTGGATAAACCGCATTCATCCAAAGCAATAAGCCTCGTCCAATACTGCTTGTACGCGGATCTTGATATAACACTTTAAGATCTTGACGCTCAACTAATTCTTTTAAGCTCTTTGGTGGATTAGCCAGCTTATTTTTGTCATAAATAAACGAATATTGCGCATAATCAAATGGTAAGAACGTGTGATTTGCCCATTTAATTGGTAAACGTAACTGGCTTAAATCCACTTTATTTGGCTCAAAAATATTGAGTTTTTGTGCATCCTCAATTTGATAACTATCTAAACCGAGTACTACATCCGCCTTAATTTTTTTACCTTCTAGACGAACACGGTTAAACAAAGTGCCATTATTATCAAAAGCTACATAATTCAGCTTACATTGCGGGAATTGTTGTTCAAAAGCCGCTTTAACTTTTGGTCCTGCACTCCAATCAGCACTAAATGAATCATAAGTATAAACATCTAATGTTTGAGGTGAAGCTTGTGCGAAAGCGGAAGCGGTGAAAAGTGCGGTTAAAATGGGAAGCGTTTTGTTCATTATGCGTTCTCCTTATTTTTGCATAACGAAACAGCATAATGAGATGATTAGTTTCCTACGCCAGCATTATCTGTTTCAGGTTCACGGGTATTTCTCAGCCATTAATAGAGGCACCCCGACTAACGCGATGTAGTCTATCTTAAGGAAATTTAATCAACAAGTTATTTCATTTAAAAATGTTAATCTGATCACATTTTTATAACAGGTTTATCATTTTTTGAGCAAAAGAAAACCTGCTAAAAAGCAGGTTTATCTTGGTAATCTATCGTCAATTAAGCTTGATGTTTAGCCGCTACTTCGCTTAATAAGGTTTGAAGTTCGCCAGCTTGATACATTTCTAAAATAATGTCACAACCACCAATTAACTCACCTTCTACCCATAATTGTGGGAAAGTTGGCCAGTTTGCATAAGCCGGTAATTCAGCACGAATATCTGGGTGTTGAAGAATATCAACATAGCCGAAAGGCACTTTGCAATTCATTAATGCTTCAGATGCACGTGCAGAGAAACCACAAGAAGGTAATTTTGGTGAACCTTTCATGTAAATTAAAATTGGGTTTTCAGCGATTTGTTTTTTGATTTTGTCTAACGTTTCCATAATGTTCCTTGTTCAAATAAATATGAATAGGGCGCTATTCTAGCATAAGATAGAACCTGAGTGAAAGACTTGGTCTTACCAACTTCCACCAGCTCCACCGCCGCCAAAGCCACCGCCACCAAAGCCACCACTGGAAGAACCACCTCCACCGAAGCCTCCACCGAAGCCTCCACCAAATCCGCCTCCGAAACCGGAACCGCCACCACGGCGACGAGAAATCGTACTTTGACGAATGATTTTATTCAGTTGGTCACGTTGATTCGGGCTAATATATACTTCATCTTTGTGATATTGGAATTCACCAAATAATACAATAGCAATAAATGCCAATACCATTAAGAATGGGATGTACTTATCGAACGCATCTTCTTCAACTTGTGCCGCATCAAACTCGCCTTTACTTGCCGCAATAATTTGGTTTAAGCCATCATTAATACCTTGGGCATATTGACCTTGTTTAAATTGTGGCAAAATTGCCGAACGGATGACTTGCGATAAAAAAGCATCCGGCAGTACGCCTTCTAAACCTTGCCCTGTTGCGATAAAAACTTTGCGATCATTTTTCGCAATCAGCATCAACACGCCATTGTTCAGATTTTTACGCCCAATACCCCATTTATCACCTAAAGCAAAGGTATAATCAGCAATTTCATATTCACCGGTTGTCGGAACCAAAACAACAGCGATTTGTGAACTCGTTTCTTTACTATAAGCAATCAGTTTATTTTCTAAAATTTGCTTATGTTCTGATGAAAGTGTGTTGGTGTAATCGTTTATGTAATGGAAAGGATTTGGTGCAGGCGGAAATTCTGCCGCAACAACCATTTGAGCAAAAAAAACAAGGCTAAAAATAACCGCACTTTTCATAAAAGATAAAAGCTTAGCCATTAATAATTACCTCATTAGATAATTCATTCACATCATCAGGCTGAATAGGGAAATGGCGAGATAAAATATCACTGATACGATCAATCGCATCGACAATGCCTTGTGTATAAGCTTTTTGTTTAAACTGCTCAATCATTAAATCGCATTGTAACTGCCAATAAGCCACATCAACAAATTGATGAATGCCTTTATCACCTACGATTGCACAAAGATGATTTTTATATCCCACATAAATCAACACGGCATTTTGTGCCGCTGTTTTATGCATTTCCAGTTCGTCAAAGACTTCTAAAGCTCGTTCCATTGCAGACAGTTGTGCTGAAGCCTTTGGTACTTTGCGTTCAATATAAACACGTAACTCAGCCGAACTTAAGCTTTCGAGGCGACTAATCGCCGCCTCGATTTGCTTTTTATCTACCGGAATTCTGGAAAAGAATGGCATAGATAAACCTTAGTTAAAGTTTACAGTTGGTGCATTTTCAGCGCCTGCAGCTGATTTAAAGTAAGGTTTAGCTTTAAAACCAAAAATCATTGCCGCTAATTTAGTTGGGAATTGACGTACTTTTTCATTATAAATACGTGCAGCTTCATTAAATTTATTACGAGCGACATTGATACGGTTTTCTGTACCTTCAAGTTGCGCTTGTAAGTTCATAAAACCTTCATTCGCTTTTAATTGTGGGTATTGTTCTACAGTAACAAGTAAGCGAGATAATGCTGAACCTACTTGATTTTGGTTTTGTTGGAATTCGTTTAATTGTTCTTCCGTTAAATTAGACGGATCAATTTTAGTTTGTGTCGCTTTTGCGCGAGCTTCGATGACATTGGTTAATGTTTGTTGTTCAAAGTTAGCTTGACCTTTCACAGTATTCACTAAGTTTGGAATTAAATCTGCACGACGTTGATAAGATGATTCAACATTTGCCCAAACAGAATCAATTTCAGTTTCTGCTTTTACTAAGCCATTGTAGCTAGACATTAAGCCAAAACCTGCAGCAACGGCGATAATAATCAAGATAATCCACTTTTTCATTCAAAAATTCCTTCAATTATAGGTTTAATTTATATAAGAAAAGACCTAAACCGAAGTTTAGGTCTTCTAATGTTAATCCGTTAATGGATAACTAAATAAAATTATTTAGTACCGTTAACTGCGATTTCAACACGACGGTCTGGTGCTAAACAAGCGATAAGCGCTTTACGACCTTTAACCGCGTCACAAGTAGAACCTGTAACTGGGTTAGCTTTACCGTGACCAACTGCAGAGATGCTTTGAGCTGGAACACCTTTAGCTACTAAGTAGTTAGCTACAGAGTCTGCACGACGTTGTGATAATTTCACGTTTGGTGCATCTTTACCAATACGGTCTGTATAACCAGCAACTGCTACGTTAGCGTTGTTGATTTGAGCGATTTCACCATAGATACCGTCTAAAGTTGCTTTAGCTTGTGGTTTTAAGTTAGCTTTACCGAAAGCGAAAGTTACATCAGAGCTTAAGTTGAAAGTTTTGCTTACAACTTCAGGTGCAACAACTGGAGCAGCACCTTGACCGAAACGGTAAGATAAACCAGCGTTGATAGAACCGATCCATGGGTTATAGTCTTGAGAACTATTGTGAGTATCTTGAGTACGTAATTTACCTACGCGAGCTAACCATTGGTATTCTAAACGTAATGCTAACTCTGGTAATGAAGGTAATGCATATTCGAAACCAGCAGCGAACACTGGAGAAACGCGTAAGCTGTGACGACCTTCTTCGTGATCACGTGCACCAGTTGCTGTGTCATAGAATTTGTAGTCTGAACGTACTAAAGCTGCACCAGCACGACCGTAGAAGTCTAAACCTTCTAAAGCAGAAGTTAAACCACCAAGACCATAGCTACCTTTTAAGCTTAAGTGAGCACCGTGGTTAGTGTGTTTGAATGCTACTTTACCAGCATCTTTGAATTTAACACGACCGAAGTCATCATAACCTAATTCTACCGCTAAACCTAAGTTATCACGGTTTAATACTTGGTAACCACCAAATACACCGTAAGTAACAGAGTTACGGTTGTAACCAGCACCAAATTCAGAGTATTCGTTTGTTGGGTTAACTACAGTATTAGCTTTGATACCATCGTGGAAAGATGCTTGACCAGCTTTAACACCTGCATAGAAAGTGTTTTCTTGTGGAGCTGCTTGAGCTACAGAAGCTGCTGCTAAACCAGCAACGACTAATGCGATTGCAGTTTTTTTCATTTTGATGTCCTCTATTTAGTCATCGTTATTAATAAGAAAAGTTTCCTTGTTTATTGTGAACTTTATAAAAAAGAAACACTCTAAACGTTGCTTAACTAGGGTTTTGAATTTGCCCTAACTTATCCTTTTGACAAATTCAATTCCTTTGCCATAGCCAAAGGAACGTTCAAAAGTATGGTTATTATCCTATAAAAACACCAAAGATCAAACTTTTTTTGCCCTTTTTGGTTATTTTATAGACAAACAACCCCTAAAATGAACATTCATTCACAAAAATCGGGTTAATTTTTAACCCGATTTCTATTCTAACAAAAAATATCTTTTGTTCAAATCGACTTTTTTTTGAGCTTCATATATCATCAAATTCACTTTCTTCTCTATTTATATGTGAGTGATTTTATGTTGCCCCGTCTTTCTAATGTGCCACAACTTAATAACGTGGTAAGTGATTATCTTAGCGAACTCCAAAACAGCATTTTGAAGGTGATATTGCATCAAATTATGCCGACCGTTTAAGTCTCGCGACAGATAACAGCGTCTATCAACAACTTCCACAGGCTATTTTGTTCCCTAAATCTGTTGCCGATGTGGTACGCATCACCAAATTAGCGAATAAAGAGAAATACCTTCATCTAACCTTTACACCTCGCGGTGGTGGCACGGGTACCAATGGACAATCTATTAATAACAATATTATTGTGGATCTCTCTCGCCACATGACGGGCATTTTAGAGCTTAATATAGAAGAGCGTTGGGTTCGCGTTCAAGCAGGTGTAGTAAAAGACCAACTAAACCAATTTTTAAAACCTCACAGTTTATTCTTTGCACCGGAACTCTCCACCAGTAATCGAGCAACCCTTGGCGGTATGATTAATACTGATGCTTCCGGTCAAGGTTCATTACAATATGGTAAAACCTCCGATCACGTTTTAGCATTACGTTCTGTTTTGATGAATGGTGAAATATTAGATACAAGTGCGGTCAAATCCGACGATGTTTTAGAAAACTACCCACTTGCAGAAAATGGAAAAACGCTACATCAAACGATTTTCCAACGTTGTAAAGAGAAGCGCGCCTCAATCATTCAAGATTTACCCCAACTCAATCGCTTTCTCACCGGTTACGATCTTAAGAATGTCTTTAATAAAGATGAAAGTGAATTTAATCTCACCCGAATTTTAACGGGGTCAGAAGGTTCACTTGCGTTTATCTGCGAAGCCAAACTCAATTTATTGCCGATTCCTAAATATCGCACCTTAATTAATGTGAAGTATAGCTCATTTGATGCAGCCCTTCGCAATGCACCTTTTATGGTGAAAGCCAATGCTCTTTCAGTCGAAACCGTCGATTCCAAAGTGCTGAACCTTGCTAAGCAAGATATTATTTGGCATTCAGTAAAAGAACTTTTAACAGAAGAAGAACAAAATCCAATTCTTGGTTTAAACATTGTTGAATATGCGGGCAATAATCAAACTAAAATCGACAGCCAAGTGACCGCACTTTGTCAGCAATTAGATGAAAAAATTGCACAAGGTCAAGATCATATTATCGGCTATCAACTTTGTTCTGACTTGCCTTCTATTGAACGTATTTACGTCATGCGTAAAAAAGCGGTGGGGCTATTAGGTAATGCGAAAGGTGCGGCCAAACCGATTCCTTTTGTGGAAGATACCTGTGTGCCACCAGAACATCTTGCCGATTACATTGCTGAATTTAGAGCCTTATTAGATAGTCACAATCTGCAATATGGGATGTTTGGCCATGTGGATGCCGGTGTATTGCATGTTCGCCCAGCTTTAGACTTATGCGATAAAGAACAAGTCAAACTCTTTAAACTAATTTCAGATGAAGTGGCTGAACTCACCGTGAAATACGGCGGTTTGCTATGGGGGGAACACGGTAAAGGGGTACGCTCTCATTATGGCGAGAAATTCTTTACACCTGAACTTTGGCAAGAATTACGTTATGTGAAATTTTTATTTGATCCAAACAATCGTCTCAATCCAGGTAAAATCTGTACGCCACTTAATAGCGATGCGGAACTCTATTCGATTCTCTCGCCAATGCGTGCAGACAATGATCGTCAAATCCCGATTCAAATGCGAGACGAATTCAAAGGTGCAATGAACTGTAACGGTAACGGGCTTTGCTTTAACTTTGATGAGCACAGCATTATGTGCCCTTCCATGAAAGTGAGTAAAAATCGCGTATTCTCGCCAAAAGGACGAGCCGCGATGGTGCGTGAGTGGTTGCGATTGATGGCCAATGAAAACGTATCACCTGAGCAATTAGATTTTCATAAAACACAAGTGAGACTGACCGCACTTGTGGACCGTTTCCGCAATAGCGTACAGAAATGGCGCGGCGAATATGACTTCTCAAATGAAGTGAAGGCAGCAATGGATACTTGTCTGGCTTGTAAAGCCTGTGCAAGCCAATGCCCGATTAAAATTGATGTACCAAGTTTCCGTGCAAAATTTTTCCATTTTTACCACAGCCGGTATTTGCGTCCAGCCAAAGATCATATTGTGGCGAATTTAGAAGTTGCCGCACCTTATATGGCAAAACAACCGGCATTGTTCAATTATTTCACCAAGCTCAAAGTCACACAACGCTTGGTTGAAAAAACACTGGGTATGACTGACTTGCCTCTCCTTTCTGAGCCTAACCTTCAACAACAATTAGTGGAAATCGGCTACCAAGGCAAAAAATTAGAAGAGTTGGAAAGTCTCAGCGCCACAGAAAAAGCCAATATGCTCTTTATCGTACAAGATCCTTATACCTCTTATTATGATGCTAAAGTGGTACGGGATTTCGTGGCTCTCACACAAAAACTAGGTTTTGAGCCAATCATTCTGCCTTTTAAACCGAATGGCAAAGCCATGCATATTAAAGGTTTTTTAACTCGCTTTAGTAAAACCGCTAAAACACAAGCGGAGTTTTTAAATCGCGTTGCTAAATTAAATGTGCCTTTGGTCGGTGTAGATCCAGCGATTGTGCTTTCTTATCGAGATGAATATAAAGAGGCCTTAGGGGATTCTCGCGGTGATTTCCATGTGCTTACGGCGCACGAATGGCTGACCAATCAATTAGAAAGTAAGTCATTACAAAGTGCGGTGAAAAATATCGCGAAATCTGACCGCACTTTTGAGTGGCATTTATTCCCTCATTGTACTGAATCCACCTTTATGCCAAACAGCCCAAAAGAATGGCAGAATATTTTTGCGCAATTTGGACAAACCTTGAACGTCGAGAAAGTCGGCTGCTGTGGGATGGCGGGTGTATTTGGTCATGAAGTACAAAATCAAACCATGTCGAAAGATATTTACGACGTATCTTGGGGCAAAAAATTACAAGGTAAAGATCCGAATCATTGTCTCGCAACTGGCTATTCCTGCCGTAGCCAAGTGAAACGATACGAAAAAGCTATCTTAAAACACCCTGTTCAAGCATTGCTTGAAGTGTTGAATAACTAGAATAGATTTTTCGACTTATCACAATATCACAGAAAATAAAAAGCGGCCAAATTTTAAATTTGACCGCTTTTTTACCTCTTTTTAAAACTACAACGCTTCAATCGCTTTATACTGCTCTTGGATCTTTTCTAATCCAGATTGGTATTCCGCTTGTTTTTCGCGTTCTTTCGCAATCACCGCTTCAGGTGCTTTAGCCACAAAAGCTTCATTGCTAAGTTTGTTCTCGATACGTTTAACTTCATTTTGATATTTTTCAATCTCTTTGGTTAAACGGGCAAGCTCTGCTTCCTTATTGATAAAGCCTGCCATTGGTACGAGCAATTCTGCATTACCGACGAGTTTTGCTACCGCAAGTGGTGCTGTTTCGTTTGCTGCTAACACTTGAACGTTGTCTAATTTCGCCATGGCTTTTAAAAGAGCGGTCTGTTTTTCGAGAATTTTTGCGTTTTCTGCGCTTAAATTACGGAATAACAGATCTAAACCTTTGCTTGGTGCGATGTTGCTTTCTGCACGGATGTTACGTACCGCAACGATCACTTCTTTTAACCACTCAATCTCAGCTTCTGCTTCTGGATCAAAACCGTTCTCTTCCACTTTCGGGAATGGTTGTAGCATAATGCTATCAGCTGTAATGCCCACAAATCCTTTCACTTTTTGCCAAATTTCTTCGGTAATAAATGGAATAAGCGGATGTGATAAACGTAATAATTTTTCTAACACATGAACCAAGGTTTGGCTTGCCGCACGAATTTGTGCTGCATTGCCGTTTGCAAATACCGGTTTAGTTAATTCTAAATACCAGTCACAGAATTGGTTCCAAGTAAACTCATAAATCGCATTAGCACAAAGGTCAAAACGATATTGGCTTAATGAGTTACGGAAAGTTTCCACTGTGCGGTTGAATTCTGATTGAATCCAACGATCCGCTAATGAGAATTCGATCTCGCCTTCGCTTAAATCTAATTTTTCATTTGTTAAGACGAAACGGCTTGCATTCCACAATTTATTACAGAAGTTACGGTAGCCTTCTAAACGTTTCATATCCCAGTTGATATCACGACCGTTTGAAGCTAATGCCGCTAATGTGAAACGTAATGCGTCTGTACCGTGAGCGGCAATGCCCTCTGCGAATTCTTTGCGAGTCGCTTTAGCAATTTTCTCTGCCAATTGCGGTTGCATCATGTTGCCGGTACGTTTTTCAAGTAAATCTTCAAGGCTGATACCGTCAATCATATCGATTGGGTCAAGTACGTTACCTTTCGATTTCGACATTTTTTGGCCTTGCTCATCACGAATTAAGCCTGTTACATACACCGTTTTGAATGGTACTTGTGGTTTGCCATTTTCATCTTTCACGAAGTGCATCGTAAACATAATCATACGCGCAACCCAGAAGAAGATGATGTCAAAACCGGTGATTAACACATCCGTTGGGTGGAACATTTTGAGCTCTTTGGTTTGCTCTGGCCAACCTAAAGTGGAGAACGTCCATAAGCCTGATGAGAACCACGTGTCTAATACGTCTTCATCCTGTTTGAGTTCAACCGCAGAATCTAAGTTGTATTTTGACCGCACTTCTTCTTCGTTGCGTGCGACATACACGTTGCCTTCTACGTCATACCACGCAGGAATACGGTGCCCCCACCAAAGTTGGCGAGAGATACACCAGTCTTGAATATCGCGCATCCAAGAGAAGTAAAGGTTTTCATATTGTTTCGGTACGAATTGGATTTCGCCGTCTTCCACCGCTTTAATTGCGACATCAGCAAGCGGTTTCACGCTCACATACCATTGGTCAGTTAGCATTGGCTCGATTGGCACGCCGCCACGGTCGCCGTAAGGCACTTTCAAATCATGCGGTTTAATTTCGTCTAATAAACCTAACGCTTCAAAATCTGCCACAATTTTCTTACGTGCAACAAAACGCTCTAAGCCTCGATAATCCGCAGGAATAGTCGCTTCATATCCTGCAAGTGGTTTGCCGTCAGTACCAATAATTTCGGCTTCATCACGAATATCTGCGTTTAAGGTTAATACGTTAACCATCGGCAAGCTGTGACGTTTACCCACTTCGTAGTCGTTAAAGTCATGCGCAGGGGTGATTTTCACCACACCAGTACCAAATTCACGATCTACATATTCATCGGCAATAATTGGAATTTCACGGTTTGCCAATGGCAGAACCACGGTTTTACCGATTAAAGATTGGTAACGCTCATCTTCAGGATGCACTGCAACAGCTGTATCGCCCAACATGGTTTCCGGACGTGTGGTTGCCACCACTAAATAATCTTTACCATCTGCTGTTTTTGCACCGTTTGCTAACGGATAACGGAAATGCCAAAGAGAACCTTTGCTCTCTTTGTTTTCTACTTCTAAATCAGAAATTGCGGTGTGGAGCTTTGGATCCCAGTTTACCAAGCGTTTGCCACGGTAAATCAAACCTTCTTCGTGCAAGCGCACAAACACTTCTTTTACCGCGTTGGATAAACCATCGTCCATAGTGAAACGCTCACGTTCCCAGTCGATTGAGTTACCTAAACGGCGCATTTGTTGGCTAATTGTGCCACCAGAATAGGCTTTCCAATCCCAAATTTTGTTGATGAACGCTTCACGGCCATAATCATGGCGTGTTTTGCCTTCTTCAGCCGCAATTTTACGCTCTACCACCATTTGGGTCGCAATACCCGCGTGGTCTGTCCCTGCTTGCCATAAGGTATTATGCCCTTCCATACGATTAAAACGGATTAAGGTATCCATTAAGGTTTGTTGGAACGCGTGTCCCATATGTAAAGAACCTGTTACATTCGGTGGCGGAATTGCAATGCAATAGCTCGGCGCGTTTTCATTTTCAGACGGTTTAAAATAACCGCTCTCTTCCCAATGTTGATAAAGGGCTTGTTCTACCGCAGACGGATTAAAACGGTCTGCCATTTCGAATTTTTGTGTCATTTATTTTCTCTTTAACTAACTTACAATCTAACTACTCACATTCAGGAAGATCCCATTTTTTTGCGGGAATTTCATTCTTATAAC
This sequence comes from Haemophilus sp. HMSC066D02, assembly GCF_001810545.1. NCBI lineage: Bacteria > Pseudomonadati > Pseudomonadota > Gammaproteobacteria > Pasteurellales > Pasteurellaceae > Haemophilus > Haemophilus sp. HMSC066D02. The sequence continues at coordinate 22,975 of NZ_KV801804.1, read as the reverse complement.
GAATAATAGTATCGTTTTCGCTGAGTAATCCATCTAATGTATAATGTCTCTTTGTTGTTTCACTATAGGTATCCTTTTTATAAGTCCCATTTTTATCCGGCAAAAGATAGAAAATCTCATTAATATCCTCATCCATCTTTAAAATTGGTATAGGTTTATTAGCTATTCGTTGAAAATAATAATACCCTTTATTCTCAATAATAAATTTAAAAGTTTGAGAGCTTATATTGGAATTATTAGATCTTTTTGTTAATTGCACATAGGATCCAGCCTTTACTCTACTTTCAGATAAATATTTTTCGGAGTCTTTAAATGGTGAATTATTAAATACTCCATTTTGAAAATCAGGTAGAAAAAGCTCACGTAAAACTAAAACTCTTCGAGGGCCATCTTGTACTAAACATTGCTTAACATCATCTTTCTTATAAATAGTTATAAGATGAGTTGCGTAATTTTTTACACTTAATGTGCCATAGTCACTACCTGCATAATCTTTATACTTCGGATATATCCCATCGAAACTAAGACATGCAGACAACGACTGAAAAATAGGAAGCAATAAAATAAGTCTAATATATTTTATATGCATGATTCCCTCTGATTATTTTATCTTAAAATTGATTAATACGAACTTATCTTCACTAGGATAAATCGCCTTAATCACCTCTTTCAATTCCGCCAAACTCATATTTTCCTGTGCCGCATGCTGCTCCGTCAGTTCATCAAAAGTAATCGGCGATACACTTAACACTTCAATGGTGCAGAAATATTGATTATTTTCAAACCGCCCAACACGCAAAATATCGCCTACTTTAAAATGGCTTTCGGATTTATCCCGAATGGTGATAGCTTTACGCCCGGCGAGAATATCAGCTTCGAACCGTTGATAAAAGGTAATATCGTTCATAAAGTGCGGTCACAAAAAATCTATTTTTTAATTTTGAGGGCAAATTGATCACGCCCTCATATGGGTAAGAGTGAGATTATGCCTTAATCCCTCTTAATTCATCTTTAATACGTTGAATTTCTAAGAATAAACGGCGTTCTTCTTGACGGCAGAAACTATCACCGCTTAAGTTTTTCGCATCAGCAGAACAACGAACTTGTTTATATTGCTTTTCTAACACATTCAATACCGCTTTTTTCTGTTTATGCTTAGCACTTTCTTTCGATGCTTTTTCAGCAGGAATTACGCGTGGTTTCTGAGCCGTTGCCACTTGTTGCGCTACAACCGTTTCTTTTTTCTCAGATACTTTTTCTGCCACATCATCCGCTTTCGCCTCTTTTTTAACTTCGGCTTTTACTGCATCAGATTTTACATCTGCTTTTTTAACGTCTGTGCTTTCTGTTTTCTCAGCGACTTTTTCGGCTGATTTAGTTTCAGCCACTAATTCTTTTGATTTTTCAACCGCACTTTCTGCTTTTTCTGTTGGTGCAGGGATTCTTACTGCTTTCTCAACTTGGGTTGAGGTATTTTCTTTATTGTCACAAGCAGATAATAAGGTGCTTGCGCCAAGAATAAGGCTTAAAGCCACTTTAGCGTTTAAATTCATGTTAATTTCCTAGGTTTTAAAGTTAAAAAGATTAAGTGTTTTCAGTAGAAAGCGTCCAACCTTGCGAACGAAGAATTTTATAACGTTCACGCGCTTGGGCTTTTTGCGTTTCTTCTACCGGTACAAAATCAATTAATTGCGTAAAGCTGTGGCTAAAATCCGGCACTTCCATTTGTAAATTGATCAGCAAATCTCGACGTTGGGCATTGCGTTTGCCTTTCCAACTAATCTCAATTGGCGGAGCATATTGTGTTGCTTCGCCTGAAAGATTATGAGGAACAAACTCATTTGGATCCCGTTGCCATAATGCTTCATCAATTAAAAATGCTTGCTCTTCTGTTTCGCACGCGATTAAAACTCGCTTGCCTAAACGCCACGCTTGAGCAGCAAGATCACAGGCAAGTTGCTCAACTGTTATCTTCTTTTCTGGATTTAAGAGATAAAATTGTGCGTTTTTTGCCATGATTGCGACTTCTCCATTTATCGTTTTGTAAACTGGCGGATTTTATCAAAAAAGCAGCAAAAAATAAATCATCAACAAGGCGATTAAAGTAAATAGAAAAAACACGGAAATTTTTTACCGCACTTTTATGATCTACATCACAAAAGTAACTTTTAACCTTTATGTTACATTCCATTCATAATTCGTAGGTGTTAGAATTTTCAAGATTTATTTTTATTTTCGATGATAGGAGTATCACATGGCATTTCGTATTGAAAAAGACACTATGGGCGAAGTTCAAGTTCCCGCAGACAAATACTGGGCAGCACAAACCGAACGTTCTCGCAACAACTTCAAAATTGGTCCGGCAGCTTCTATGCCGCACGAAATTATTGAAGCGTTCGGTTATTTGAAAAAAGCCGCTGCTTTCGCAAACTGTGATTTAGGTGTATTACCTGCAGAGAAGCGTGATTTAATCGCAACCGCCTGTGATGAAATCCTTGCAGGAAAATTAGACGACCAATTCCCGTTAGTCATTTGGCAAACCGGTTCAGGTACACAATCAAACATGAACGTGAATGAAGTGGTGGCAAACCGTGCTCACGTTTTACATGGTGGTAAATTAGGCGAAAAATCTTTCGTTCACCCAAATGATGATGTAAACAAATCACAATCTTCAAACGATACCTTCCCAACTGCAATGCATATTGCGGCATACAAAAAAGTGGTTGAACACACCATTCCTTGCGTAGAACGTTTACAAAAAACTTTCGCACAAAAATCAGCTGCATTTAAAGATGTAGTAAAAATTGGTCGTACTCACTTAATGGATGCCACTCCATTAACATTAGGCCAAGAGTTCTCTGCTTATGCTGCACAATTAGATTTCGGTTTACGTGCACTTAAAAACACTCTTCCACACTTAAGCCAATTAGCACTTGGTGGTACTGCAGTAGGTACAGGTTTGAACACACCAAAAGGCTATGATGTGAAAGTGGCGGATTACATCGCACAATTCACCGGCTTACCATTTGTGACTGCGGAAAACAAATTTGAAGCGTTAGCTGCACACGATGCAATCGTTGAAACTCACGGTGCAATTAAACAATTAGCGATGAGCTTATTCAAAATTGCAAACGACATTCGTTTATTAGCATCAGGCCCACGTTCTGGTATCGGTGAAATCTTAATTCCTGAAAATGAACCAGGTTCTTCAATCATGCCGGGTAAAGTGAACCCAACTCAATGTGAAGCGTTAACCATGGTATGTGCGCAAGTATTCGGTAACGATACCACTATCGCATTTGTTGGCTCACAAGGTCACTTCCAATTAAACGTATTTAACCCTGTAATGGTGGCGAATTTCTTACAATCTGCACAATTATTGGGTGATGCTTGCGTATCATTTGATGAGCACTGTGCAACCGGTATTCAACCAAACTACCCACGCATTAAACAACAATTGGAAAATTCATTGATGTTAGTAACCGCACTTAATACACACATTGGTTACGAAAATGCAGCGAAAATTGCGAAAACTGCACACAAAAACGGTACAACCTTACGTGAAGAAGCGATTAACTTAGGCTTAGTTTCAGCCGAAGATTTCGACAAATGGGTTCGTCCAGAAGATATGGTGGGTAGCTTAAAATAAACTCCCCCAATAATTTGATGTCAAAGGCAGGTATTCCTGCCTTTTTATTTGTGTTTTTTTAGAGGGCTTTTTTGTTATAATCACGGCAATATTTTTGATATGAAAAAAACTATGAAACTGAAATTTATTATTGCTGCTATTTCAGCCTTATTTTCCACCGCACTTTTTGCCCAATGGCAACCTGTCGGCAATGCTGAATATACATGGGGGCCATTCCATGTTTACACTGTCGGCTTATATTCTGAAACGGGTTCCTATGAAAAAAATGAACGTCCATTAATGTTTTCGATTAAATATGAAAAACCAGTAGAAGGAAAAAACTTCGCCATTGCTTTAACCAAAGAAATGGAATCACAAAATTTAAGTAAAGATGACACTACTGCATGGCTCAAAAAAATGCAGGAAATCTTCCCTGATTTTTCACCAAACGACATCTTAAATTTTGTTGCTTTATCGGATAAAGGCTATTTTGTATTAAATGACACGGTGTTAGATCACGAATTCGATCAAAAATTTACACAAGCGTTTATTGATGTATGGCTTTCAGACAAAAGTAGTTTTATCAAATTACAACCGCAATTATTAGGTAAAGAAAAACCGGCTCACGATAGCAAAGAATTTCAACATCAACCAGCAAGCGAGTCTTTTGATGAAGAAAATACGATGCCGGAATTACCACCAAATTACGATTTTAAACAAGACACAAAAGGATAAACAACAAGGGCGAAGATAATATGGTTCGCCCTTTTCTTTTATTGTTTCACTTGCTGTTCTAAAAACAAGATCATCTGCAATGCAATATCAATGCCACTGGTTTTCTCAATCATTTCTAACCCTGGGCTAGCATTTACTTCCAGCACCAATAACCCTTCTTTTGAACGAATCAAATCAACACCAGCTACAACAAGCCTTAAGGCTTTAGTGGCTCGAATGGCAATGGATTTTTCCTCTTCAGTGAGTTTAACTTTTTCTGCTGTGCCACCACGGTGAAAATTTGCACGAAACTCGCCATCTTGCCCAATACGTTGCATTGTGGCGACGACTTTATCACCGATCACAAAACAGCGAATATCAGTCCCTTTAGCCTCTTCTACAAAATATTGCAATAAAACAGGCACATTCGCATCTTTTAACGTTTCTAAAATACTAACCGCACTTTGTGGACGTTCGGCTAAGATCACACCAATACCTTGTGATCCTTTTAAGGTTTTAATAATCATTGGGGAGGTTGTTTGCTTAATGGCTTGTTTCGGCTCAACTTCACAACCCGATAAGACTGAACTCGGTACTGCAATACCTTGCTCTAATAACATCTGCAAACTACGCCATTTATCGCGTGCGACTAAAAATGCCTGTTCTTTATTAAGGCAATAGACACCTTTTCCTTGGAAATGACGCAATACGGCACAGCCCATTTGGGTACTTGCCGTCCCAAAACGTGGTATCACCGCATCGTAATCGGGCAATAAATAAGGCTCACTTTCTGCATTTTGTTGATAATACAAAGAAAAGTGCGGTTGATTTTTGTCGAGTTTTAAAATGCAACGATTAGGATCCAAAATATCCATTTGATGCCCGCAACTTTCTGCTGTTTCTTTTAAACGCTGGCAGCTATAAAGGCGAGGCTCGCGGCAAAGCATCAATAATTTCATTCAGTTATACCCTTAGGAAAAGAATAGTTGATATATTACACCAATCACAATAATCCTGAAAAATGATTTCTGCTTTTGTGGAAATAGAGTAAAATCATTAGGAATTTTGTTTAAATAAAAGGAAAATTTTATGTTCGTAGTTATTTTTGGTCGTCCTGGCTGCCCTTATTGTGTACGTGCAAAAAACCTTGCTGAAAAATTAAAAGGTGAAGTAGCGGATTTCGATTATCGCTATGTAGATATTATCGCTGAAGGTATTTCTAAAGCAGATTTATCAAAATCTGTAGGTAAAGAAGTGGAAACTGTGCCACAAATCTTTATCGATGAAAAACCAATCGGCGGTTGCACTGATTTCGAAGCATTAATGAAAGAACAATTTAACGTTGTTGCTTAATTTTTGCTAAAACATAAAAGTGCGGTTAATTTTAACCGCACTTTTTTATTTCATCTTATTCAATTTGCAACAAAATAGACCAATCCCATTCCGTTTCATTCAAACGATATTGTTCCTTTAACGCAGGTCCACAAGAATTGGAGCCAACCCCACTCATTTTGTAATCCACACACAAGATCGTACTGCCACTTTTTTCCAAATCATATTGGTGCTTTTTACTGCACAATTCTTCTTGAGAATAAGGGGAAACATTCATACTAAAAGGCATATCACTTTGCACGGTAAAGTAATCAGCCGAATTCGCCACCTTCACTTCATGACAACCATAGTGACTGCCATTTTCTTGTGGTTTTAAATAAGGTACATGATTGCTTTCTGGCGTTGTCTTATAACGACCGAAAGCCGTGGCATGATGTTTATCCAGATAACTTTCCGTTGGGCCATAGCCTACATACTCCACTTGATTGAATCCTTGGTTAAGGAAAAAACGCAAACCAAAGCGTGGTAAGAATGGCAAGTGTGGTTGTTTTTCAGCATGAATATTGATGTGAAGCAACCCATTTTGCTCAATACGATACACCACATTCAATGTCAAAATTCGCGCTTTTGATACGGCAACCAATCCTAATTTAAAGGTAATTTCAACCGCACTTTCCTGCTCAATTACACGGTAATCATAGACTCGACTCATCGCACGATCGTAACCTGCTGCAAGCCAATGTGCTTTCATTAAACTATCATTATCTAAAGGAGCTCGCCAAATATTAAAATCGGCAGCTTGATTCAACCACGGCTCGCCCGCTTTGCGAATTTGTTGAATGGTGCCTTTATATTGATCAAACTGGTATTCAATATCTGCCGCTTTAATTGAAATTAAATTGGCATGTTTTGAAACAGAAATCGGTTGGAGATTTGATTTGAGCTCATTAGCGAATAAATGTGCTTGCGCCGACAAAATAATCTGATCAAATCCTAAACTGTGCCCTCGGGGAATCAAGCCCGTTTCTGTTTTTTGATGATAGGTCAAGGTCAAAATTTGTAACGCACCGTGAGTTGCTGGCAATGTTAAAGGCAAAAGGGCAGTTGATTTTGGCGCAATTTTTGAATCATTCATTTGGCCTTCTTGTACAACCGAAAAGTCCTCAGTGATTTGATAATGAATCGAAATGGCCTCTGCCGCATCCGTAAAATCCAAATAATTTTTGAGTTCAATATGACCATTTTTTAAGGTAGCGCGAAGTGGACGATACACATTTTTGTATTCCAACAAATTGCTTTGTATTTGACGATCAGCCGTCACTAATCCATCAGCACAAAAATTACCGTCATTCGGCGTGTCATTAAAATCCCCGCCATACCCCATTCTGTTTGAATTTGGCAAATAAGGCGAATGATTGCACCACTCCCACACAAAGCCACCACAAGCACCAGCATGTCGTTCCATAGATTGGAAATAATCTTCCGTATCCCCGCAAGAATTCCCCATCGCATGCAAATATTCACAGAAAAGATACGGCTTTTGATTTTGGGTATCGGCAAAATAAGCATCCAATTCTTCCGTGCTGGTGTACATTTCGCTATGAAAATCTAAATTGGATGTGTCATTTTGATGCGCTGAATGTTGAAAGATCGCATTTTCATAATGCACTAAGCGACTTGGATCGCGTTGTTTTACCCAAGCGGCCGCTTGCTCAAAATTCTCACCGTAGCCACTTTCATTTCCCAATGACCAAATCACAACAGAAGGACGATTTTTATCTCGCTCAACATTGGCATAAGTGCGGTCTAAAATGGCTTGATTAAATTCAGGGCTTCGAGCCATATAGCAATAATTGTCGATTGTTTTTTGACGAATTGCTTCCTGATCAATCTCTGTTTTTACCCCTAACAAAATACTTGTTTCTGGCGACTCGACATAGACTGCATTCGTGCCGTGTGATTCGATATCACTTTCCGCAATCACATAAAAGCCATATTCATCACACAATTCAGTAAACCAAGGTGCATTCGGATAGTGCGCTGTGCGAATAGCATTAAAATTATGCTGTTTCATTAAGCGTAAATCTTGCAACGCTTGTTCTCGACTGATGACATAACCCGTTTTCGGATCGCTATCATGACGATTCACACCTTTAAACTTAATGGCTTGCCCATTAAATAGCATGACGCCATTCTTCACTTCAATATGACGCAAGCCGACCTTTTGGCAAATCACTTCTGAGCCATATTGCAAAATCAACGTGTATAAACGAGGGTTCTCCGCATGCCATAATTGTGCATTTTCAATTTCAGCATGAAATACGTGTCCTTTTTGTTCTGTTATCAATTTGCCTTGAGGATCACATAATTGCCAAGAAATGGGTTGTTCTCGTTCTGCAAACTGACAGGCTACATGTAATTGAGCTTTAGTAAACTCTTGATTCAATTGCATTTGAATGAAGAAATCTTGTAAGTAATTTTTTTCTCGCTCTAATAGATAAACATCTCGAAAAATACCAGACATTCGGAATTTGTCTTGGTCTTCCAAATAACTGCCATCACACCATTTCAACACGAGAACATGTAAATGATTTTCCCCTTGTTGTAAAAAGTCAGTGATATCAAATTCACTGGTGCAATGACTAATTTGGCTGTAGCCCACAAATTGTTGATTCACATAGACAAATAAACAACTGTCTACCCCTTCAAAATTTAAGAGATACCGTTTTCCTGCATTGATTTCGACATTAAAGATTCGATGATATAAACCACAAGGATTTTCAATGGGTACATAAGGGGGATCAAAAGGGAAAGGATAATTTACATTTGTATATTGATGATTATCGTAACCATGATTTTGCCAATTGGAAGGAATGGGGATTTTATCTGTAAATGAAATATGAAGGAAATCTTGAGGCAAGTGAGTATAGCTTTCAAAATAAGCAAAATCCCATTCACCATTTAGTAAGGTAAAGTAAGGGGAAAATTCTCGTGTCTTTTTGACCGCACTTTCTGCTGAAGAAAAAGGAATAAAATAAGCATGATGTGGTGTGGTATTCACATGTAAGGTTTGCGGATCTTCAAAATAGCGAGGCAACAACATAAAAACTCCCAATGCAATTTAGACACATAAAAAAGGGCGCCTGAATGACGCCCACTATACCTAAAATCGTCGATTAATCTAGCGATAAGTTCACAAATCGTGATACTTATCACATTAATTTTTATGGCAATTTTGCCAAGAAGGCATAACCGCCTTTTTCACTCATTATCTTAACGTTAGAATCCGCTGTAATGAATGCTGACTCACCTTGCTTCAACGTAAGTGCGGTTGATTTTTCTTGTATTTTTAGCTCACCTTGCATCACCAATAAAATGCCTGCACTTTGAAGACTCAATTCAGTATGTTGTTGTGATTCAACACGAATTTGAGCTAAAGCAAAATCGTTTACTGGCGTTTTATAAGTAAATTCTGACTGATTTTGAGGTGCGGCTGAGATAATTTGAGGTGTTACTTCGCGACAATCTACAATTTTTAATAATTCGACAATATCGACATATTTTGGTGTTAATCCACCACGAATCACATTATCAGAACAGGCCATTAACTCCACGTTTTGTCCGCGAAGATAAGCATGAGGAATCCCTGCATCCTGGAAAATACCTTCCCCTTCTTTCAAATGTACGATATTAAAGAGATAAAAACATACCAAGCCGGCATCTAATTTTTCAGGTGAAATCGCCATGGCTTCCATGGTATAAAGCACCCAATAATCAGGATTATCTAGCGTCAACTCACCATTTTTATAAGGCTGTTGGTTGGCTTCAATAATAGGTAATAGCCAATTTGCGAGCGTTGATTGATCCGCCAACATCACATCTGCATAAAATTCAGCAAGGCTTTGCTTACCTAATTTTTCAGCCAAAGGTTGCAAAGAGGGGCGTGCATTTAATGTCGCAAGAATTTGATCCTTTGTTTTAAAACCGTGTAAAAGCCAAAAATCTGATAAGGCCATCATCATTTCAGGCTTGTGGTTTCGGTCTTTATAAATCCGTGTGTTATCAGTGAGTGATACACCTTTTGCATTTTCAGCCTCAAAGCCCTTTTCAGCTTGCGCTTTCGTTGGGTGTAATTGAATCGACAACGGCTTTTCAACATCTAAAATCTTTAACAAATAAGGCAGTTCATCACCAAATTGCTGGCGGCTTGCTTGCCCTAGTGCGGTCGGATTTTGCGATAAAAATTCAATAAGGGATTGTTTACCTGTTACATTCTCAACTTCAGAAGGTGCTGATGGATGTGCGCCTAACCACCACTCCGCACAAGGTTGATCTTCCGCTGAATTTAATCCAATCAATGATGCAATATAGTTTTTTCCGCCCCATGCATAATGCTGCACTTGGCCAGTTAATCGATAAATCATCTTTACCTTCTTTAAAAAGAATAAGGATAAAAAAATCCGCTTATTTAAAGCGGATCTTTTAGTCTATAAATCTTATTTTGTTAAACTTAAAACAACAGATTCTCCAGCAATCACTTCACCTGATTTTTTCTCGATAGATGAAATTTCATCCATATTAGAGATAACAACAGGTGTTAAAACTGATTTTGCTTTTGATTCTAATGTTGCTAAATCAAATTCGATTACTGTGTCGCCGCGTTTTACGCTTTGACCTTCTTGTGCGATGCGAGTGAATCCTTCACCTTTTAATTCAACGGTATCAATACCGAAGTGAACGAATAATTCAACACCCTCTTTTGATTCCATTGAAAACGCGTGATTAGTTTCAAAAATTTTACCAATTACACCATCAACAGGCGCCACAATTTTGTTACCTGTTGGACGAATTGCGATACCATCACCCACGATTTTTTCAGAGAAAACAACATCTGGTACATCTTCGATATTCACAATCTCACCAGAAAGTGGCGCATAAATTTCGACTTCCACTGTTTTGTTTTCTTTTGAACCAAATAATTTGTCAAATAAGCCCATTTTAATCTCCTATCTATTAAAGATGGCTAGTATTTTAACGTAAAACTCTGTTTTTGTATCTAGTTTAACGATTTTTCTGCTAAAAAAGCTTGAATTAATTGCTCAATTTCAGTAGCAGTTGGTTTTTGTAATGCTTCATCAGCTAAGGCTTTCACCTCTTGATAATTCACATGACGAATTAATTTTTTAATACGTGGTACAGAAATTGCACTCATACTAAATTCATCTAAGCCCATACCGAGTAACAATAAGGTCGCGCGTTCATCACCGGCTAACTCACCACACATCCCCGTCCATTTACCTTCAGCATGAGAGGCATCAATCACTTGTTTGATCAATCCTAGTACTGAAGGTGACATTGGGTTATATAAGTGAGAAATCAATTCGTTACCGCGGTCAACAGCTAAGGTATATTGTGTTAAGTCGTTTGTACCAATACTAAAGAAATCCACTTCTTTCGCTAAGAATTTCGCATTCACCGCTGCAGATGGCGTTTCAACCATGACACCCACTTGGATGTTTTCATCAAAAGCTTTACCTTCTGCACGTAATGCTGCTTTTAAGGTTTCCAATACAGATTTTAATTCGCGAATTTCTTCTACCGAAATAATCATTGGGAACATCACGGCAAGTTTACCAAATGCAGACGCACGTAATACCGCTCTTAATTGTGCGTGTAAAATCTCACGACGATCAAGTGCAATACGCACCGCACGCCATCCTAAGAATGGGTTCATTTCTTTTGGTAAATTTAAATATGGAAGCTCTTTGTCACCACCGATATCCATGGTACGTAATACCACTAGACGCCCTTCCATTGCTTCAACCACTTCTTTATAAGCAATGAATTGCTCTTCTTCGCTCGGTAATTGATCACGATCCATAAAGAGGAATTCAGTACGGTATAAACCCACCCCTTCTGCTCCATTACGGTGTGCGCCTTCGCAATCACGAATCGTACCAATATTGGCTACCACATCGACTTTATGATCATCAAGGGTCACTGCAGGCAAATCTTTTAATTTCGCTAATTCTGCTTTTTCTTCAGCAAGTTTTGCTTCTAGTGTTTTTAATTCATCGATTTCAGCTTGAGTCGGATTCACGTAAACACGATTGTTCACGGCATCTAAAATAAGATAATCACCGGTATTCACTCGCGCAGTGACATTATTTGTCCCAACAATGGCCGGCAATTCAAGTGAACGAGCCATAATTGAGGTGTGAGATGTTCTACCACCAATATCAGTGATAAAACCTAATACTTTTTCTAAGTTTAATTGAGCAGTTTCTGATGGAGTTAAATCGTAAGCCACAAGGATAGACTCTTCGGTAATATCACCAAGATCTACGATGTGCATACCTAAAATATTTTTGATTAAACGATTACCGATATCACGAATATCACCCGCACGTTCTTTTAAGTATTCATCATCAATTTCAGACAACATTTCAACTTGTTGATCGATGATTTTACTTGCTGCCACACTCGCATTCACTTTGTTTGAACGAAGATAATCAATAATTTCCTCTTCTAACTCTTCATCTTCAAGGATCATTAAATGGCCTTCAAAGATGGCCGCTTTTTCTTCACCTAAGGATTTTAATGCACGTTGATGAATAGAATTAAGTTGCTCAACAGCAGCTTCACGACCAGCATAAAAACGGGCAACTTCTGCCTCAACTTGATCTTCTGAAATTTTTTGCGTATCAAGAACAATTTTTTCTTCTTTTAATACTAAGGCTTTACCAAAAACAATACCTGGTGACGCTGGAATACCTGTAATCATACTTTTACCTTCCGAGATAATTTATTAAAAGTTAGATAAACAATAGCCATAGAATAGAAATCCTATGGCTAATCGTAAATTATTCTAAAGTAGGAATTAATGCTACTAAATGTTCAACGGCTTGTTGTTCGTCTTCACCTTCCGCCGAGATGGTGATTACAGTTCCTTGCGTCAAGCCTAAGGTTTGTAGCTTAAATAGGCTCTTCGCACTTGCACTTTTTCCACCGGAGGTCACTGTTACATCAGAAGCAAATGCTTTCGCTTCTTTTACAAATTGCGCCGCTGGACGGGTGTGTAAACCATTAGGAGCTGTAATTTCTACATCTTTTGAGAACATAATGTTACCTCTATAGTAATTGTAAAATTTAGTCTATAAATCCGCTGTAGTATCTCTATTAAATGCCCAATAATCAAGGCTAAACACAAAAAAACTTGAGCTACGTCACGAAATTTGGGGTAATTTATACCTAATTTACAGTAATTTGTCTACTACACAGAAAAATGACGCTGTGATTTCGTCTCACTCAAGCTTTCAATGAGGCGATGATAATTCTCATAGCGTATAGCTGAAATCCGACCTGCTTCGACAGCCTCACGTAATGCACAGCCAGGATCGTTCAAATGCTTACAATCTCGGAATTTACATGTACCTAAGACATATTGAAATTCACGATAGCCTTTGGTGATTTGGTCTGGCTCCAAATGCCATAAACCAAACTCACGAATCCCTGGTGAGTCAATCAAATTACCACCTTGTGGCAAATGGTATAAACGAGAAGAGGTTGTGGTATGTTGACCCAAGCCTGAGGTTTCACTAATACCGCCTACTTGTGCATTTACTGTCGGTAAAATATGGTTAATTAAGCTAGATTTGCCTACCCCAGATTGCCCCACAAAAATGGATGTTCCATCACTTAAAAGTGCGGTCAATTTTTCCATATTTTTTCCGGTTTCAGCAGAAATGATGATGGTCTGATAACCAATATCACGGTAAATCTGTAACTGGCTTTCCACTTCCTGCTCTTGCTCGGCATTCAGTAAATCGCCTTTATTCACCACAATGACAGGTTCGATCCCTGCATTTTCACACACCACTAAATAACGATCGATAATATTGAGTGAAAGTACCGGTACAACGGCAGACACAATAATAATACGATCGATATTCGCCGCGATTGGTTTCAACCCATCATAATAATCTGGACGAGCAATTTCATTTTGTCTTGGGTGAATGGCTTCAATCACGCCACTCACACCTTGAAGCTGTTCGTTGCCTTGTCGCCAAATCACTTTATCTCCAACTACGAGACTAGAAAGTGTACGACGTAAATTACAACGGAAAATTTCACCTTGTGCATTTTCTACATCTGCATGAACCGAATAACGCGTAACGACTACCCCATCTTGGCTTTCACCTAGCATATCATCTTGCCATTCCACTTCTTTCTTCTTGTGGCGATGCAAGGCTTTCGCGTTATTTGATTGAATTCGACGAGTTTGATTTTGCGTTAGTTTACGTTTGCTCATAAAGTGCGGTCGTTTTTTCCGATGTTTTTCGTTAAAATAAACGGGATTAAAAATGTTTATAGGATACCTTATATTATGCAATTAGATAAACAAAATCTGATTTGGATCGATTTAGAAATGACAGGATTAGATCCTGAAAAAGAACGCATTATTGAAATCGCGACCATTGTGACCGATAAAGATCTTAATATTTTAGCTGAAGGACCTGTGATTGCAGTTCATCAAAGTGATGAATTATTAAACAAAATGTCGGAATGGTGCGTAAAAACCCATACAGCAAATGGCTTAGTTGACCGTGTTAAAGCGAGCAAACTCACTGAACGTGCAGCAGAATTACAAACATTAGATTTTTTAAAACGCTGGGTGCCGAAAGGTGCTTCACCGATTTGTGGCAACAGCATCGCACAAGATAAACGCTTTCTTTATAAATATATGCCTGATTTAGCCGATTATTTCCACTATCGTCATGTGGATGTCAGTACATTAAAAGAATTGGCTTCTCGCTGGAAACCAGAAATTTTAGATGGATTTAAAAAAGGCAATACTCATTTAGCTCTTGATGATATTCGTGAATCAATTAAAGAGTTAGCTTATTACCGTGAGCACTTTATTAATCTGGGTTGATGAAAACTTAGGCAAACTCAATCATTTGCGAAATCTGCGCTTGCGTTGAATAAATTTTTTCGTATAATGTTGCCTCATTCACCAATGTGAAATGCGGGAATAGCTCAGTTGGTAGAGCACGACCT
>NZ_KV801804.1:0-8141 GCF_001810545.1 Haemophilus sp. HMSC066D02 | reverse complement strand
TCGCGAGTTCGAGCCTCGTTTCCCGCTCCAAATTCTCAATCCGTTGCTGAAAAGCAGCGGATTTTTTTATTGTATTTTCCCTACATATTCCCTTCAAAATACGATAAAATCCCCCAGAAACTTTAACCTAAAAAATCACTCTAAGAATGACCGAATTAACCCAATACATTCCTGATGAAGGCACGATGCTCCGTTTTGGTAAAAAACTCGCAGAAGTGCTTGTAAAACAACCGAAAGATAACGCCATTGTGCTTTATTTTAATGGCGATCTTGGTGCAGGGAAAACCACCCTGACTCGTGGAATGGTGCAAGGTTTAGGCTACCAAGGCAATGTCAAAAGTCCTACTTATACGTTAGTGGAAGAATATAGCATCGCAGGAAAAATGATTTATCACTTTGATTTATATCGTCTTGCCGATCCTGAAGAATTGGAATTTATGGGTATTCGTGATTATTTCAGCCAAAATTGTATCTGCTTAATCGAATGGGCAGAAAAAGGTGAAGGTATCTTGCCTGGAGCTGATTTATTGGTGAATATTGACTATTACGACGATGCTCGCAACATTACGCTAATTGCTCAAAATTCAGTGGGCGAGCATATTTTGACACAACTATAAAATTGACTTACATGAAAGCAAAATTTTCGTTTCTTTTTGGAATATTTTCTCTAATTTCTACCACCGTATTTGCCACGCCACAATGGACAATTGCCATTGATCCCGGCCACGGCGGTAAAGATCCCGGTGCAATCGGAAAAAATCTCGGCATTTATGAAAAAAATGTCACCCTTTCGATTGCACGAGAATTAAAAGCCTTACTAGATAAAGATCCTAATTTCAAAGGTGTTTTAACACGTAGTAGCGATTACTACATTTCCGTGCCAGAACGTTCTGAAATTGCGCGTAAATATAAAGCAAATTTCCTTGTGTCTATTCATGCTGACTCCTCTCTTAATGCAGACCAACGTGGTGCATCTGTTTGGGTGCTATCCAATCGCCGTGCCAACGATGAAATGGGTCAATGGTTAGAAGATGATGAAAAACGCTCTGAGCTTTTAGGTGGTGCAGGAAAAGTACTTTCCAATAACAATGACAAATATTTAGATCAAACTGTACTCGACCTACAATTTGGTCACAGCCAACGTACAGGCTATGAACTTGGTAACAGCATTCTACGTCGCTTTGCTCGCGTAACCTCATTAAGTCGTAGCACGCCACAACATGCAAGTCTTGGCGTATTGCGTTCACCCGATATTCCTTCTGTTCTGGTGGAAACAGGTTTCCTTTCCAATATGGAAGAAGAACAAAAACTGAATACCATTGCTTATCGTCGTCGTATTGCTTATATGATTTATGAAGGCTTAGTCGCTTATCGCAATGGTAATTTAAAATCGATTGCTGTTCCACCTAGTGATGAGCAAGACAGCAAATTAACAAAATCAAACGATAAAAACAATGAAAAATCAGACCGCACTTCCGATGTAAAAGACAGTGGTATTCGCCATAAAGTGAAATCAGGCGAAAGCATTGGTAGTCTGGCAAATAAATATGATGTTAAAGTCAGTGAAATCATTGAGTTAAATAAACTGAAACGCAAAGAACTTTGGTTAAATGAAACCATTAAGATTCCTGATAATGGTAAAGGCAAAAAAACGGAAGAGCCAACTAAAAAAGAAGAGAAAAACATCGAAAAATCTGACCGCACTTCCGATGTCAAAGACAGCGGCGTACGTCATAAAGTGAAACCGGGTGAAAGCATTGGTAGCCTGGCGAACAAATATGATGTAAAAGTCAGTGAAATTATTGAGTTAAATAAACTGAAACGTAAAGAACTCTGGTTAAATGAAACCATTAAAATTCCTGATAACGGCAAAGGCAAAAAGGTAGAAGAAAAACCTAAATCGGATGATAAAGCCAAAGCCGATAACAAAGGAAAAAACAGCAAGATTGTTGAAGCTGAAAAAGCCGTTTCTAAAAAAGATAAAAAACAAGAAAAAACTGAGAGTAAAAAAGAGCCTGAGAAAAAAGGCAACGATAAAAAAGACGCTTCTTCAAAAGAGAATGAGAAGAAAGATAATGGCAAGAAAGAAATCCCGCTTTATCACACAGTAAAAGCTGATCAAACTATCTATGCTATCTCTCGTGAATACAATGTACCAGTTAATCGTCTTTTAAAACTGAACCCAACATTGAAAAACGGCAAAGTCGTAACTGGGCAAAAAATCAAACTTAAAGAAAAATAAGGAATCCTATGGCAATCAAAATTCTTTCTCCACAGCTGGCTAATCAAATTGCCGCAGGTGAAGTGGTCGAACGCCCTGCTTCTGTGGTGAAAGAATTGGTGGAAAACAGCCTTGATGCTGGTGCCAATAAAATTCATATTGATATCGAAAACGGCGGAGCTAGCCTGATTCGTATTCGAGATAATGGTAGTGGGATTCCTAAAGAAGAATTAAGTCTCGCACTCGCTCGACATGCAACCAGTAAAATTGCTGATCTCGATGATCTCGAAGCCATTTTAAGTTTAGGTTTCCGTGGTGAAGCCCTTGCCAGTATAAGCTCAGTTTCTCGTCTAACCCTTACCTCTCGCACAGCAGAGCAAAATGAAGCATGGCAAGTCTATGCACAGGGGCGAGAGATGGAAACTACAATTAAACCCGCGTCTCATCCAATCGGCACAACAGTTGAAGTCGCGAATCTCTTTTTTAACACGCCTGCTCGTCGTAAATTCTTACGCACTGATAAAACAGAATTTGCTCATATTGATGAAGTCATTCGCCGAATTGCTTTAGCAAAATTTAATATTGCTTTTACACTCACTCATAACGGCAAAATGATTCGACAATATCGTCCTGCAACGAATGAAGAACAACAACTAAAACGCGTTGCTGCCATTTGTGGCGATGATTTTGTTCAACATGCCTTACGCATTGATTGGAAACATGATGATCTGCATCTTTCTGGCTGGGTGGCGACACCTGAGTTTACACGTTCTCAAAATGATTTGAGCTATTGCTATATCAATGGACGAATGGTGCGTGATAAAGTGATCACCCACGCCATTCGCCAAGCTTATGCAGAACATTTGCATACTGAACAATACCCTGCATTTGTGCTATTTATCGACCTCAATCCACATGATGTCGATGTCAACGTACACCCTACAAAACACGAAGTGCGTTTCCATCAAGCTCGATTAATTCATGACTTTATCTGCCAAGGCGTAACAAATGCACTCAATGCCATTCCTCAAGCTGCAGTGGATTTAGCTCCAGCGATAAATGAGGCAAGAGAGCCTTCGCCTTCGTATCAAACCCACTATGAACCGAAACCCAATCGTGCAGCGGCAGGGCAAAATATTTTCGCTTCGAATTATCATCAGCCTCGCGAAAAACAATCAGAAAATCGACCGCACTTTTCAAACCGTAGTGAGTACGTTCCGTCATATGGTTATCGTGAACAACCTACAAAGACGGAACAACGCTTATATGGTGAATTAGTACGTTCAACAGAAGCTTCTCAAGTTTTAACAACACCTGTCGCTGAACAACTCCCACAGACAAGTGAAACAGGCTATTTACGCGCATTAGCATTAATTGAAAATAAAGCATTGCTTTTACAACAAAATCAGCTGTTTTATTTGATGTCATTAGCTAAATTGCAAACCTTAAATTATGAATTAACCTTACAACAAGGTGAAATTTCACAACAGCCATTGCTCATCCCGATTATTTTCCGCTTAGATGAAAAACAATTTGAACAATGGAAAAAACAAAAAGCTTTTTTCCAACAAAGTGGTTTTGAATTTATTGAAAATGAAGCCCAGCTACGTCTCACTCTAAATAAAGTGCCTACGGTTTTACGTACACAAAATTTGCAAAAATGTGTGGTGAGCCTACTTGCTGAACATCTAGAAAATATGCCTGACTTCCTGACCTCACTTTGTCAGACGCTAGAGGTGAAACCGATTCAAGTGTTAGCAGATGCGGTCAGCTTATTAAGCGAAACGGAACGCTTACTGAATAAAGCTCATCAAGAGAAATTTAATACATTACTGAAACCGATTAACTGGCAGCCCTTTTTAACTGATTTGTAATATGACACAAAAAACTGACTCCAAACCAACCGCACTTTTTCTGATGGGACCGACGGCCTCAGGAAAAACGGATCTTGCTATTCAATTACGTCAAAGCCTGCCAGTGGAAGTGATCAGTGTCGATTCTGCATTAATTTATAAAGGCATGGATATTGGCACGGCAAAGCCTTCTAAAGAAGAACTTGCCCTTGCTCCTCACCGCTTAATCGATATTTTAGATCCCGCTGAAAGTTATTCTGCGATGAATTTTCGTGACGATGCGATCAGAGAAATGGCTGATATTACCGCGCAAGGCAAAATTCCACTTTGGTTGGCGGCACGATGTTGTATTACAAAGCATTGATTGAAGGACTTTCTCCTCTTCCATCAGGTGATGAAAATTTACGCTTAGAAATTGAAGAAAAAGCACAAAAACTTGGCTGGCCAGCACTTCATCAAGAATTACAAAAAATTGATCCTATTTCAGCAGAGCGTATTAATCCAAATGATTCACAGCGCATTAATCGTGCATTAGAAGTATTCTATTTAACGGGTAAATCATTAACTGAATTAACCGAACAAAAAGGCGAAAAATTGCCTTATCAATTTTTACAATTCGCGATTGCACCAGAAGATCGCGCGGTATTACATCAACGTATCGAACAACGTTTCCATAAAATGATCGAATTAGGCTTCCAAGAAGAAGTGGAAAAACTCTATCAACGAGAAGATCTCCATCCAGATTTGCCTTCTATCCGCTGTGTGGGCTATCGCCAAATGTGGGAATATTTACGAGGTGACTATGATCATGAAGAAATGCTCTTCCGGGGGATTTGTGCAACTCGACAATTAGCCAAACGACAAATCACTTGGCTGCGCGGCTGGAAAACACCATTAAATTGGCTAGATAGTCTGCAACCGCAACAAGCCAAAGAAATCGTACTACGCAAAATTGACGAACATTTTAAGGGGTAAATTATGTCGCTTTCACTTCCGCTTTCGACTGAAAAACTCATTCAACTTGGCGAAGTGCTTTGCCAATATTTCCCTGAAATGAATCTTGATGAATTAACCCAACAAATCGAGCGAGATGCAACAGATCTCACAACACCAATCGGACAAATAAACTATGCCATCAGTCTGTCTGATTTCTTGGAAAAAGTCTTAAAAAAACAACCGCACTTTTTAGCCCAATGGTGGGAAACACCTCCTCAATTTTCAGATTGTCAACATTATGCTAGCCGTTTAGCTTACCAACTCTCCACTATCCAAAACGAAGAACAGCTTTACAAAACGCTACGAAATTTTCGTAATCAAGAAATGGCAAAACTTAGTTTCTGTCAAAGCTTAAATCTTGCCACCGTAGAAGAAATTTTTATTCGTCTTTCTCAACTTGCAGAGAGTCTTATCATTGGTGCGAGAGATTGGCTATATAAACAAGCTTGCGAAGAAATGGGCACGCCTTGTGATGAAAATGGCAATCCTCAGCAACTCTATATTCTTGGTATGGGAAAATTAGGTGGTTTTGAGCTAAATTTCTCCTCTGATATTGATTTAATTTTTACCTATCCTTCACAAGGCGAAACCGTTGGGGTAAGACGAGCCGTTGATAACGCCAAATTTTTTACCCGTTTAGGACAGCGTCTAATTAATGCGTTGGATCAATTTACGCCAGATGGCTTTGTCTATCGTACAGATATGCGTCTTCGTCCTTTTGGCGACAGCGGTGCACTTGCCTTAAGTTTTTCGGCAATGGAGCAATATTACCAAGATCAAGGGCGAGATTGGGAACGCTATGCCATGATCAAAGGGCGTATTTTAGGCGCTGATGCGCAAGATCCCAATGTAAAAACCTTACAACAATTACTTCGTCCTTTTGTGTATCGACGCTATATTGATTTTAGTGTGATTCAAGCTTTACGTGAAATGAAAGGTAAAATTGAGCGTGAAGTGCGTCGTCGCGGCTTAAAAGACAATATTAAACTAGGTGCAGGTGGGATTCGAGAAATCGAATTTATTGTGCAAGTTTTTCAACTGATTCGAGGTGGACGTGAGATTAAGCTCCAACAACATGAATTGCTTAAACTTCTCCCTGAAATACGAGATCTTGGTTTAATTACGCCTCAACAATATCATGAATTAAGAGACGCTTATATCTTCCTTCGTCGTACTGAAAACGTGCTACAAGCCATTGATGATCAACAAACGCAACTTCTCCCAACAGATGAAGAAAATCGCCTTAGATTAATGGTTGCTTGTCGAGAATACACTTATTTAGATGAGAACAATCAAACTACGATGAAATCTTATCCAATTGAAAACTGGGATGATTTCTATCAAATACTACAAGCACACCAACAAAAAGTGCGGTCAGTTTTTGATGCATTAATTGGTGAAGAAAAAGATGAACCTACCGATGACAATAGTCAGTGGATTGATTTTTTAGAAAGTGATCTTGATGACATTGAACAAATGCTGATTGATAATCACATTGATGATAACGCAATTTCCGATATCTTAGATAAACTTATTCAATTCAAAGAGGGGCTTGCGCGCCGTGTTATTGGCTCTCGTGGTCGAGAAGTTTTAGCTCACTTATTACCAAATATCTTTACCCAAATATTTGAGCAAAAAAATTACCGTACTTTATTGCCACGCATTCTTAATATTATCGATAAAATTGCGAGTAGAACGACATATTTGGAATTGCTCTTAGAAAATCCTCAAGCCATTGAGCAGCTAATTGAACTATGTGCGCAATCCCAGATGATCGCTGAACAAGTGGCTCGCTATCCTATTCTACTTGATGAATTATTAAATACTGAAGCGCTACGTAATCCATTGCCGTTCACACAGTATCCTGATGAATTGAAGCAATATATGCTGCGATTACCGCAAGATGATGAAGAACAATTTATTGATGGTTTACGCCAATTCAAACAGTCTATTTTATTACGCGTTGCAGCCGCAGATATTCTCGGCGTATTGCCTGTTATGAAAGTGAGCGATCATCTCACTTATCTGGCTGAAGCAATCATTGATGCGGTTGTCAATTTTGCTTGGCAACAAGTCAGTCAACGATTTGGGGTCCCCGAACATCTTGTAGATAAAACTGAAAAAGGCTTTTTAGTTATTGGCTACGGCAAATTAGGCGGAATTGAACTCGGTTATAAATCTGATTTGGATTTAGTCTTTTTATACCAAGCTGTTGAAGGCCAAACCATTGGTGGAAAAAAATCCATTGATAGTAATCAATTCTATTTAAGATTGGCTCAAAAAATTGTCAGTATTTTTAGTATGAATACCAGTGCAGGCATACTTTACGATGTTGATATGCGCTTACGGCCTTCAGGCGATGCAGGCTTATTAGGCTGTTCACTTCAAGCATTTGAGAACTATCAACTCAATGAGGCTTGGACATGGGAGAAACAAGCGCTTGTCCGTAGCCGTGCTATTTTTGGTGAAACTGAATTAAAAGCAGAATTTGAAAAAATTCGCTGTAATGTACTTTCCGCTCAAAGAGATATTAATCAGCTAAAAATCGAAGTAAGAGAAATGCGTGAAAAAATGTACGACCATTTATCTCATACAAAAGACGGCTTTTTTAATATCAAAACCGATCGTGGCGGCATTACTGATATTGAATTTATTGCCCAGTATCTGATGCTTGCGAATGCCCCAGCTAATCCAATATTAACCAAATGGTCTGATAACGTCCGTATCTTTGATTCAATGGCAGAATATCACATTATTTCTCTAACAGAATGTGAAAAGCTCAAATCCTGCTACGTGACACTACGTAATAAAATTCATCACCTGAACTTATTAGGAAATCCTGTCATTGTTGATGATTCGGCGTTTGCAGAAGAAAGAGAGTTTGTTTGTTCTTTCTGGAATAAGCTATTTTCTTAAAAGATTAAAGGAGTCTATCTCCAGATATTTGGGATAAACTCCTTTTTATATATTCTCTACGTAAAAACAGCCTAACTTTCTACTGCACTTATATTGTCAAAGTAATCTTTCACAAAACTTCATAAACAAAAACCCCAAGCCATTCAGCTCGGGGT
>NZ_KV801803.1:0-277 GCF_001810545.1 Haemophilus sp. HMSC066D02 | reverse complement strand
AAGTGGTGGGCGATACCGGTCTCGAACCAGTGACCCCCTCCTTGTAAGGGAGGTGCTCTCCCAACTGAGCTAATCGCCCGCTTGGTCAAACTTTTACAACATTAAAGCCAACTTTGGAAAAAGTGGTGGGCGATACCGGTCTCGAACCAGTGACCCCCTCCTTGTAAGGGAGGTGCTCTCCCAACTGAGCTAATCGCCCGATGCACCTGAAAAGGTATTCGGATTTATTTAAACACTAAAATTAAGTGGTGGGCGATACCGGTCTCGAACCAGTGAC
>NZ_KV801802.1:0-54597 GCF_001810545.1 Haemophilus sp. HMSC066D02 | reverse complement strand
TAAGTATGGGTAAGATTTATGTGGGTAAAGCGTTAGATGAAAACAACCAAGCTACGGGTAAATCAGCGTATGTTCGCAACTACAATGGGGTGATTGAAGCGTTAAACCTTTACGACAATGCGAAAAGCAAAGCGATTAGCTTCAATACAGGTAAAGTAGAAAATAAACACTTCTTCCTTGAAACGGAAAATGTGGATACCTCGTCTACGCCGGTTTTTGAGTATCGTATTGGGAATGATTCGACTATCTACGGTAAAGACTCCGGGGTTTATAAGGTAAAACAAGATAACAAGAGTGGTCGCTGGGGATTAAACCGAAAAATAAGAGATCTTTACCATATTTTTTCACCGGACGGCAAAATCGAAAGTGATAACTGGCATGAGTATGATTATACCCGCACAGTGAATGAAACCGTGGTACTTAACCCAAAATACCAGGAAGGGAAGATTTTAAGCGGTGGTGGTATTGATTTTAATGATGCTCATGTGGATAACCAAGACAGTAAGGTGATTGCCGGTGGCGTAATTGAAATCGCGAAAGGTCAATTACATAATGACGAATTTAAAGGTAGTACTATTGTAACGGATGCTGGCCGCGTGACTGCGCGTTATAAAGGGAGTGAATGTGCCAAAAAAGTATTTGGTAAATGTATTGATCATTACGATACCACTAAAAGCGATACCAGTATTTATTACAAACAAAATAAAAGTGTGAAAGATTTAGGGGTATTTGCTTATAAAGAAAATGTCGCACCTGAATTCACCAATAATGGTGTGGCTAATAAAGGTGATGTGGGTGATGTGGTATTAAACCGCCTAACGCAATCATTGGATAAATCTTCTCTTTATAATGTGAATCCTAATGCACCAAAAGGCTATGTGATTGAAACTGACCCACGTTTTGCGAATAAGCAAAAATGGTTGAGTTCGGATTATATGTTCAATGCATTACGCTACGACTCAAATAATATGTTGAAACGTTTGGGGGATGGTTTTTATGAGTTGCGTTTAGTGAATGAACAAATTAATCAGTTAACCGGTCGTCGTTATCTTGATGGATATCAAAATGCCTTAGAGCAATATAAAGGTTTGATGGACAACGGCATACGTTATGCTAAACAATTTAACTTAGTGCCGGGTGTTGGCTTAAGCAAAGAACAAATGGCGGAGCTGACCACTGATTTAGTGTGGATGGTGAACCAAGAAATCACTTTACCAAGTGGTAAAAAACTCAATGTGTTAACGCCTAAGATTTATTTAGCTTCTAATCGTACTCAAGTTACCCCTACAGGCTCTGTGATTTCGGGGGATAGCATTGTAGGTTCGGTGACCAAAATGAGTAATGAAGGGACGGTACTTGCGTCGAACCTAGTAAATTTATACGGTCAAGATTTAGAGAACAAAGGTCTGGTTTTAGCAGATAATGTCAATCTTAACGCTGAGCAAAAATTAGTGAACCTTGGTGGTAAGATTGTGGCTGCAGATAGCTTGTCTCTATACGGTGGAAAATCCGTAGAGCTTGGTGCCACCTCAACAGAAACACAAAGCCAATTAGGCCGAACAGAAACGGGTAATAAACAAGTCGATCGTCAAAGTGAATTGAAGGTAACAGGCAAAGGTGGTGAGTTATCCATTCAAAGTGGTGGTGATATCACGATAAAAGCAGCAAATGTGAAATCGGCAGGCACGGTTGATGTAAATGCCAAAGGTAAACTTTTGGTGACGACTGAGAAGCAAAGCAGTAAAGAACACTATGACTTTAGCGATAACCATCATTATCACTTAGATAAAGAAGGTGAAGTAGGCTCTGTTATTGAGGGTAAAGATGGTGTACGTTTAATTGGACAAGAAGAAACCACACTTCGTCAAGCTGAGGTAACGAGTGCTAATGGCAAAGTAATGGTTGCCTCTAAAGGAGGTGTTCGAATTGAAGAAGGGCGAGATATTGAACATCTAGATACCCGTAATAAGCAAAAATCTAAAGGTGCGTTTACGAGCATTACTGAAGAATATAAACATAAGCATAATTACGATTTGAGTAAAGGTAGTGAAATTGATGGAAAGAGCGTTGTGATTTACTCTCAAGATGGTAATGTCACAGTGCAAGGCTCAGATATTGTGGGTGATGATAGCTTAACGGTGAAGGCTAAGAATATTGATATTCGTGAAGCTGAGAACCGAGTTTACTCTGATGATTATTATAGTAAGAAAAAATCAGGCATGTTGGGAGGTGGTATTGGAGTAACCTTTGGTTCTCAAAAACAAACCTTAGAAAATGATCAAACTCGCCTTTATGCTAGCGGCAGCCAAGTTGGAAGTCTTAATAACAATACCACAATGGTTGCAGAGAGTGCATATACTCAGACAGCAAGTATAGTGAGTGCCATTAAAGGTGATGTAAATATTCTGGCAAAAAAAGCAGATATTAAAGCAGCAGATGATAAATACGAAACCAATAATAAACAAACTTTTCAACAAAAAGGTTTAACTATTGCTATTACCTCCCCTATTATTTCTGCCATTCAGGCAGTACAAGGGGCTATCGAATCCACTAAACAAGTTGGTGATAGTAAACATGACCGAGTGAATACTATGGCGGCAGCTAATGCTGGTTTTGAGGCTTATCGTGCCTATCAATCTGGAAAAAAAGCTGTAACCGATGTCAAAGATTTTATGAATGGTGAAGGGAATGTCGACTCCTTGATCGGTGTACAAATCACTTATGGCCAACAGAAGAGCGAATCTCACACTCATACTGAAGGGAAAACAGCTGCCAAATCTCAAGTTAATTCGGGCGGTAAAGTGAATATTGTGGCAACGGGTGCCGGAAAGGATTCTAATATTAATATTGAAGGCTCGGATATTTCTGGTAAACAAGGCACGACTTTGATGGCAGACAATCAAGTAAATATCAAAGCAGCAGAACAAAACCACCAAGAACGCAGCACTAATAAATCTAGCGGTTTTAATGCTGGGGTAGCCATTAAAGTTAGTAATGGTGTGGCTGCAGGGTTTACTGCAGGCGGTAATTACGGAAAAGGTTACGGTAATGGTGATGAAACCACTTATGTTGCAAGCCATGTGGGAGATAGCCAAAGTAAAACAGTGGTTAAAGCAGGCGGAGATGTAACCCTTGCGGGCAGTCAAGTTAAAGGTAAAGGTGTCGAATTAGATGCAGAAAATCTGAAAATTGAAAGCTTGCAAGATAAATCTAGCTATCACGGTAAGCAAATGAATGTAAGTGCTAGTGTGACAGTAGGTTATGGTTTTGCTGCGGGTGGTAGTTTCAATAAATCGAAAGTCAATACAGACTATGCGAGTGTAAATGAACAGGCAGGAATTTTTGCAGGTAATGATGGTTATGATATCAATGTAAAAAATAAAGTTTCTTCGGTTGGCGGCGCTATCATTTCGAGTGCTGAAAAAGAGAAAAATCAAATGACAGCACAAGATTTCGAATATTCAAATATTCAAAATTATTCTAATGCTAAATCATCTGCGATGGGATTGATGGGAGGTTTCTCTGTAGATCGTGATCAAACTTCTGATGAGGATAAAGCTTTAAATAAAATTTATCGTGGTGAGGATAGAAAAGGCGAAACCTTTGAACAGGCGAATCCAAATAAAGCAAATCAATTGCCAGTAAAATTTGGTTTAGGCACAAATGATGTTCATAGTACAGATTTATACGCTGCAGCAAAAATTGGTCTAGCTAATTTAGCGAGCAATAGCAGTCAAAGTGAAAATAATCAGAGTACAACTAATGCTGTGATTAGTGATGGTAACTTTAATATTGCGAGTATGCAGGGCAAACAGAATATTGAGACTATCAAGAAATCAACAGAGCAAGACGCAAATAAACTTGAAAAAGTGGATCATGCGGAACTTCAGAAGGAAGTTGAGCAGGATGTTGCAACAATTCAGAGTTTTGCGAAGAATGTTGGTGGTGCCACGGATGAAGCTTATCGAACAATGTTTATCGCAGAACATCGGATGTTTACTCATAAAGTGGATGAAAAAGGAAAACCTATAGAGGATCCAGAAATTCTGAAAAAAATAAATGAAGAAGCGGATGCTAAGGGAGTAAGTCGAAAAGACTATCTTCAAGAACAATTGGATAAAGGACGTAATATTTATCAATTGCATGAATTATCCGATCAAGAGCGTAATCAATTACAAAAAGTTACTTATACTGATCCAAAAACAGGGAAAACAGAGAGTAAATATGTCGTTGCATTCAATGGTATCTTTAATGATCATAATGCAGCAGCAAAATTTGCGGTACAAAACTATATTGCGGGCACGGATGATAAAACAGGCAATATAAATAAAAAGGTATATAAAGATGTTTATTTTGTTCACCATCCTGAAGCGAAAAATGGTTTGTCAGAGCTCTTAGTGGCGGGTTATGAGAAAATGTTTGAAACTTCTTTTGGAAACCTGTTAGGTATGGATAATTCAAGTTTACAAGCGATGAATATTATGAAGCAGTATGGTAAAGATGATTTATACCTTGGTTCTCATAGTCGTGGCACATTAACATTAAGTAATGCATTAAAAGCGCTAAATACGGAAGATAACCGAGCTAAAAAGTTACTTTCGGGTACAACAATTAAAATGGTTGGTCCTGCAGCAGATGTAACAAGAGCGGATGGCTATTTAAGTCAATTGCAAACGGGTAAAGAAAGAACGGCTTCTGATGGTTCAATTCGGATTGAGAATCATGCTAGTGACCCAGTAGGTAGTATGCCAATTTTATTGGGGGGAAATCCTGCAACGACATCTGAAAATAATCTGAATAAAAGCTGGTTACAGCGAATAGCAGATATATTTAGTCATGAACGTTCATCAGTACATAATTGCCATGGACTAGGGCAACGACAATGTATTACTGATGGATATCGAACTGAGGGAGATCTTAAAATGGGAAACGAGAAAACCATTTTTAATTTAAATAAATCAAAAGGAGAATGATATGAAGATTCTATTTTTTATATTTGGTTTGCTAACAATTAATGCTTGTTCTTTTGGAGGATTTCAACCACCACCACCACATGATCATTGGCGCTTACATAATGCAGATGCATTATTTCCTGATTCAGATCCTAATGTTTTAACTAAATTTCTTGCTAGAAGAAAAAAAGATATGTCGGATTGTGGTATGGATTTTGTTACAGGTGAAAGTGATGAGCCGGAGGTGAATCTTTGTTTAGAGAAAAAAGGCTGGTATTTAAAAGGCGGACCAATCTGTGAAGAAAAAACAATGTGGAATAGACCTGCATGTATTCAATGGCGAAAAAAACATAGCAAACCTGATGCTAAGCCTTGGGGATAAATAATACAGAAGTATTTTAAGCAGAGTACAATTTAACTCGATACAAAGTGCGGTCAATTTTCAAAGAGTTTTTAAACCTCTCAAAAAATGACCGCACTTTTTGTATTTTTAGAGCTGCTTATTTTTAAGCAAATCTTATAGCTTTACATCTAACTTCGCATAAGCGCGCTCTACCTTTTCCAATGCTTTTTCCACAGAAATATCACGAGCGAGTAAGACACCTAAACGGCGATGGCCATTGACTTCGCCTTTGCCGAAGATGCGAATATTGGTGTGTGGTTCAGCCAATACTTCGGCGATATTGCCAAATTGCACGTTTTTCGATTGACCTTCCACCACAATGGCTTTGGAAGCCGATGGGCTAATGAGGGTGATTTCCGGAATAGGTAAGCCTAAAATTGCACGGGCGTGTAAGGCGAATTCGGATAATTCTTGAGAAATTAGCGTGACCATACCAGTATCATGTGGGCGTGGGGAAACTTCATTGAAGATAACTTCATCACCACACACAAACATTTCCACGCCGAAAATACCGCGACCACCTAATGCAGTGGTAATTTTCTCTGCTACGTCTTGTGCTTTTTTCAACGCTACATCAGACATGGCTTGTGGCTGCCAAGATTCGCGATAGTCGCCATCTTCTTGGCGATGGCCGATTGGCGCTAAGAAGCTGGTGCCGTTGATGTGGCGAACGGTGAGTAAAGTGATTTCATAATCGAATTTAACAAACCCTTCTACAATCACGCGTCCTGCGCCTGCGCGACCACCTTGTTGAGCGTAATCCCAGGCTTTTTGTAAGTCGTCTTTGGATTTTAAAATACTTTGACCGTGGCCAGAAGAGGACATAATCGGTTTTACTACGCAAGGAATACCGATTTTTTCAACCGCTCTTTGGAAGTCAGCAAAGTTATCGACAAATTGATAAGGCGAAGTTGGCAATTTAAGCTCTTCAGCGGCTAAACGGCGAATACCTTCGCGATTCATCGTAAGCTTGGTGGCTTTGGCAGTAGGTACAACATTAAAACCCGCTTGTTCTAATTCCACTAGCGTATCAGTCGCAATGGCTTCCACTTCCGGCACAATGTAATCTGGGCGCTCTTTTTCCACTAAGGCTTTGAGTGCTGCACCATCTAGCATGGAAATCGTATAAGCACGATGTGCCACTTGTTGTGCTGGGGCATTTTCATAACGATCGACGGCAATTACTTCCACGCCTAAACGTTGTAATTCAATCACCACCTCTTTGCCCAGTTCACCAGAGCCAAGCATCATCACTTTGATAGCATTCGGGGTTAATGCTGTACCTAGGGTTGTCATGTTGTGTCCTTATTTTAAGAAAGATTCATCAAGTGCTAAATCGTCATTTTTATTAATCCCTACACCGCGAGCAATCACATTTTTAGCAATTTCATGTGCTTCTTCTAAAGAATGCTCGGTGTAAGTTCCGCATTGGTATTCGTTCAATTCTGGAATTTGGTTTTGATCTTGCACGGTTAAAATATCTTTCATGGAAGCTAACCATGCATCAGCCACTTGTTGTTCGTTTGGTGTGCCAATTAATGACATGTAAAAACCTGTGCGACAGCCCATTGGGGAAATATCGATGATTTCTACATTGTCATTGTTTAAATGGTCACGCATGAAGCCCGCAAATAAATGCTCAAGGGTGTGAATCCCTTTTGGTGGGAGAATTTCTTTGTTTGGAATGCAAAAACGAAGATCAAAAACGGTGATGTCATCGCCCTTTGGGGTACGCATCGTTTTGGCAATGCGCACGGCAGGTGCGTTCATACGGGTGTGATCCACTTTAAAACTGTCGAGTAATGGCATATTTATTTCCTTGAAAATCAGTGATTTGTAAATTAATTGCAAGTTTTTGTAAATTTTTTTACATTTTTTTACAATTTCTTTGAACTTTTCTTTTTAGCGTCGGTCTTATAGAACAAGCAACTTGCAGTTGTTTTAATAAAATTGGTTCCTTAGGTTATTTGCCCCTTACTCGATAAGGGGCGTTTTTTTATCTGTTGAATATTAATTCGTCTTTATTCTAGCCCACAACCACATTATGCACAAAGGCTATTCATGGCTATGACACGAAAGGTAAACTGAAAAAGAGCAGGGCAATATAACGTAGTCCTTTTCCAATCGTCATAAAAATCAAGCAACTTAGCCAATTTAATCGAAGCCAACCGGCTACCGCACAAAACACATCCCCGATAATAGGCAACCAGCTCAATAATAAAGTGATGGAGCCATAGCGTTGTATTTTGTTTATCGCCCATAAAGTGCGGTCATTTTTACTGTCAATTTTCGGAAACCATCGTCCAATCCAATAAGTGGTGAGGCTGCCTAGCGTATTGCCTGCGGTTGCCAGAAAAACAAGCCAAAAAATATCCGCACTTAATAATGACCCGACTAATACTTTTGGCGTAGCCAGGGAGACAAACACAATTTCTGAATTACCCGGCAAGATGGTGGCACTTAAGAAAGCGCTGAAAAACATCAGGCATAAGCCATGGGTTTGCCAAAAATCAGCCCAAAAGCTGAAAGAGAAAATGTCCCACATTAGGCTCTAATAATCTCTCTTGTTCTGACATCAAACACATCCATTCCTGCATTTAATCCTGCTTTTACACCGAGATCGGCATCTTCAAAGACGATACAACGAGATGGTTCGGCTTTTGCCAGTTCTGCACAGCGTAAAAAGGTTTCTGGATGCGGTTTATGTTCTTTCACATCGTCAGCGCTGACAATAGCGTTAAAGTAATGTTTGATATCTAATTTTTGCATCAACATATCAATCATTTGGCGGTTTGAACCTGAGCCAAGCGCAATTGGCTTTTGTTGATAGTAATGACGCACCACTTCAAAGGTTGGAAGTAATTTTGATTCTGTTGGAATCAATTCATAAGAAAGTTTGCGTTTTGCTTGTATGACTTCATTTAAACGTTCTTGTGGCATACCGGCATCTTGCATAATGGCAGAGGCGATAGTGCTCACGGTTGCGCCACCTAAATCATACATAATTTGGCTGTTAAAACGGTAACCAAATTGTTCTCCCACCATGTTCCACGCGCGGGCGTGTACCGGCATGGTGTCGATTAAGGTGCCATCCATATCAAAAATCAGGCCATCATATTTTTCAAAAAGTCTGTTATCTATCATTTATTGCTTTCCTAGTTAGTAAATTTTTTCACTTTGTTTCAATTTTGTGATCTGTGCACTGGTAATTTTATGAAATAGCGGTAAAGTTATCCTATCTCAAAAAAGGAATGTTATGTCGTTACTCAAACAATTAACCCGTTGGAAAATTCGCGGTCAGATTGATCAGGACGTTATTGATATTATTCTGACTTTGCAAAGTCGCCTTGAGCATCATTGGCGCATAGATGTGTCTATTCCGACCGTCATCACACTCTTATTGCATATTGCTAACAGCCTTGCTCGCTTAAAACGAGGCGGTTGCGTTTCTCCGCTTCATCAAACTTTTTATGATGAAATGCAAAGTGCGGTCATTTTCCCTGATGTTTTAGAAATTCACCACGATTTGCTTTCTTTTATTCCACAAGAAATTCCCGAAGCCGAGCAGAGCTATTATCTTGCCAATATTTATAGCTTGCTGTTGGAGCAAGATAAAAAATAAGGGCACGAAAGCCCCTATTTTATCAGTTAAAAATCAAACTGAGTTCTAAATCTTTGAGTAAATTGCTTTCTAAGCGCAAATCATTCCATACTAACGGATTATTATCCAAGTAATGTTTCTCAAAAGTCAGTTCCCAAGTCTGCAAAGAGCGGTCAATTCTGAGATTGATTTTATCGGTGCTATCTGTCGCCTGGCGAGATTTATTTAAAATCACTGCAATGCGTAAAAGAATAAGTAAAACAAGGACATCCTCATCCGCATAACGAGCAAAAATCGGTAAATCATTCTTTTTAAATGCACCTGTGTGATAACGAACCAAATTCACCAATAAGCGTTGTTGTTCACGATCAAAACCCGGTAATTCCATATTTTGCAGAATATAAGCGGAATGTTTTTGTACATTGCGATGATTAATGACAATACCGACTTCTAATAAGCGTGCCGCCCAAATCAACAGATTTTTCATTTCATCAGCAAGATGAGGCTTTTGCCAATGGGTGTATTGGTCAATCAAAGTTTTCGTACTATTGGCTACGCGATCGGCTTGCGCCAAATCTAAGTTAAATTGTTCGGCAAGTCCTAACGCGGTGCGTGTACGGATATCTGACACTTGGAAGTTTTGTTCCAAGCTGTAAATCACCCCTTCACGCAAAGCGCCGTCAGAATAGCGCATATTTTCTAAGCCAAAAACGTCAAAAACGGCGCTTAAAATGGCTAGGCCTGGCACAAATACATCCACGCGATCAGGGTTTAATCCCGCGATATTGAGCTCTTCAAAATGGGATGCTTGTAAGGTTCGTTCAATTAAATTTTGTAAGCGTTCAGCCGTGATGATGCCGTTCGGATCAAGCGTTGCGGTAATCACTTGATAGACGGTTTTAATCGTGCCCGATGAGCCTAATACCGATTGCCACCCGAGCTTGCGATATTCCCAGCTTAAATCTTCAATTTTATTGACCGCACTTTGGCGAGCTTGCTCGAAGTTTTCTTTGGAAATTTCGCCATTTGGGAAGAATTTTTTGGCAAAGCTCACGCAGCCCATGTGACGACTTTCCGCCACTAATGGGGTGAAATCATCACCGATGATCATTTCGGTCGAGCCACCACCAATATCGATGACCAGTTTACGTCCGCTTTCGGGTTGAGTGTGGCAAACACCCGCATAAATGGTTTTGGCTTCCGTTTGACCGCTAATAATATTAATGGGATAAGGAAAGACAGTGGCTGCCTGACGTAAAAATTCGTCATTATTGACCGCTCTTCGTAAGGTATAAGTGCCGACGACATTCACATCTTCTGGCGCAAAGCCTTGTAAGCGTTCAGCAAAAAGCGCAAGGCAATTTACACCGCGCTCAATGGCTTCTTGGCTTAATACATTGTGCTCGTCTAAGCCATCGGCAAGTCTCACTTTTTGTTTTAAACGAGAAAGCACCTGAATCGAGCCATTGATAATCCGTGCCACAATCATGTGGAAGCTGTTTGAGCCTAAATCAATGGCGGCAATCTCCCGGGCCTCACCTCGGTGATGAGGTTCTGCGAGTTGAGCCAGTTGCTTGTCGTTATGCATGTCCTTTCCTAAAATTCAAATTGATACAATAAATCAAAAACTTGGTTTGTGCTGGAAACCGATTGGAAATAAAGTTGCGGCATTAAGCGGTAACGTAAAGTCACTTCGGCTAAGCCATCAAACAATCCTACACCGTATTTTACTTGTAAGCGTTTACCAATATTACCACTAACTTGTACTTTGGAGCTATCCCCAACACCGGCAGTGCCTAAGTTTAAGTCTTGAATACCAAAGGCTTCACCAATACCGCCGACGACTTTACCACTTTTCGCTAAACCTAAGCCAAGTAATGCCGCACCCACAGAACCACTAGAGCCTGCTTCACCGCTGTTTTCTAATGAGCGACCGGTTAATAAATAAGAAAGTGCCTGGTCTTGAGATTTGGCTGGATCAGAGAAAATCGTGACTTGTGGGCTAGATGCCATACCAATCACTTTTACCCCTGCGGTCACTTTACTGTCTTCCATGGCTTCTGGGTTACGAATCGCTTCAATGTTTAACATCGGTTGTGAAGGTAAACCGGCGAAGCTGATTTGCCCTTTACGAATTAATAAATCCTGTCCAAAAGAAGCATAACGACCATTTTTCAGGTTAATTTGACCAAATAAACCTAATTTGCCTTTATCCTGTTTCACAGAAAGTAAGCCGTTCAAATTGGTTTTTAAACCATAGGCATCTAAATGCACATCGTCGCCGATTTTAATTTTTAAATCAGATTGAATTTGCATGCCCGATTTAGTTTCGGTTGCAAATTGGCGATTGATGAGTTCTTCTTTACTTTTTCTCGGGCCATTTAAAATCACTTCGTCTTCACTCACAGGCTCGGCATTATCCGGCAAGCTTTCAATGGCAATTCTTGCCCATGGAATATCCACGTTTCCGCTCAAATCTAAGAGTTTTGGCGAGGCTTTGACAACCACATTCGGGCTGACTTTTAATTTCGCCATAGACGGAATATCGACTTTGAAGTTATCCGCTTTCGCTCTAACTTCTGCTGTCCAGTTATTCATGTTAGCCCAGTTAGCTTGCCCATTAATATTCAGCTTACTATCTGGTGTTTGAACATAGCCATTTAAGGTTGAAGAGGTACCATTAAAGCGGATTGCCACTTGACCATCAGTGACATCAAAAGGCAGGCTTTTCAGTTTCGTTTTTATATTGCGAATATCGAAATTACCGTTTAATAATGGTTTTTCTAAATTGCCACCGAAACTTAAGCGAGAAACCACTTCACCATCCATGCTTTCCCCGCTAGAGAAAAGTTGATTCGCTAAGGATAAACGTAAACCTTCAATGGTAAAGGTACCACCTAATTGACGGCCTTTACTTAAATCATTAATTTTTAAGTCCGTGCCGATTCGACCTTGATTCTGAACGTTAATGTCTGATTTCAAGGTTAAATTGTTATTTTGAATATCGGCATTCACACTTAATTTAGGAATATCTAGCTTAAAGGTGCGGTAGTCTAATTTTTGTGCCACACTAATGTTATTACCTTCTACTGCCACATTCAGTTGTAACGGTTTATCGCTGAACCACGCTACTTTACCTCGGCTTTGTAACTGGCCTTTGAGCGTGTCTTGTCCCATCAGTTTATTCACTAAATCTAAATTAATGCGTTTAAGCTCAAAAGGGACTTCGCCGTTTTTCCCTGCTGTAAATTGTTGAGGGAAACACAGATCTAAGTCTTGGTTAATCCAGCAGTGTGAACCAATGGTGGCTTGGATTTTTTTATTATTATAAGTCACCGGAATGGTTTGGTTTACTTTAAAATCACCGATAGGTGAGCTTAGGCCCACTTGGCTTAAATTACCTTTCCACTGCTGAGAAGTGCGGTCAAAATTACCGGTGATTTGTAAATCAGCTGCAACAGGTTCACCTTTGGATTTTAAGTTAAGCGTATGATGTTTTTCATCACCCGATGCATTCAAATCAATATTATGCAATTTAATGCTGTCGCCATAGCGGAAGTTTTCCGCTTTGACGTTAAGTTCACCTTTCACTTGCGGTTCACTCACAACATTACCTTTAATTAAGGCTTTAGATAAGTCTAACCCTTGGAAGTGCAGGCCTTGTACGGTTAAATCAGTATTAATGGTTGGTGCAGTAAGTTTGCCTAAGATCTGTGCTCTGCCGACCACGGAGCCCGCTAAATCTTGCCACAGACCACGCAAGCTTGGTGCGTTGATATCTAAATTTAGGTTTGATTTATCACCTAATATACCTTTTGCCGCAATGCGGTTTTCGCCATAGTTCAGCAATAAATCAGGAATGTTTAATAAGGTTTCATTACTTAAAAAGGCACTTCCTTTTAAGCTTAATGGGCGAGAAGAGAGACTACCCGTTAAATCCACGGCTG
Organism: Haemophilus sp. HMSC066D02; assembly: GCF_001810545.1. NCBI lineage: Bacteria > Pseudomonadati > Pseudomonadota > Gammaproteobacteria > Pasteurellales > Pasteurellaceae > Haemophilus > Haemophilus sp. HMSC066D02. The sequence continues at coordinate 41,694 of NZ_KV801802.1, read as the reverse complement.
GCACATCTACTTTCCAATGATTGGAATCAGCGGAACCTTTTGAGCTCACTTTGCCTGATAATACGGCTGGCATGGCCGGCACATAAGGGCGAATGTTCATTTTGTTTAAATCAGCAGTTACATCCCATTGCGCGCCATCTTTCCAGTTTGAGGAGCCCGTTAAACGTGCCGTACCATCTAGGGCAGCAAGTTTTAATTCGTTGAGGGTAACTTCATAGAGTTTACCGTCTGCATTCAAATCAATATGGGTGTGAGGGATATGATCCATACCGTCCACACCACCGACAACCTCTGCATGATAATTCAACAAATCGCCCGTGAGCTTGATATCGACATCGTTAATTTTAAGTGGCGCCAGGCTATCAGCGAAGGCGTATTGACCTTTTTTCGCTTTTAATTGCAGATTTAATGGCATTTTATCTTCAGCTAGTTTCACATCACCCGTTAAGGTCGCATCAAGTACGCCTTGTGTGGTTAACGAAAGTGCAGTTGTTTTTTTCAATGAACCCGATAAATTGAGATCAACTTTGCTGGCAGGCAGAATGGTTTTATCTTTTGATTTAAACGCTTGGAGATCCGATTTTAATGTGAGATCAACAGGAAAATCTTCATTGAGCTGGAGTTGTCCTTTGCTAGAAAGTGTACCGAGAGAGCTGTCAATTTCGAGTTTTTGTAATTTCACTAAATGATCGGTGGCATCCGCTTGTAATTCTACTTTAGGCACGGTGATTTTTTGTGTTTCTTCGCCTTTTTCATTGAGCGATTGATATTGCCAGTTTGTACCCAAAACACTTGGAATGTGCATATCAAAAGGCAAGTTCACCGTATTTAAATTACCTAAAAAAGCCGGTGTGAGTGTTTGCTCAATTTGCGCCCAATCAATGGGTTTTGCAGGTTCTTTTTGCTCAGACTGAGGGGGATTCGGTTGAGTTTGGGAGACCGTTGAGAAAAGCACATCTGAAAGCGTGGTGGGCTCAAGGGTCAGGCCAGATTCATTATTTAAACTGACCGCACTTTGAAATGACGAAAACGTAATATTGCTTTTATCGAGTTTCATATCAAAGTCAGTAATCGCCACATTTTTCACTTTTACAGAAACCGGTAAATGGATTTTTTCCATTGGACCACTTTCTGTTTCTTTCTCTTCGGAAGGCGGCATAACACTGGTATCAATGGCAATTTTCGGCCGCGTTAAGCTGAGATCATCAACAATAATATCTCCCGACAGTAAACGAGCTAAATTTAGTTGTAAGCGCGTTTTAGGAAGAGCCACATCTACGCCGGTTGTTTGAAAACGTAAATTTTCTAAGACTAAACCATCTTGTAAGCCACCGCTGACTTGCTCAATAGATAAGCTATCGAGCATTTTATCGGCGAGTTGAATAATTGCACGTTGCCCACTATCAAAAGAAAGTGCTGTGACTAAGCCTAAAACAGGGACAAAAATGACCGCACTTCCGACACATAAAATTTTACGGCAGGTCTTTTTCTTTTTGACGGGTTGTGTGGTTTGGTTATCTGGTTGTTTTTCTTGTTCAGACATAGTCATACCCTAAATTTCAGCCCCTAAGCCAATGTAAAATTGAATGTTTTTGCTGTTATCTTTATCTCGAATTGGCGTCGCAATATCAAATTTGATAGCGCCAACTGGCGATGCCCAACGCACACCGAAACCTGCGCCGTAGCGTAACTCATTTGCTTTGTAAGCATCTGCGGCTAAACCTGTATCCGCAAATACGGCTCCCCACCAATTTGGGTAAACTTGATATTGATATTCAAGGCTACCTGTTACTAAGCGAGAGCCGCCGACTAATTTCCCCTCTTTATTTTTCGGCGAAATTTTCTTATAACCATAACCTCGCACGCTGCGATCCCCCCCCGCAAAGAAACGTAGTGCAGGTGGAATTTTACGAATATCCGCGGTATTTAAATAACCAATTTCTGCACGGGTAATAAAACGGTGATTTTCTGCGTAAGTACGAATCCATGCGGTGGAAGCTTGAACTTTAAAGAAATTAGCTTCTGACATCCAAAGCTTATTTCCTAAATCGACAGTGATTTTTTGGGTATCTCCCCATGTTGGGAATTGGCCACCTCTTAAACGGGTACGGCTAAAGCCCCCAGTTGGATAAACCAGGAAGGTTTTATCGGTGAAATCAGCTTGTGTGTAGCTGTCATAACGGACACGAAGACCCGCAAAATATTGCCAACCCTCGCTATTATTCCAATAACGTAATGCAGCGAAAGTGAGGGCTTTGGTGTCCGTATCGTTTTTATTTTCTTTTTCATAACCGGTTGAAAATTCATAATAATAATTTAATGGATTTTTCAACAATGGCATTTTATAGGTGGCTTCAAAGTTTTGTTTTGGCGCAGAGACGTAAAGATTTGTACGGAAACTATGACCTCGGCTATTAATCCAAGGTTTTGTCCAACCAATTTGGACATGAGGGCCCGTATCGGTTGCAAAACCGACCCCGAGCTCCATTGCGTTTTTCTTGCGTGGATAAAGCAACAGTTCGATATCCACTAATTTTTCTTCTTCGCGGACATGAGGCTGTAAAAGCACTGAGCTAAACCAGTTGGTAGAAGAAAAATCGTTAGTTAATTCAGATAAATCGCTGACTAAATAAGGATCGCCCGATTTAATGTTGAGCATATTTTGCAAATAGTCTTCGCGAATTTGGGAATGGTTGAATGTGATGTTGCCGTAATGATAACGCACGCCACTATCAAACAGCATACGCCACCATGCTTCATGGGTTTCAGGGCTGATTTCTAAGCGAGAAATTTGGAATTTTCCGTCAAGATAACCACGAGCAAGGGCAAGGTTTGAAATGCTGCTTTTATAGTCATCGTATTTTTGATGCTCAACTAACTCACCTTGTTTTGGCAAGTTTTTACGGAGTGCTGTGAAGTTTTCGTCTTCTGCCGCTTCGCCTATAATTTCAACTTCTGTTCCGGCAATTTTGCTTGGTTCACCGGGTTTTACATTGGCGATAAGTAAGTCTCGTTGACCTTTGCGTTTTTTCAATTCAAAGGTGACTGAAGAACCATAATAACCGAAGACTCGAAGGCCTTTATCGACAGCATCTGAAACTAATTGTTTATACCGATCTGAGCCGTCCATCTCACCTTTATCAATGAGTTTGACATTCATATCAGTATTGCGAATGGCACGTTCACCCTTGATACCGCGGATCTCAATATCTACGGTTTGTTCTGCAAGGGCTGAAAAACTCATCCATCCAAGCAAAAGAGCGGTTGTTTTTAACGAAATTTTTTTCATTTTATTACAAGCTAAACTTTAAGAAGATCCACATCAAACCGCCTTAGTTTACCTATAAAATAAAGGGATTACCAATGCAATTATGGATGGGATTTGAAATTGTTATATGCATTTGAGCGTTAATACGACAATGGGATCAAAGAAAGAGTTTCCTTTGCTTTGAAAAAAATAGTGATTGTTCTCTTTATTCAGACATTTAACCAAAATGTAACCGGGCCATCATTGGTCAGCGTTACTTGCATATCTGCTGCAAATTGTCCGTTAGCAACGGTAACTTTTTCTGCACATTTTTGTGAAAAATAGCCATACAATTCGTTAGCCAATGCTGGTGCAGCACCTTTTGAGAAACTTGGTCTCAGGCCTTTTTGCGTGTCAGAGGCTAAAGTAAATTGGGATACCACAAGCACTTCGCCACCGATTTGCTGCACGTTTAAATTCATTTTGTCATTTTCATCGCTGAAAATACGGTAGTTTAATACTTTCTCGGCGAGTTTATCCGCTTTGGCTTGGTCATCTTCTTTTTCCACGCCTAATAAAACCAATAATCCTTTGCCGATTTGCCCCACAATTTGACCTTCAACTTCCACTTTAGCTTGCGTAACACGCTGAATTAACGCAATCATTTTACTTCCTCTAAATTCGTTTGATCCATTGACCGCTCTTCTGCAAGTACTGCGGCTAATTGTGCGCCGAATAACACCACTGTCCAGCTGATTTGAATCCACAATAACATAATGGGTAGTGTTGCCATGGCACCGTAAATTAATTGGTAAGACGGGAATGTCGTAATGTACCAAGCAAAGGCCTGTTTTCCTAAGGTAAAGAAAATCGCGGCAATTAATGCACCTGCTGCAGAGTGTTTGATGCTCACTTTCTTATTTGGCACGACCATATAAATGAGCGTGAAGATAAACCAAGTTGAAAGAAATGGTACAAAGCTGAGGAGTTTTAAACCAAAAGAGAGCGTTTCCGATTGCTCGAACATGGCTTTGACATAAGAACTCGCAGCAATGCTGGTACCGATTAAAAGTGGACCGAGCGTTAAAATGAGCCAATAAATAGCAAATGACGTAAAGATCGGGCGATTACTGGTATCTTGCCAAATGCCATTAAGTGTACGGTCGATGGAGTTAATGAGCATTAATGCCACTAAAATCAAACTCACAATCCCCACGGCACTCATTTGCTTGGAATTATGGACGAATTCATCAATATATTGCCCCACAACATCACTTGCGGAAGGGGCAAAATTGGTGAAGATGAATTCTTTCAATGCCCCGGTTACTTCGTTAAAAACAGGAAAGGCGGAGAAAATCGAAAACACCACCATAATTAATGGCACAATGGCGAGCATGGTGCTGTAGGTGAGTGAACCAGCAGCTTGCGTTAATTTGTTTTCTTGAGAACGCTGCCAGAATAATGCGAGAAAAGACGTTAAGGTCATTAGAGCAAGCCTCCGCAACAATGTTTAAATTTCTTCCCTGAACCACAAACACAAGGTTGTTTATTACTTGGGAGTGGCACAGTGGGGTCAACAAAATACCAACGGCCATCGATTTTTACAAAAATAGAATGTTCGTGATGTACTTGCGGCTGTTCGCTACCTTGAAAATGAGCCTTAAATTCAACCGCACTTTGTGTTTTGGTTAAGGTTTCTGCTTTGACAATCTCTAAACCGAGCCATTGCGTTTCATTAGCCCAATCTTGCAGGGCTTTTTCATCTAATAAGGTTTGTTGGCTTGGCACAGTGGTTTGCACAATATAAGGAATATTTTTGAGCACAAACGCGGAATAGCGGGAACGCATAAGTTGTTCCGCTGTTTCTGGAAACAGATTGCCTGAATGAAAACGTCCGCAACAATCTTCGTAAGAAAGCGAAGATTGGCACGGACAAAGTGCGGTCGTTTTAGCCGACATTTTAGCCCGCCTGCTGTAAATTACGTAATTGTGAGTTAACAGAACGTTTAAACGCTGGCGCTAATTCCTCAATGGCTAAGGCTTCTTCTAATTCTGCGACACTTGAAGGAGCCGAAAGTAGCGTGTTTAAACGACGAATAGTCCATTCTGGATAAGGACGGTGTTGCAAGATAAGTTCATCGCCTTGATGAATTTCACCTTCTTCGATCACGCGAACATACCAACCTGTCCAGCCAGATTGACGAATTACCTCTCTTGTATTCTCATTCTTGGTATTATGAGATAAACGTTCGCAAGGTTTACGTGGTTGTGACACTTCTAAAAGCGTGGTGCCAATTTTGTAACGATCGCCTATACAAACATTATCTTCATGTAAGCCGGATACCACAAAGTTTTCACCGTAAATCGCGCTACCGTGAAAATCAAACTTTTCACCAAGTAGCTCGTTTAAAGCGTCGAAAGACACATCAGACATAAAAAACAAGGCTTTATCTACACCACCGTGATGGGCTTTTAAACCCACATCGTTACCTTCAGCACCCAGCGTGTGCACTTTTACCATCGATACCGGTTTTTTACGGATGGCACTTTCATATGAGCTACCATCTGGGAATGTTAAGGTTTCGATCAATCCTGTTTTAATAATAAGAATTTTTGCGTTTGACATCTATTTTTCCTACTTTGAGTTAGTTTTGATAAATTATACCGTAAAATCACTTTAATTTTGACCGCACTTCGTTTTTTCCTTATTATTCGTTTAAATAAAACCAACAAAACAAAGGAATCTTTATGCAATATTCTCTCGCGCGTACCGAACAAGGTCAAACCCTTGGTATTACCGCAAAAATGGCAAACCGTCATGGCCTGATCGCAGGGGCAACAGGGACGGGGAAAACCGTAACATTACGTAAAATGGCAGAAGCGTTCAGTGATGATGGCGTGCCGGTCTTTTTAGTTGATGTAAAAGGCGATTTGTCTGGTTTAGTCAAAGCGGGCACATTCAGTGGCAAAGTGGCGGAACGCATTGAGCAATTTGATTTAGGTGGCGAGAGTTATTTAAATGGCTATCCTGTGTCATTTTGGGATGTATTCGGTGAAACCGGTATTCCACTTCGCACCACGATTTCTGAAATGGGACCATTATTACTTTCCCGTTTATTAAATTTAAACGCAACTCAAGAAGGCTTATTAAACCTCGTATTCCGTGTGGCAGATGACAAAGGTTTGTTACTCATCGACTTAAAAGATTTACGTGCAATGCTTAAATTTGTAGCAGAAAACGCCAAATCGTTCCAAGTAGAATATGGCAACGTATCAGCTGCGAGTGTGGGCGCGATTCAACGTGCTTTACTGACCCTTGAAAATGAAGGGGCAACCAATCTTTTTGGTGAACCTGCATTAAATCTTGAAGATTGGTTACAAACCCGTGATGGTCGTGGTGTGATCAATGTTTTAAATTCTGAAAAATTAATTAATTCCCCAAGAATGTATAGTGCGTTCTTGCTTTGGTTAATGTCTGAATTATTTGAGCAATTGCCGGAAGTGGGCGATCCAGATAAACCAAAATTTGTGATGTTCTTCGATGAAGCACACTTACTCTTTGATGGTGCACCAAGTGTGTTGGTGGACAAAGTGGAACAAGTGGTTCGCTTGATCCGTTCTAAAGGTGTGGGTATTTATTTTGTGACCCAAAATCCATTAGATTTACCGGATACCGTGTTAGGGCAATTAGGTAACCGTGTGCAACATGCGTTACGTGCCTTTACGCCACGAGATCAAAAAGCAGTGAAATCCGCGGCAGAAACGTTCCGTTCAAATCCAGCTGTCAATGTGGTTGAAACCATTTCAACCTTAGGTGTGGGGCAAGCATTGATTTCATTCTTAGATGAAAAAGGTATGCCTGCGCCAGTTGAAGTGGCGTATGTTTACCCGCCGAAAAGCCAACTTGCACCGATTACTGAAGAAGAGCGTGCTGCGTGGGTGAAAGACGATGAGCTTTATGCCTTCTATAAAGATTATGTGGATAATGAGTCGGCTTTCGAAGTGTTAAATGCGCAAGCGGATTTAGCCGCAGTGCAACAAAAACAAGCTGAACAAGCACAGCAAGAGGAAGAGAGCGGTTTATTTGGTAGCTTAAGCCGTATGATTTTTGGAACACAAAAACGCGGGGATAAACTTTCTCCGACAGAACAAATTGTGAATAGCGTGGCAAAATCAGTTGGTCGCAATATTCGTAATGAAGTGACCAAACAAATCATGCGTGGTATCTTAGGGGCATTGAAAAAATAACGAAAATTTGACCGCACTTTGCGGCAATAATGATAAAAAGGAGATTGTTATGTCTGATGTATTTCACTTAAACCTAACTAAAGCACAACTGAAAGGTGCAACATTAGCTATCGTGCCAGGTGATCCTGCGCGTAGCGAACGTATTGCTAAAAAACTTGATAACCCTGAGTTTCTTGCAAGTACCCGTGAATACACGTCTTGTTTGGGCTATTTAAATGGTCAACCGGTGGTGGTGTGTTCAACCGGTATTGGTGGCCCTTCTACGTCTATCTGTGTGGAAGAGCTGGCTCAGCTTGGCGTGCGTACATTCTTACGTATTGGTACAACAGGCGCAATTCAACCACACATTAATGTGGGTGATGTTCTTGTTACAACGGGTGCTGTTCGTCTTGATGGTGCAAGTCGTCATTTTGCCCCAATTGAATATCCAGCGGTAGCAAATTTTGAATGTACCACGGCACTTTTCAATGCGGCTAAAGAAAAAGGCATTGAGCCATTTGTAGGAATTACAGCCTCTTCAGATACGTTCTATCCAGGTCAAGAACGTTATGATACTTACAGCGGTAAAGTATATCGTGATTACCAAGGCTTGTTAAAACAATGGCAAGATCTCAATGTGATGAACTATGAGATGGAATCCGCGACGTTATTCACCATGTGTAACGCTCTTGGCTTACGAGCTGGTATGGTGGCAGGTGTGATTGTGAACCGTACGCAACAAGAAATTCCAAATGAAGCCACCATGAAAGATACAGAAGACAAAGCAGTATCAGTCGTAGTGGAAGCTGCAAGAAAATTGTTAGCGTAAAACTCAGATAAAAAGAACCGCACTTTTTAGAAGTGCGGTTTATTTTTTAACTGTTTTTTCGGGCAAAAGTGGCGGCTTCGGCGATTAATTGGTTATCAGGTCGAACCCCAGTGTAGAGCTCAAATTGTTCGACAGCTTGTAGCACTATCACTTCTGCACCAGAAATTGTTTGTTTATCTTGCTGTTGAGCAAATTGGATAAAGGGTGTTTCAGCAGGAATCGCCACCACATCAAAAGCGGTTTGAGCTTGTTGAATAAGATTTTCAGGAAAGGCGAGATCAAATTCTTCTTTCCCACCTTTCATCCCAATTGGTGTGACATTGACTAAAATGTCTGCCGATTGATTATCTAAAGAATAAATATATTCGTAGCCATAAAGTGCGACTAAATTTTTACCTGTTTTTTCATTTCGAGCAAAAATCTTCAGATGCTCAAATCCGCTGTTTTTAAAGGCCGCGACGACCGCTTTAGCCATACCACCACTGCCTCGTACAATCACGCGACTATTTTTATCTAATTGATATTCTTTGATAAGTTTAACAATGGCAATATAGTCGGTGTTGTAAGCACGAAGAAAACCTTGATCATTCACAATGGTATTCACGGACTGAATGGCTTGTGCGGAAGGTGAAATTTCATCTAAAAATGGCATACAGCTTTCTTTAAATGGCATTGAAACGGCACAACCTCGAATACCAAGTGCACGAATGCCCTTGACAGCGCTTTCAATATCTGTGGTGGTAAAGGCTTTATAGATAAAATTAAGCCCTAATTTTTGATACAGATAGTTATGGAATGTTGTACCAAAATTGCCCGGTCTGCCAGAAAGAGACATGCAAAGTTGGGTATCTTTGTTAATCATATTTTGGTCTTAAATATTCAAATTTAAATCATCATCAATAAAATATTGATTCATTTCAAAAGCTAGTTTTGCCGCTTTGTCTTTAATTAAAAGGAGATTGGTAATGATATCTTAAAAAAGTTATAGGGTGTAATACTACACTAAATAGAAAAGTAAGAGCGAAAAGCGTTCCGATGCAAAATACACAATTTAAGAACAATAAACATACAACATTATCGGTAATAAATAATGTATTAGTTCCTACAGCTTGAAGATCCCAGCTATCGATGTATGTCAAAAATATAAATGTTGCTACAAGAAGCAGTAATGATATGATGAAGACTAGTTTTCTCTGTATGGTTTTTATTATACTTTTCTCTATTGTAATACCAGAATCAATCATTTCACGCTCAGATAAATAAGTAAGCTTTGAAGTCAATACAGTATAAATAGCAAACAAAGGGGCTATTATCATTGATAAATTTGAAATCACTTCAGATTGAAAGGAGTATATATGAGAGTATACTCCATTCCCTTTTATTAAATACGTATCAATGAATACTTCAAAATCAGTTATTGGAATATTATTAAAAAAAATGACTATGAGAACAAACAATACTGATATAAAAACACTACCATATACTAAAAAATCCTCATTTATCAAAAATTTTGGATATTTTTTATCTCCGTTCATATAGATCCCATCTTATTAAGTTTTTCAAGATAATCTGCTATACTTAAATTACCGTTATTAACACGCATAGCAAAACTAGACATATTATTTCCCTCAATAAATTGCTAAAAACGGTTAAACTTAGTTTGATGCTACATTTTTATATGTTAATTGTCTAACAATTCATCATTTAAAGTCAAAATGAAAGTTTTTAAAATTCATTACAATAATTTTAAGTATTTGTAAGTATATTAACCTTTTAAATATTCAAATTTATATCATCATCGATAAGATATTGGTTTATTTCAATTTGGTCGGTATATATGATACTTTAATGAAGATACTGGGTGACGTATTACGCTCAACAGCACAAAAAGTGTAAAGAATGTCCCTGTATAAATTATATAAGTTAAGGATAGCAACCATATTACATTATCCCTAACAAATAATGTATTAGTTTTAGATTCTTCAAGATCCCAATTATATATGTATGTTAAAAACACACACATCGTTACAAGAAGCAGTGCTGATATAATAAAGCAAAATTTCATTAATATAGTTTTTTTTACACTTTTCTCTATTACCCTTCCACTATTAATAATTTCATTTTCCGACGAGTAAGTGAGCTTCAAAGTTAATGCTAGATAAATAGCAAACAGTGGAGCAATAATCATCGACAAATTTGAGATTATTTCAGATTGAAAGGAGTATATATGAGAATATACTCCTCTTCCCTTGACTAGATATTTATCGATAAATATTTCAAAGTTAGTTATTGGAACATCGTTAAAAAAAATAACTACAGATATAAATAATAGCAAAACAAATATGAAACTATACGTGAAAAAAAACTCATTCATCGAAAGTTTTGGATACTTTTTTTCCTCTATCATATGTTTGCCTTTCTTATAAATATTTTTAAATATTCAAATTTATATCATCATCAATAAAATATTGGTTCATTTCAAAAGCTGGTTTTGCCGCTTTGTCTTTGCCGACAATACGAGCAGGTACACCTGCAGCAGTGGCATATTCAGGTACAGGTTGAAGTACAACAGAATTGGCGCCGATTTTGGCGTATTTTCCCACTTCGATATTGCCGAGAATTTTTGCGCCCGCTCCAATCATCACACCTTCTCGTACTTTTGGATGACGATCGCCGGATTCTTTACCTGTACCACCAAGGGTGACGCCTTGCAAGATAGACACATCATTTTCAATTACTGAGGTTTCACCCACTACAATACCAGTAGCATGGTCAAACATAATGCCGTGCCCAATTTTGGCGGCAGGATGAATATCTACATCGAAAGCCACTGAAATTTGATTTTGTAAATAAAGCGCGAGTGCTTTTCGATTTTGGTTCCACAAATAATGGGTAATGCGATAGCTTTGAATGGCGTGAAAACCTTTTAAATAAAGCAATGGTGTGGACCACAATTCCACAGCGGGATCGCGGTGGCGAACGGCTTTAATATCACAAGCAGCACAATCAATGATATTGGGCTCGGCTTGATAGGCTTCTTCAATAATTTCACGCAGCGAAATGGCCGGCATGATAGGGTTAGCCAGTTTATTCGCAAGCAAATAACTCAAGGCACTGCCAAGATTTTGATGTTTTAAAATAGTGGAATGGAAAAAGCTTGCGAGCATTGGTTCGCATTCTGCTAATTCTTTTGCCTCTTGGCGAATGTGTTGCCATACTTCTAACGTCATTTTTTCTCCTTATTCGCCTTTTCGTTCACGACCCAATAAGCTCAGTGCGACTTCTTGTGCACTTTTACCACAAAAGAGCATTTGGTAAATTTGTTCTGTAATCGGCATTTCCACGCCTTGTCGTTGTGCTAATAAATAAGTTTCTTTGGTGTTATAAAACCCTTCCACCACTTGACCAATTTCATCCATGGCTTGTTGACTATCAGTTCCTTTACCAAGCATTAAACCAAATCGGCGGTTACGGGATTGGTTATCGGTACAAGTGAGCACTAAATCACCTAAACCAGACATGCCCATAAAGGTTTGTGTATTCGCTCCCATGGCTACACCTAAGCGAGTAATTTCCGCAATCCCACGGGTAATCAATGCCGTTCTGGCATTGGCACCAAATCCCATACCATCTGAAATACCTGCGCCAATCGCAATTACGTTTTTAATGGCGCCACCTAATTGAACGCCAATCATATCTTGGTTTACATACACTCGGAAATGCTGACTGCAATGAATTCTCGCTTGAAATTCTAAGGCAAACTTTTCATTACAAGAGGCAAGCGTAATCGCCGTTGGCAAACCTTGAGCCAATTCTTTCGCAAAAGTAGGACCAGAAAGCACCGCCGTCGGAATTGCTTTACCTAAGGTTTCTTCCACTACTTCTTGTAGTAATCGGCCGGTGTTGCGTTCTAATCCTTTGGTTGCCCAAATTAAACGATGATCAGGTTTTAAGTGCGGTCGAATTTTTAAGAGAATTTCACCGAAAGCATGGCTTGGCACTACAATTAAAATATCTTTCGATTGGTCAAGTGCAGTTTTCAAATCTAATTCTAAATGTAAACTTTCTGGAAATTCAATATCAGGCAGAAAACGGCGATTTTGACGTTCCTGTTGCATTTGATGAATGTGATCGGGATTGTGCCCCCAAAGATAGGTTGGAGAACCATTGCGAGAAAATGAGATAGCGAGTGCTGTTCCATAAGAACCGCAACCAAGAATGGTAATTGGAGATTGGGATGCGTTCATTTCAATCACCTTTAAAATAAAAGGGCAGACGGTATCGCCTGCCCTTATCACAATTAATGTTGGGTTTCTTGATTTTCTTCCGCTTCGGCCGCAGCTTGCTGCTTGTTCATGTAATCAATGAACAACGCATCGAAGTTTACCGGAGAAAGGTTTAATGCTGGGAATGTACCGCGATTTACTAAGTTAGAAATCAATTCACGAGCATAAGGGAAAAGCATATTTGGGCATTGAGATGTTAAGCAGTGTGCCATTTGAACATCTTCTAAACCGCTGATTGTAAATACACCAGATTGTTTCACTTCACAAATAAACGCCACATCACCAGAATCTTCCATGGTGGTTTCCACGTTAATGTTTAACGTCACTTCGTATAAATCTTCACCCACTTGAACGGCTTCAGTGCTTAAATCAAAGCCAAGTTTTGGTTTCCATTCTTGGTGGAAAATATGAGGAAGATTTGGTGCTTCAAAAGAAACATCTTTTACATAAATACGTTGAATTTGAAGTACGGCTTCTTGTTGCTCTTCAGCAGCTACTTCAGGTTGTTGATTTTGTTCAGACATAGAGGATCCTTACTTATGTTTTTTTACTAATGGTAAATTTGCACCCGCCCAAGCAGCTAAACCGTCTTTTAATACATAGACTTTTTCAAAGCCTTGTTTAGTTAAAAGTTCTGCAGAGGTGGTAGAAGAAACACCGTTAACATCCACAATGATAACCGGTCTTTCTTTGTGATGTTCGATTTTGCCTACATTGTGATTTTTGATTTCAGTTGGAAGCAAGTTCACGCTGCCTATAATATGACCGCGTTGGAATTCATCGATAGGGCGTAAATCAATCACCACCGCTTCTTCGTTATTCATTAAATGAACGGCTTCAGGGTTGGTGATGACGCGATATTTTTGTGTCGCACTTTTAAAAAAGGTGAAAAGTGTCATAAAAAGGACAGCAAACCATGCGATCGTTAAAAAAGTGTGTTTTTGAGCAAATTCAATTGCTTGAGGCATAAATTCTTGCATGTTGTTCTCAACTTAATTTTGATTATGAATAAGAGTTTATCTTCAGATGAAATAAGGCTTTAAGTATAACCGCACTTTAGTTATCTTTCAAAAAAATTATCAAGGAAACGCAACGTTGGCGAAAGCTTATACAATCGGATCGATAAAAATGTGATCGGGATCATAAATATATTATCTTTGTGTTTATTCTACACCTAATTAAGTAGAGAATAGCCAAACTTAGATGATTAAACGTGAAAGGAGACGCACATGAAATTAAAAAAATTAACGGCACTTATGATGCTCGGATTCGGTTTTTCGGTCGCACAAGCTGCGGAATTACCTAGCATTACAATTTTAGCGACAGGGGGCACGATTGCCGGAAGTGGTGAAACTGCAGTTTCTTCAGCTTATAAAGCAGGGCAACTCAATGTTGATGCATTAATTGATGCCGTGCCTGAAATTAAGCAACTTGCGAATGTAAAAGGTGAGCAAATTGTGAAAATTGGTTCACAGGACATGAGCGATGATGTGTGGTTAAAATTAGCCAAAGCGATTAATGCACAATGTAAAGATACTGATGGTTTTGTGATTACTCATGGTACCGATACCATGGAAGAAACCGCTTATTTTTTAGATCTTACAGCAAAATGTGAAAAACCAATTGTATTAGTGGGTGCAATGCGCCCTGCAACAGAAAAAAGTGCGGATGGTCCGTTAAACCTTTATAACGCCGTCGTCGTGGCAACCGATAAAAAATCATCCGGCCGTGGTGTATTAGTGGCGATGAATGGTGAAGTATTAGGTGCACGTGATGTAACCAAAATGAGTACCACTGCAGTACAAACATTCCACTCACCAAACTATGGTACCTTGGGTTATATCCATAACAGTAAAGTGGATTACGAACGTTCGCCTGAAAGTAAACATACCGTAAACACACCATTTAACGTAGATAAATTAGACAGCTTGCCGAAAGTAGGCATTGTATATGCTTATTCTAATGCACCAATTGAACCATTAAATTCATTATTGGATGCGGGCTATCAAGGTATTGTTTCAGCGGGTGTGGGTAACGGTAACGTGAATGCGGCACACTTAGAACGTTTAGAAAAAGCCGCGAAAGATGGAGTGGTAGTGGTGCGTTCATCTCGTGTACCAACGGGTTACACCACACGTGATGCTGAAGTAGATGATTCTAAATATGGTTTTGTGGCTTCAGGTACATTGAATCCGCAAAAAGCACGTGTGTTATTACAATTAGCCTTAACACAAACAAAAGATCCAAAAGTGATTCAACAATACTTTGAGGATTTCTAGGAAAGTCATTGAAAGTGCGGTCAGAATTTGAATCAAATTTTAACCGCACTTTCGGATAAAATAGACTAATCTAAGTAATAAATATAGATAATGCACTAGTTTGTTGTTAATATATGTTCCGGAATTATTTTTAAAATTAATATGGAGAAAATATTATGATTTGGGCTCAACTTTTAGTCGTCCTACTCTTTATTTACCTAGGGGCTAGATTAGGCGGTATTGGTATCGGTTTCATGGGTGGTATGGGTGTTGTTGCACTTTCACTACTTGGCTTAAAACCGGGCGCCATTCCGTTTGATGTAATTTCAGTTATCATGTCTGTAATCATGGCGATTGCGGCAATGCAAGTTGCGGGTGGTATGGATTTCTTAGTAAAAATGGCTGAAAAAATCCTACGTAAAAATCCAAAATACATCACTTTCCTCGCACCAACAGTGACTTATTTTATGACTGTACTTGCGGGTACTGGTCACACAGCGTTCTCAACACTTCCAGTGATTGCTGAAGTGGCAAAAGAACAAGGTATTCGTCCTTCACGTCCACTTTCTATTGCGGTTATCGCTTCACAAATTGCGATTACAGCGTCTCCAATTTCTGCTGCGGTGGTATTCCTTTCTGCTGAATTAGAGAAAAACTTTGGTTTAAGTTACTTACAATTATTAGGTATTTGGATCCCAACTACTTACGCAGCATGTATGATTACTGCGGTGATTTGTAACTTCCTTGGTAAAGATTTGAAAGATGATGAAGTTTACCAAGATCGTCTAGCAAAAGGTTTAATTACTATGCGTGGTGAAATGCAAATTGAGATCAAACCTTATGCAAAACGTTCTGTTGCAATTTTCCTTATCGCGATTTTAGTGGTCATGCTTTATGCAACTGCAATCAGTAAAACAGTTGGTTTAATTCAAAACCCAATTCTTTCTCGTGATAACGCCATTATCTCTTTTATGCTTGCAACTGCAGCTATTATCACTATGGCATGTAAAGTGGATACCGCAAAAATTACCAATGCAGCAACCTTTAAATCTGGTATGTCAGCGGTAATTTGTGTGCTTGGTGTAGCATGGTTAGGTAATACTTTCGTTGAAGGTCATATCGATCAAATTAAAGCGGTATCAGCTGAGTTCTTACAACAATACCCTTGGAGTTTAGCGGTAATCTTGTTCTTCGCAAGTACCTTACTTTACTCACAAGCTGCAACTGCAAAAGCATTATACCCAACTGCAATTTTATTAGGTGTTTCTCCGGAAGCCGCGATTGCAGCATTTGCCGCAGTATCAGCATTATTCATTCTTCCTACTTACCCAACCTTAATTGCAGCAGTAGAAATGGATGATACTGGTTCAACTCGTATCGGTAAATATGTATTTAACCACCCATTCTTAGTACCGGGTGTGATTGCAATTAGCTTATCTGTATTATTCGGTTTCTTAATGGCGGGTGCAGTTTTATAATCTCCCATTAAGCTAACATAAATAAAACCATCTTGTCTGCGGATAAGATGGTTTTTTAATGGGGAACTTCTTCTCGCTGTGATACTCTAAAGGGCAACCTATTTTTATATATAAGGACAACCAATGAAGTTATTTAAAATCCTTTTTGCTGCATTAATTGCTTATGTGCCAACAGCATGGTCTGCGGTGGATTATAATATTAAATACAGTTCCAATTATTTAATGCCGGCGTATGTGCATTTTAAAGCTGATGGTTCACAGTATTCAGTCAATGCGAAAATTAATATTCCGTTGTACAACATTGTGTTTACTTCTCGTGGTTCACAAACTGCGAGTCAATTTAAAATGGTGAATTATCAAGATGTGCGTAATGGCAAGCCTTATGCCATTTCTAAAATTTCACCAACAACAATTGAATACGGTAAAGTGAAAAATGGATTAGAAACCGAGCCGTTAAAATTACCAACTTTTGATTTATTCACCATGGCATTTCAGTTGAGTTATTACGATAAATTGCCAACCAGTTTCCAAATTACAAATGGTAAAAAACTTTACCCAATGGAAAATGTGAATGTGAAGAAAGTAGAAAAACAGATTCAATATAACAAGCAAACTGTCACGGAAATCACTTATTCATTTAAAACAGGTAATAAGGATATTATGGTGAAGAAATTCTCAGGTGAACAATTTCCACGTTATATCAAATACACCAGAGATGGTGATGATTATGAGTTAGAGTTTGATGAGTTTGTTAAATAACATCAGATGAGAAAAAGAAGCCACGCAAGACTGCGTGGCTTTTTATTTTATTGCTTATTGCGCATACATAAATACTTGAGCGAGGAGAAGTATCGATGAGATAACAAACTGACAACCTACGATTGGCATGACAAATTTCAACCATTTGTTGAATGGAATACCAAGCATTTGTAGCGTGACAAGGACTAATCCTGTCGGTGCGAGGAACAACATAATATATTGTCCCCAGTTGTAAGCCGATACAACAATGTCTCTTGGGATGCCAACGGTATCAGCCAGCGGAGCCATAATTGGCATGGCGAGTACGGCAAGACCTGAAGATGAAGGTACAACCAATCCTAAGAATATGAAGACAATGAGCTGACCAATAATAAAGACGCCGCCATTCATTCCACCGACAAGATGTGTCATATAATCGAGAATCGTGTCTGAAATCATTCCTTGTTCCAGAATGATATTAACTGCTCGAGCAAGTCCGATAATCAATGCGACGCCAACTAATTCAGAAGCACCGTGAGTAAAGCCATTTACGACATCTTTTTCAGGCAGTCCGCTGATAAACATAATAATGATGGTGATGGCCAGGAAGGAAGCCGCCATTTGAGGGAACCACCAACCACCAAACATCACCCCCCATACCATGAGAGGAAAGGCGCCACTAAATAGAATCAGAATCAGTTTTCTTCTAAAGGTAAATTCAACGGTTGCATTCGGATCAATATCTTTCATATAGAGATCATAGAAGGCTTGGCGATCGTCATAGGTATAAGAAAATTCAGGATTGGCACGCAGTTTTTTACAGTACCAATACATGTAAGCTATTACACAGGTTCCACCAAGAATAAGTCCCAGTGTGCGAAATCCCATCCCTTCAGTAAATGGAATCCCTGCCGCGTTTGAAGCAATAACAACGGAGAATGGATTGATTGTAGAGAAGGCTGTACCCATTGATGCGGCAAGGAATATGGCACCAACACAGACAATAGAATCATAACCTAAGGCTAAAAAGACAGGAACAAGAATTGGGTAGAAGGCTACCGCTTCTTCCTCAATACCACAAGCCGTACCGCCTAACAGCATTAACACACAGACAGCAAAGACAACGGAGAATTCATTTCCTTTCGTTTTTTTGGTGAGAGACATTAATCCGGCATTGAATGCTCCTGTTTTGTTTATCACACCAATCATTCCACCGAGTATGAAGATAAAAATCATAATATCCGCGACTTCAATGGTGCCATCCACCATGGCGTGAATCATATCGGTAATGCCTTTTTCGTGTTGTTCAATGCGTTGATAGGTATCGGGGATAGCAATTGGCTTTTTGATAATGCCGTTGGTGAAATTAGAAAGTTGAATTTTGATATTGAGTTGATTAAGGGTTTGTTCTGTTGCTGGATAGCTTTGATCGGGAATTCCGTGAGTTTTGACAATAAAATGATTTTCGGTGGTGTCGTAGGAAAGTTTAGAGTAGGACCCTGAGGGAATAAGCCAAGTAAGACCAATAGCAATAAGAAGAATAATAAAGAGAATGCTAAATGCGGAAGGGAATTTCATCTTTTTCTTTGATGCTTCCATTATGGAGAACTCCTTGTGTTCGGATTAATCAATAAGCCGAGCGCGTATTCTACACAAAATGAGCAAAAAAGCAAAGTGTGATTTTTGAAAGAATGCAATAATAGCAAGGTTGGCAATCGTTTACTTAAACCAGGCCTAGATCTGGTTAAGCCTGGCTTAAGTCTATTTTATTTAGGAAAATTGAGTAATTTTTTCACTCAAATCATCTAACATTTCATAACGTTTTCGGTACATGGAACGTTTTTTGCTGGCGATTTCTTCCAGCGGTTTGCGGACACTTTCAAGCGGTAATTGCCAATATTGACCTTTTAATTGCCCTTGGTTTTCCTGCCAAAATTCATCATAGTTGAATAGAATTTTACTGCGAGCAGATAAACGGTATTTACCTTGTGAAGTGTGAGGGATACCGATTAATTCACATTGCCATTTTTTAGCTAACAAGCGAAAAACATTCATCAACATAAACATTGGACGAACACCGTGTAATTCTTTTGTGGCTTGTTTCACAGCTTCTTGCGCCTCTTCATAAGAAGGGCCTTGAATTGAGGCGATAAGTAATTTATTTGGCTTTAAGAAGGTGAAAGAAGCATCATAAATGCTACGCCCATCATTGTCTTTTAAGTTAATGGAAAAATAACCTTCAAAAGGGTCAATCTGGTTGATATTGAAATAGATACCAAGTTGATCCGTTAATTGTGCTAATAAAAGGGATTTTTCTTGTAGCAATTTTTTACAAAATTCTACGCCCATTTTTTCTTCAAGCATTAGCAGATTATTGGTAATGGCATTGAGTCGATCTGTTGCAGAAAAACGTTTGTCACAATAGGTCGCGAGCAATGCATTAAAACGATATGGATTTTGTTGAAAAAGTGGAATCCAGGTTTGATGAGTATTCAAGAAATCAACCAATGCATCACATTGTTTTTTAAATAAAAATTTGCGTCCGTAATAACGGGCTTTGTCCCTTAATTGTTTTTTTAATGGATGATTACAAGAATCGGGCAGTAATTCTTGAAAGGTCGCGAAAGTAATAGTTTGTTTTGCTGTCATAATGGATAAAGTGCGGTTATTTTTTCAAACGTTTTTTATTGGGTAAAATCATGCTGATTTTTAACCGCACTTATTGTACCTGTATTCCATAGTTTTTCCAATTAACCATCAATAAAGGTGGTTCTTTACTTGCCTATTTTTCGATTTCTCCTTAATATGCCAAATCCTACCTTGAATTTATGCAACTCATCCCCATATTCAATAAAATTATAGAATTGATGTAAGAGAGATAATTATGAACGCCAAAAGAACTCAACAACGTACACTCCCTGTATTGCCATTACGGGATGTCGTCGTTTTCCCTTATATGGTGATGCCACTTTTTGTTGGGCGCGCAAAATCCATTAGCGCCCTTGATGAAGCCATGAATGAGGGCAAACAATTATTATTGGTGTCACAAAAGCAGGCTGATTTAGAAGAACCTACCGTTGATGATGTATTCGATGTTGGGACGATTGCGAATATTATTCAATTATTAAAATTGCCAGACGGCACAGTGAAAGTGTTGGTGGAAGGTCAACAACGCGCAAAAATCAATCAATTAAATGATTGTGAAGACCATTTTTCTGCGGAAGTCACGCCGATTGAAACCACATTTGGCGATGAAAAAGAATTAGATGTGGTGAAGGCAGCCGTTTTAAATGAATTTGAAAGCTATCTGCAACTTAATAAAAAAATTCCTGCTGATGTTTTAGGTGCGCTTCAACGCATTGATGATGCCGATCGTTTAGCAGATACCATGGCGGCGCATATTCCAGTGACCGTTCGCCATAAACAAAGCGTGTTAGAACTGGCAGATGTGCAAGAGCGTTTGGAATACTTGCTCGGCATGATGGAATCTGAAGCGGATATTCTTCAAGTTGAAAAACGTATCCGTGGCCGAGTGAAAAAACAAATGGAGAAAAGCCAGCGTAACTATTATCTTAGCGAACAAATTAAAGCAATTCGCAAAGAAATGGACGAAGGCGAAAGCGAAGATACCATTGATGAAGTTGAACAACTTCGTCAAAAGGTTGAAGCGGCAGGTATGCCGGCAGATGTGCGTGAAAAAGTAGAAAGTGAGTTACAAAAACTCAAAATGATGTCAGCGATGTCTGCGGAAGCAACGGTGGTGCGTAGCTATGTTGAGTGGATGCTTCAAGTACCATGGCATAAACGTACTAAAGTGAAGAAAGATATCGCAAAAGCACAACAAGTCTTAGATGCAGATCACTATGGTTTAGAACGAGTGAAAGAACGCATTTTAGAATACCTTGCGGTACAAGCACGTTTAAACAAAATCAAAGGTCCAATCCTTTGCTTAGTGGGGCCGCCAGGGGTAGGTAAAACCTCACTGGGTCAATCTATTGCAAATGCAACAGGTCGTAAATATGTGCGTATGGCATTAGGTGGAGTTCGTGATGAAGCAGAAATCCGTGGTCACCGTAAAACCTATATTGGTGCATTGCCGGGTAAATTGATTCAAAAAATGGCAAAAGTTGGTGTGAAAAACCCACTCTTCTTGCTTGATGAAATCGATAAAATGTCTTCGGATATGCGTGGTGATCCAGCATCAGCTTTGTTAGAAGTGCTTGATCCAGAACAAAATACCACCTTCAACGATCACTATCTTGAAGTGGACTATGATTTGTCAGATGTGATGTTTGTGGCAACCTCAAACTCCATGAATATTCCAGGCCCATTGTTAGATCGTATGGAAGTCATTCGTCTTTCTGGTTATACCGAAGATGAAAAACTGAATATCGCGATGCGTCATTTGTTGCAAAAACAAATTGAACGTAATGGATTGAAAAAAGGCGAATTAACCATCGAAGAAAACGCCATTTTAGATATTATCCGTTATTACACCCGTGAAGCCGGTGTGCGTGGGTTAGAGCGTGAAATCTCTAAAATCTGTCGTAAAGCGGTGAAGAATTTATTGGTCAATCCAAAAGTAAAATCCATTACCGTTAATTCAGATAACTTGCATGACTATCTTGGTGTGAAACGTTTTGAATTCGGTAAAGCAGATACGCAAAACCGTGTAGGCGAAGTAACAGGCCTTGCGTGGACAGAGGTGGGCGGTGACTTACTGACCATTGAAACCGCTTCAGTGATAGGTAAAGGCAAATTAACCTTCACTGGTTCATTAGGCGATGTGATGAAAGAATCTATCCAAGCAGCGATGACCGTAGTCCGTGCACGTGCTGAAAAATTGGGTATCAATTCTGAATTCCATGAAAAACGTGATATTCACATTCACGTGCCAGATGGTGCGACACCGAAAGATGGTCCAAGTGCAGGTAT
This sequence comes from Haemophilus sp. HMSC066D02, assembly GCF_001810545.1. NCBI lineage: Bacteria > Pseudomonadati > Pseudomonadota > Gammaproteobacteria > Pasteurellales > Pasteurellaceae > Haemophilus > Haemophilus sp. HMSC066D02. The sequence continues at coordinate 19,696 of NZ_KV801802.1, read as the reverse complement.
CGCAATGTGTACCGCATTGGTTTCTTGCTTAACGGGTAACCCAGTGCTTGCCGATGTCGCGATGACTGGTGAAATCAGCCTACGCGGTAAAGTATTACCAATTGGCGGATTGAAAGAAAAATTACTAGCGGCACATCGTGGCGGCATTAAAACCGTATTGATTCCAAAAGATAACGTGAAAGATTTGGAAGAAATTCCAGATAACGTAAAAGAAAATCTTGCGATTCATGCGGTAGAAACCATTGATGAAGTGTTAGGCTTAGCGTTAGAGAATCCACCAGAAGGCATTGAATTTGTGAAAGTGGAAACGAAAGCGAAAGCACCACGCCGTAAAGCTGCGACTAAAACAGCAAGAGCGGTCAATTAATGACTTATTTTTTAGGGCTTGTGAAAACAAGCCCTTTTGACTTTTAATTATGCAAAAATTTCCCCCTCTTTCCCTTTATGTACATATTCCTTGGTGTGTACAGAAATGCCCTTATTGTGATTTCAATTCGCATGCACAGAAAGGCACAATTCCTGAACAAGAATATGTGCAACATCTGATCGCTGATCTTGAAGCAGACTTAGAGAAATATCAGGCTAGTATTCAACATCGTCCACTTCATTCAATTTTTATTGGTGGTGGCACGCCGAGTTTATTTTCAGCGGAAAGTATCAAGTTGTTATTAGCAGAAATTCAACATCGCATTCCTTTTTCAGAGAATATAGAAATTACCATGGAAGCCAATCCAGGCACCGTGGAAGCAGAGCGTTTTAAAGGTTATGTGGATGCTGGCGTAACACGTATTTCCATGGGCATTCAAAGTTTTAATGATGATAAATTACAACGTTTAGGGCGTATTCATAATGTGGCGGAAGCTAAAAGTGCGGTCAGTTTGGCGAAAGTTTCGGGCTTGAAAAGTTTCAATCTGGATTTAATGCACGGCTTACCAAACCAAACGCTTGAAGAAGCCTTAGATGATCTGCGACAAGCCATTGAGCTTGCTCCACCACACCTTTCTTGGTATCAACTCACCATTGAACCCAATACCATGTTTGCTTATCGTCCACCTAAGTTGCCGGATGATGATGAGCTTTGGGATATTTTTGAGCAAGGCCACCAGCTTTTAACCGAAGCCGGTTATCAACAATATGAAACATCTGCTTATGCAAAACCAGGTTTTCAATGTCAGCATAATTTGAATTATTGGCGATTCGGAGACTATTTGGCGATAGGTTGCGGTGCTCATGGAAAACTTACTTTTCCTGATGGCGATATTTTACGTTTTTCTAAAACGAAGCATCCAAAAGGCTACTTGCGTGGTGAATACCTTTATGAAGAAAAAAACGTGGAAAAAAATGACCGCGCTTTTGAGTTCTTTATGAATCGTTTTCGTTTATTGGAAGCGGTGCCTAAACAAGAGTTTGAGTATTACACGGGACTTTCGCAAAGTGCGGTCAAAAATCAAATTGATTTTGCTATTCAACAAAATTATATCGTGGAAACACTGGATTTTTGGCAAGTCACCGAACACGGAAAATTGTTCTTGAACGAGCTGTTAGCGCTTTTTTTAGATGAATAAAATTTTTTCATCATCATGAATAAATTTTTACACTTGTTTATTTAATAGTGTCGTATTAAAGTAAAGCAAACGTTTACGTTGTTATCCATGATTTAAAAGGGAGAGAAAAATGGACCAATTAGAAATGAAAAAATTAGCAGCACGTGCGGCGTTAAAATATGTTAAGCCCGATACCATTGTTGGCGTGGGAAGTGGTTCAACAGTGAATTGTTTTATTGAAGCCTTAGGAGAATTAAAAGATCAAATTCAAGGCGCGGTAGCAGCATCTAAAGCCTCAGAAGAATTATTACGTAAACAGGGCATTGAAGTGTTTAGTGCTAACGATGTATCCAGTTTAGATATTTATGTGGATGGCGCAGATGAAATCAATCCACAAAAAATGATGATCAAAGGCGGCGGTGCGGCACTGACTCGCGAAAAAATTGTGGCCGCTTTAGCGAAAAAATTTATTTGTATCGTGGATTCTAGTAAACAAGTGGATGTGTTAGGCAGCACATTCCCATTGCCAGTAGAAGTGATTCCAATGGCTCGTTCACAAGTTGGTCGTAAATTAGTTTCTCTTGGTGGCGCGCCAGAATATCGTGAAGGCGTGGTGACTGATAACGGTAACGTGATTTTAGATGTACATAACTTCGCCATTTTAAATCCAGTGGAAATGGAAAAAGAATTGAATAACATAGCCGGTGTGGTAACAAATGGTATTTTTGCCTTACGTGGGGCGGATATTGTGATTGTTGGTACACCAGACGGCGCAAAAATTATTGATTAATAAAAATAAGGAAGCAAACATGACAAACAAAGTCTCACTCGACAAATCAAAAATTAAATTTGTGCTATTAGAAGGCGTGCACCAAAGTGCATTAGATACCTTGCATGCGGCGGGCTACACCAACATTGACTTTTACAAAAAAGCCTTAGATGGTGATGAATTAAAAGAAGCCATTAAAGATGCGCACTTTATTGGCTTACGTTCACGTACCCAATTAACTGCAGAAATGATTGAAGCTGCGCCGAAGCTTATTGCTATTGGCTGTTTCTGTATCGGTACCAACCAAGTGGATCTTAATGCAGCAAAAATGCGTGGGATTCCAGTATTTAATGCACCGTTTTCCAATACGCGTTCTGTAGCTGAATTAGTGTTGGGTGAGATTTTGCTCTTAATGCGCAATATTCCTCAAGCGAATGCCGATGTGCATCGTGGTTTATGGAATAAATCGGCAGTGGGTTCTCATGAAGTGCGCGGCAAAAAATTAGGTATCGTGGGTTACGGCCATATCGGTTCGCAATTAAGTATTATTGCGGAATCTCTAGGGATGGAAGTATATTTCTACGATATTGAAAATAAATTACCATTGGGTAATACAAAACAATTACATACACTTGAAGAGTTATTGGGCTCTTGTGATGTGATTTCGCTTCATGTACCAGATTTACCTTCAACTCGTAATTTAATGAGTGCTGAACGTATTGCGCAATTAAAACAAGATTCAATTTTGATCAATGCAGCACGTGGTACGGTAGTGGATATTGATGCTTTAGCAGCTGCGCTTGAACAAGGTAAAGTTCGTGGTGCAGCGGTTGACGTATTCCCTGTTGAGCCTGCATCAATCAATGAAGAGTTTGTTTCTCCACTACGTAAATTTGATAATGTGATCTTAACCCCACATATCGGTGGTTCTACAGCGGAAGCTCAAGAAAACATTGGTTTTGAAGTCGCGGGTAAATTTGTGAAATATTCAGATAACGGTTCAACCCTTTCTTCCGTGAATTTCCCTGAAGTATCCTTGCCAGAACACGTTGGTACAAAACGTTTACTTCATATTCACGAAAATCGTCCAGGTGTATTAAACAAATTGAACCAAATTTTCGTTGAAGCTAATCTCAATATTGCGGCGCAATTTTTACAAACCGATCCAAAAATTGGTTATGTCGTCGTTGATATCGAAACAGATGATGCGTCTCCGTTATTAGCTAAACTTCGTGAGATTGAAGGCACAATCAAAGCACGTGTGCTGTATTAATTTGATAAATTAAGCAAAAACTAACCGCACTTTATGTGGGATAGAACGTAAAATGGGCAAAGTAGGTTATCTTACTTTGCCCATTTTTATTAACAACGGTTTGTAGCGTACATTTATTTCATCATCGCCTTAAATAGATTACGGCGATCAGAATTAAATGTCGGCTGTGCGGTTGGTATGGATAAAATCATACGCAAACAGTCTTGCGTCAGTTGAACCGCTTGCTCGTTAGTTAGGTTCGGGTCGAGTGGTGAATGTAAAGAGCAACTTAAATATTGCGGTACATTTTCAACGCTACTGACGGTGAAAGTGAGCGCCTTATAAGGCAGTTGTACGGTGAGTTTATCACCTAATTCACGCGGTTCCCATTGTTGTTGAGGGCCAGGTAGAATCACCACACTCATCATCCATGGCGTTAATACTGTGCCGATCCATTGGTCTTCAAATAAAACAAATTTAGGGCAGAAACACTCGATGCCTTTATGAAAGAAAGGGAGATCTTGCATTTCAGGCACAATGTTTTGCATTTCAGTAAGGAAAATCTCCGTTGGGTTTTCTTCAAAGCCAGTGACAGAGGTTAAAAGTGCGGTAGAATTTTCAGGTGTTTTTTCGTGTCGATACATGGTTTATTTTTCAATATTAATAAGATTAAAGCATAGCAGGTGAAATCTTAAAGAAAGTTCCCCTCTTTTCTAAAGAGGGGAGTCTAGATTCAAACCATATTCAGCAATCACTTGATTTAACGTTTCAAAAACCTTTGGCAATACGTTTTGTATTGTTTCCGTCAAGCCAATTCCAGATTCTAGCGATTCTGGTTGGATGCCGATGAGACAAAGGTGTTTTGGGAATTCGTCCGTTAATTTCATTGCAGAAAGTACATCACAAATACCGAGTTGGTGTGGTGAAATTTTGCGAGAGAAAAAGGTGGGCACCTGCTCGTCATGTAACACAATAATCTCGCCTGGCTGTTTGTTAGCAAGCACGGCATCGACAATAATCAAATGCTCGCGATTTGCCATCGCATCCAGTAATTCCATGCCACAAGTACCACCATCGATGACGTCAAAGTGCGGTTGAATTTCAGGGCGTTTTTCAAGCTCCTGCACAACGCGCACACCGACACCTTCATCGCTTAACAAAATATTGCCAACGCCAAGAATTAACGGCTTCATTACAACACCTTCACTTCAGTCACTTCGCCGTTTTCGGTATTAACTACGTGTACGGCACAGGACATACAAGGGTCGAAAGAGTGAATGGTTCTGACCACTTCTAATGGTTTAGTTGGATCTGCCACCGGTGTACCAATAATAGAAAGCTCATAAGGACCCATTTGGTCTTGTTCGTTACGCGGGCCAGCATTCCATGTAGATGGTACAACGGCTTGATAGTTTTCAATGCGGCCATCTTTGATGACAACCCAATGAGAAAGCATACCACGTGGTACTTCACCAAAGCCAACACCACGGAACTCACCGCTTGCAGGGATATCTGTTTTGATATACGCCGTCATATCACCTTTAGCGATATTATCAATGAGCATTTGCCATTGAGCGCTTAGAATGTCGTTGATCGCACAGCAATGCACGGTACGACCGATAATACGTCCAAGGGTAGAATGTAATTGATCGGTGGTTAACGTGTTACCAGTCAATTTTTCATAAATGCCTTTTAATTCATTGAAGTGGTTAACAGTTGGCGTGTCATTTGAAGCTAAACCACACATTAAATAGGCGAGAGGACCCACTTCGACAACTTTACCGTAGAAGGTTGGTGCTTTTACCCAAGAGTATTTACCATCATCTTGCCAGCCGGTATATTTCGGACGAGTTAAGCCCGCCCAAGGTTCTAATGGTTCATCATCTTCGTACCAAGCGTGTTTACCACTTTCTTTAATGCCTTTTACAACGAACTCATCTTTTTGTTGGTCTATTGCACGGAAAGTCGATAAATCGCCGTTTTCGATATAACCACCTTTCAACATGAATTTAGAGTTATCTGCATCAATTGGGTATTCTGGTACAGATAAGTAGTTGCCTGATGTTTTACCTAAGCTTAACCATTCAGGATAGTAAGCGGCAAATACTGCCGCATCTACTTTATACACTTGGTTAATGAAATCAGTTAAGCGGTCGATACAAGCTTTCACGAACATGAGACGTTCTTGGTTTAGTACTGCTTGAGAATCTAAGTTAATTGGGTTTGCTACGCCACCAATCGCCAAGTTTTGAATATGTGGTGTTTTACTACCAAGTAATGCCACCACGCGGTTAGCATCACGTTGACATTCAAGGGCTTGCAAATAGTGCGCGACTGCGATGAGGTTTACTTCTGGTGGAAGTTTCATTGCTGCATGACCGAAGTAACCGTTAGCGAAAATACCAAGTTGTCCGCTATCCACTAATGCTTGGATTTTTTTCTGTACGTTGCGGAATTCGTTAGCACTGTTTAATGACCATGTAGAGACACCTTTTAGCATATCTGCCGCTTTTTCAGGATCAGCTTTTAGTGCAGCGGTGATATCCACCCAGTCCATTGCGGAGAGTTGATAGAAATGCACGATATGGTCGTGAATGCTGTGGGCAGCAAGAATCATGTTACGAATGTACTGTGCATTGACGGGAACTTTAGCACCAATAGCATCTTCTACGGCACGTACGCTGATAATCGCGTGTACTGTGGTACATACGCCACAGATACGTTGCATAATCATCCATGCATCACGTGGGTCGGCACCTTTTACGATATTTTCCATACCGCGCCACATGGTACCTGATGACCAAGCATTGGTGACAACACCGTTTTCAATTTCGCAATCAATACGTAAATGACCCTCAATACGGGTAATTGGGTCAATTGAGATACGTTTTTTTTCTGACATTATTCTGCTCCGCTAACTTTTTTGCTGAATGCCGCTTTTTCGGCAATAATTTTTTCTGAGTCTTCGGTATGTTTTTCTTTAAATACCGGTAATACAGGGAATAAACGAATGATTAAAATATAGGCACATACTTCAATAGAAACGAAACCGATTGAAATAAGCAATTCTTCCGCAGATGGGAAATATTGATAGCCGTTGCCCGGATTATACATGATAAGCGAGTAGTTCATACGCCATAATGCTGCACCGAGTAACATGCTTAATGCCGAAATAAATAACCAACGGGAATCTGATTTTTTCTCCCCAAGGAAGAGGGTTAGTAATGGTAATACCATCAACCAGACTTCCATCCAGAACATCCATGCTTCAAATTTAGTTAATTTATCGAAACCCACAACCATTTGCAGTTTGTCGTGATAAATCAACTCACCAAAACGCACCGCTAAGAAACAGAAAATTAATCCTGCGGTAACGCGTGCCAATTGAGTAAATAAATGACGTTCATCTGGTGTTTTTCCTGCAAGACCCGCTTTAACTAAAGAACCCTCAAAAATCACAATAGAGAAGCCCATAATGAAAGCTGTCAGCAAGGAGAGAATTGGTAGTGCTTCATAGCTTTGCCATACCGGATGGACTTTGTGACCAGCTACAATCATCAAGGAACCCATTGAAGATTGGTGCATCATTGGTAACAAGGCACCCAAGGCAATAATGAAAAACATGATTTTATTCAGTTTATTAAACCATTTTTTCAAGCCGAAGAAACCAAGCCATACAGGGGCAAACTCTAGGGTCACCACGATGATATACACCGTCATACAAAATGCCGTTTCAAATAGAACGGAATTCGTGTTGAACTGACCTGGAATGTAGAAATATGGCAAATGCCAATAACGCCCCATATCAATGGTGATAGATAAACCACCAAGGGAATAGCCGAATAAACTTGCAAGCAATGCTGGGCGAACAAGAGCGTGATATTTCCCTTTATTGAAAATATACACGGTCCAAGCGAGAGCCCAACCGCCACAGGCAAATCCTGTACCAACAAGTAAGTCAAAGGCAATCCATAAACCCCAAGGATAACCACCATTAAGTGCGGTCACGGAACCAATACCAAACACTAAACGTTTTAAAATTAATAAAACGCAAAGCACGGCAAGTGGTGCAAAAAAGAGAATAGCGGCAGAAACAAGGCGACCGCCTACCGGACGTGGATTACTCATGATGCTCATCCTCCGCTTCTTCGATTTCCTTGCGTGCCTGACGCATGGCTTCTTTTTGTGCTGCAATACGCTCAGCGATTTTATCGCCATGCATATTTTTGTAAGTCATAAAGGTTAAACCGGCAAGTGCCACTAACGGTAAGGCTAAACCGCGATACAAGAAGTGTTGTAAATGCGCCGCACGAGAACCTGTCGCGACTTCATCTAAGTCTGGTAAACCAAGATTAGCAAAAGGTACACCACTTAAGGCGAGCACCTGTGTACCACCACCTTCTTTTTCACCGTAGATGTGATATTGATATGCCGGTACGGTAGCACGGTATTTATCTGTGCTATTGACGTGTTGACGTGGGTAATCATATTCAGTACCACGTAATAAGCTTAAACGACGTTTCGCTTCTGCCAATAATTCTTCACGTGTACCAAAAATAATGGCGCCAGTTGGACAAACATGACAGCAACCAGGTAATTCGCCTTTATCTAAACGTTCAACACCTTTTTGGTTACAGAGTTCACATTTGCTGATTTCACCGAATGGATTGTCATAGTCGTATTTTGGTACATCAAAAGGACAACCCACCATGCAATAACGGCAACCAGTACAAATATCGGGATCATATTTTACGATACCCGTTTTTGGATCTTTGGTGAGTGCTTGAACAGGGCAAACGGCAACGCAGTTAGGGTCAACGCAATGCATACATTGTTTTTTCACGTAAGCATAGCCATTTTCTGTTTTGTCTTTGTTTGTGCCGTCACCATCACTCCAGACTTGAATCACGTTACGAGTAAATGGCGTGAGTTTGTCGTTATTTGACCAAGTTTGATCACCTTTTGGATTTACTGGAGTGTGGTTTACGTTTTGACATTCTGCCACGCATGCTTGACAACCTACACAAAGGGTAGAGTCGTAAAGCATTCCTAGTGCGCCGGGAATAGGCTCAACCGCTTCCGATGCCTGCACATTTGATACAGGCAAAGTAGATGCGATTCCGCCAAGCATACCCGCTTTTAGAAATTTTCGTCTATCCATCTTATTTACCTGTATGTTCTTCTTTCTCAGCAGCTTTAGCTTCAGAACGGGCTTTATGTTGAGCACTTAATTCGCGTAAGGTCACAACACTCACGCCTGCTAGGATTGCAGCTGCACCGCCTAATAAACCAATAGCCGTCATGGTTGCACCTGAACCTTCGGTGTTGTTGACGTCTGGTTTTTCAACGCGTGGTGTTGGATTTTCTACGCCTGCTAATTGGAAAATACCTTTGGTAAAGCCGACGCCTTTTTCGTTACAACCATAGCAAGGGTGCCCGATACCGACCGGCCAGTTATTACCACCGACATCGCAGAATTCTAAGGTAGAGCAGTTGCCGTAAGTTTCTGGTCCTTTACAACCAAGATGATACAAACACCAACCGTTGCGGTGACCATAATCGCCGTATTCTTTGGCAAAACGTCCTGCATCAAAGTGAGGACGACGATAGCAGTTTTCATGAATTAAGCGATCGTAAGCGAATAATGGACGATTTAATTTGTCCATTGCGGGTAGTTTCTTATAAGTAAGAATATAAGCGACAGTTGCAAGGAAGTTGTGTGGATTTGGTGGACAGCCAGGAATATTGATCACTGGCGTGCCTTTTGGTAAGACTTCAGATAAGCTGCTTGCGCCAGTTGGGTTGCCACCACTAGAAGGTACGCCACCCCATGCCGCACAAGAACCGATCGCAATAATCGCCGCAGCCCCTTTAGCAGCTTCTTGGATGTGTTCTACAATCGGTTTACCTGCTACCATACAATAGACGCCGCCGTCTTTCACCGGAATAGATCCATCTACGACTAAAACATATTTTCCATAATACTGTTTAATTGCATTGTGTTTGTTATCTTCAGCTTGTTCCCCGAAGGCTGCAGAAAGGGTTTCGTGGTATTCTAAGGAAATCATTTCCAATACCAAGTTTTCTACTGTTGGGTGGGTGGCGCGTAGCAAGGATTCAGTACAACCCGTACATTCTTGCGCACCAATCCATAAAACTGGTGGACGTTTAGGTTCGGTTAAAGCAGCGGTCATTTCTGCCCCCGCTTTTGAACTTAACCCCATAGTCGCCGCAAGTGCGGTACATAACTTCATAAAATCCCGACGGGAAACTTCTGCTAAAGCAGAAAATAATCCATCACTTCGTTGCATATAATCACTCCAATTGGCATGTTACTTGTATGGTTAATTTAACTATGATATGCCTTGATGCAGGAAATTTATTTGATCGTAATCAAAAATACCCTTATTTTCCTTACAAAATAAGTGGGTAAGTGATTGTTTTTACTTGTTTATTGAGAATGATTGTTATTTGTTGGTGTCATATTTACTTAGAGTGCATTTTTTGTTCACTAAATCATAATAATAAAGTAAGGATTTGGGCTATGAAAAACTTCATGAATATTGACCGCACTTCTGGGTGATATGAATGGGGGAAGTGGATAAAACTAAATTCTTGGTTTTATTGATTTTTATCAACAAAATATTGTCTAAGCGAATAGATTTTATTGTGCTTTTCCCTATACTGAGTAGGGAAAATTTTCTATGGAGAAATAATGATGAATATAGTTATGGGTATTGTCCTTCTAGGTTTAGCTTTCACTATTTCAATGTATAACAAACTGATTAGAAAACGTAATCAGGTGAGTAGTGTTGAAGCCAGTGTGGATGTTCAGTTAAAGCGTCGTTATGATTTGTTACCAAACCTTGTCGCCACCGCAAAGGAATATATGTCGCATGAGCGTAGCCTGCTTGAGCGTATCGTGACGTTACGCGAAAGTGCTAAATCAGCCGATTCTACAAGTGAGAAATTCCAACTCAATAATGAGATTTCGGGTTTGTTGCGTAATTTACAGGTTCGTCTAGAAAATTATCCGGATCTCAAAGCCAATCAAAATCTTTTGCAAATTCAGACCACACTTAGTGACGTGGAAGAGCAAATTTCTGCAGCAAGACGTACTTATAATTCAGCAGTTGAAGAGTATAACAATGCAGTGGAAATGTTCCCGTCAAATTTAATTGCAAATTTGTTTAATTTCCAGAAAGGAACATTTTTCGATATTCCTCAAAATGAAGCTGAAGTCCCTAATGTGGGTAATTTATTTAAACAATAAGTGGAAAAACCATGAATACACCAAAAGAGATTGAAGGGATTCGTTTTCTGGGATTAGAAAAGTTAGATGAGGAACGTTTAGCCATAAAATCCCTCATCAATAAATGGATTATTATGCTATGCGTTGGGTTATTTTTCCTCATTGGAACGATAGGGAATGGGTATCTATTAAGTACAGCTTTAATCCTTGGTGTGCTCATTTATTCTTTTCGTCATTTATTTTTTAAATATAAGCGTTTTATCGCAGAATTTAAAACGCGCGTGATTAATACGATTGTCCAGGAATTTGGTTTCCACTTTAGCGCAGATAGAGGACTGAATATTAGTGATTTCCTCTCCGTTTATGATAGTGGTCCCGCGACATTCCGTAGTGAGGATTTAATCTTTGGTGAGTTTAATCAAACTGAAGTTGAAATCTGTGATTTTTCAGCATTTAACATGTCGTTGAAAGAGAAATCCGTTAAAGCATTAGGTGCTCAGAATTTCCAAGGCATTTTATTTAAAGCCACTTTCCCTAAAGAGCTGGCTCATTGGGTTTATGTTTGTGATAAGAAAGAAGCAGGTTTAAGAAAAGAAGGTGAAATTGCCTTGATGGATAATCCGTCTTTTAATCGTTACTTTGATGTGTTTACTGAAGATCAAATCTTAGCCAGATATGCTTTATCGCCTAAGTTAATGGAACGTTTTTGTGGATTGAAAGAGAAATTTAATTGCCCTATTTCGATGGTACTTCGTAACCGAGAAGTGATTATTGCACTTAATTTAGGAAAGAATAGTTTTGAACCGTCCTTTGAAAAGTCATTGTTAGAAGACAATACGATTCGTGATTATATTTCGAGTATCAAAGGCTTTACAGATATGGTGAAAGAACTCGGGTTAAATAACCATATTTGGAAATAAGTGTTAATGTAATAAAAAAGACGAGTCTAAATAATAAACTCGTCTTTTTGTTTTATATGCTATGTAATTTTATTTTTTTAACACCGAAAATTTTGACCGCACTTTTATTTCGCAAAATAGTCAGTTTTTTGCTATAATTCCGCACAATTTTCATTACAAAATAGAGAAAAACTATGTCAGAAACACCGGTTACAGAAAATGCTTATGGTGCATCAAGTATTAAAGTCTTAAAAGGGCTTGATGCGGTTCGGAAACGTCCGGGCATGTATATTGGGGATACCGATGATGGAACAGGCCTACACCATATGGTGTTTGAGGTAGTGGATAACGCGATCGATGAAGCGCTTGCTGGCTATTGTTCCGATATTATCGTTACTATTCATGATGATAATTCTGTTTCCGTACAAGATGACGGCCGTGGTATTCCGGTAGATATTCACCCAGAAGAAGGTGTTTCTGCAGCAGAAGTAATCATGACAGTGCTTCATGCGGGCGGTAAATTCGATGATAACTCTTATAAAGTATCAGGTGGTTTACACGGCGTGGGTGTTTCGGTAGTAAATGCACTTTCTGATAAATTGCAATTAACCATTCGTCGCCAAGGTCATGTGTACGAGCAATTCTATCACTTAGGTGAGCCTCAAGGGCCTTTAACTATTATTGGTGAAACTCAAACGACGGGTACAACGGTGCGTTTCTGGCCAAGTCCAGAAATCTTTGCAATTACAACTTTCGATTACAAAATTTTAGCAAAACGCTTACGTGAGCTTTCATTCTTAAACTCTGGTGTATCAATTCGTTTAATCGATAAACGTGATGGCACAGAAGATCACTTCCATTACGAAGGTGGTATTCAAGCGTTCGTTGAATATTTAAATAAAAATAAAAATCCAATTCACCCAAAACCATTCTATTTTTCAGCTGAAAAAGACGGCATTGGCGTGGAAGTCGCATTGCAATGGAATGATGGCGTAAACGAAAACGTTTATTGCTTTACCAATAACATTCCACAGCGTGATGGTGGTACTCACTTAGCCGGTTTCCGTGGCGCATTAACGCGTAGCTTAAATAACTATATGGAAAGCGAAGGGTTACTGAAAAAAGAGAAAGTGAGCACATCAGGTGACGACGCACGTGAAGGTTTGGTGGCAATTATTTCGGTGAAAGTGCCCGATCCTAAATTCTCTTCACAAACAAAAGACAAATTAGTGTCTTCTGAAGTGAAAAGTGCGGTTGAATCTGCAATGAATGAGCGTATGCAGGAGTATCTATTAGAAAATCCAGCTGATGCGAAGATCATTGTAAATCAAATTATTACAGCAGCGCGCGCGCGTGAAGCAGCACGTAAAGCCCGCGAAATGACCCGTCGTAAAGGCGCATTAGATATTGCAGGCCTTCCGGGTAAATTAGCAGACTGCCAAGAAAAAGATCCAGCACTTTCAGAACTTTATCTCGTGGAGGGGGATTCTGCGGGTGGTTCGGCAAAATCAGGTCGTGATCGTAAAACCCAAGCGATTCTGCCATTAAAAGGTAAAATTCTTAACGTTGAAAAAGCACGTTTTGACAAAATGCTTTCTTCTCAAGAAGTGGGCACATTAATTACAGCGCTTGGCTGTGGAATTGGTCGTGATGAATATAATCCGGATAAATTACGTTACCATCACATCATTATCATGACCGATGCGGACGTGGATGGTTCACACATTCGTACGTTATTGTTGACCTTCTTCTATCGTCAAATGCCGGAATTAATTGAGCGTGGTTACGTGTATATTGCTCAGCCGCCACTTTATAAAGTGAAAAAAGGTAAACAAGAGCGTTACATCAAAGATAACGACGAAATGGTGCAATATGAGTTAATGCTTGCACTTGATGGCGCAGCGTTACATATCAGTGCTAATGTACCAGCAATGAATGATTTAGTGTTTGAGAAATTAGTAGGCGAATATAACAATGTTCAGAAATTAATTACTCGTTTAAGTCGTTACTATCCGGAGCCATTATTGCAAGGTTTGGTTTACCAACCACAATTAACCGTTGAGTTAATGCGTAATGAAAGTGCGGTCGAAAATTGGGCGAATGCTTTTGTTGCGTACTTAACTGAAAAAGAAACGGAAGCACATTTATATTCAGCAAGAACGCAATTTAACAGCGAGCGTCAAGTATATGAAGCCGTCATTACCGTTCGTAAACATGGTATTGATACCGATTACTTCATTAACTTTGATTTTGTGACAGGCAATGAATTTGCGAAGATTTCTACATTCGGCCAGCAAGTCAATGGCTTGCTCGAAGAGGGGGCGTATGTCACTCGTGGTGAAAAAACTCAACCAGTTCAATCATTTGAACAAGCTGTTGAATGGTTGATGAAAGAATCTCGCCGAGGTTTAGAAATCCAACGTTATAAAGGATTGGGTGAAATGAATGCTGAGCAACTTTGGGAAACCACCATGGATCCAAATGCTCGTCGTATGTTAAAAGTATCAATTAAAGATGCTGTCGCTGCAGACCAACTCTTCACCACATTAATGGGTGATGAAGTTGAGCCTCGTCGTGAATTCATCGAAATGAATGCCTTGCGAGCAAACTTAGACGTTTAGTCTAACATTCAAAAATATCACTAAAAATGACCGCACTTAGGGAAACCAAGTGCGGTATTTTTTTACTTAATATATAAATAAAAATAATTTTCAATTAGATCTATTATTTGTTTATATTCTTGACTATAATTTTTACGACTTATATCGCTTAAAGACAATAATACGAAATAGACTCGTTTTTTGGTTGTTAGATTGGTAGCAAAGTACGCATAGTAATGTGCGTACTTCTTTTTTGTTTTTAGGAGCAATCATTATGATGATAGATAAACGCCTAATTAACACGGTAGCCGACAGTAAAAAATGGATTGGCATCACGGTGTTATGGAATTGGGTGGCGTTAATTGGTGGGATTATTAGTGCCGTCGTGTTCTCTTATATTTTACAGGCGGCTTATTTTAATGAATTGGGGCCAATAAGTGCGGTCATTTTGGGGATCGTTTTAATTGCTGCTTTGGCGTTGCGCGCCTTTGCAGGTAAAAAATCGGTGCAGGCCTCTTATTTTGCCAGTACGAAAGTCAAACATGAGCTGCGTAGCCTCATCTATCGCAAATTGGCTTCAATGCCGCTTAACCAAGTGAATCAACAATCTACTTCAAGCATTATTCAAGTGGCTTCAGAAGGTGTGGAGCAGCTTGAAATCTACTTTGGGCGTTATTTGCCTCAGCTTTTTTATAGCTTGCTTGCCCCGCTCACACTCTTCGCTTTTCTGATCTTTTTCAGCTTTAAAACAGCCGTAATTTTGCTGATTTGTGTGCCGTTGATTCCGATGTCGATCATTGCAGTGAATAAAATTGCGAAAAAACTCTTGGCAAAATATTGGTCTATTTATGTGGGTTTAGGCAGCAGTTTCTTAGATAACCTACAGGGTTTAATTACGCTGAAAATCTATCAAGATGATGCTTATAAAGCGAAAGCGATGGATGAAGAAGCGGAACATTTCCGCAAAATTACCATGAAAGTGCTCACCATGCAGCTTAACTCAGTATCGCTGATGGATTTACTTGCTTACGGCGGTGCGGCAATCGGGATTTTAACGGCTTTGTTGCAATTCCAAGCGGATCAATTAACCGTATTAGGTGTCATTTTATTTATTCTGCTTTCTTCTGAATTCTTTATTCCGCTTCGCTTATTGGGTTCTTTCTTCCATGTAGCGATGAATGGTAAAGCTGCTTCAGATAAGATTTTCACATTGTTAGATACGCCAGTGGAAACTCAAACACAAGCGGTCGATTTTGCAGCGAAAAATGCTATTCAAGTGGATATTCAAGATCTGCATTTTGCTTACAGCGAAGAGAAACCTGCGATTGTTGGCTTAGATTTAAGCATTTTACCAAATCAGCTTACGGTATTTGTAGGTAAAAGTGGTTGTGGTAAATCTACCTTAGTTTCATTGCTAATGGGCTTTAATAAAGCGCAACAAGGCAAAATTCTATTCAACGGTCAAGAAATTCAAGAGATTGCTCGTCATTCGTTTTATGAAAAAGTCTCTTTGGTGAGCCATAGCAGTTATGTGTTTAAAGGTACGCTACGTGAAAATATGACGATGGCGAAAATTGATGCCACAGATGAGCAAATTTACGCGTGTTTAGAACAAGTCAATTTGGCGCAATTCGTTCGAGATAACGGTGGATTAGATATGCCGTTATTAAGTCGTGGCGCAAATTTATCTGGCGGTCAAATTCAACGTTTAGCTTTAGCACGCGCGTTATTACACAATGCGGCGCTTTATATCTTTGACGAAGCGACCAGTAATATTGATGTGGAAAGCGAAGAAATTATTTTGCAGTTCATTCAGCAATTTAAACAACAAAAAACCATTGTGATGATTTCTCACCGCTTGGCGAATGCCGTGAATGCTGATTGCATTAATGTGCTTGAACAAGGCAAATTGATTGAGCAAGGCACGCATAAAGACCTCATGGCAAAACAAGGTGCGTATGCTGAAATGTTCCAACAACAAAAAGATTTAGAACAAATTAGAGAGGTGGCAAATGCGTAAAAATGGTTTTGTTGTGATGGGGCATTTGTTGAAATTAGTGACCCCATTGGCTCATATCATGGCGTTTACTGTCACCATGGGAACGCTCGGTTTCCTAGCTGCCATCTTTATTATGGTGCTTGGGGCGATGGGTTTAGTAAATTTATTAAACTTTGACACCCATTTAAGTTTTTCTGGCATTTTGACCGCACTTATCGTGTTAGCGGTGGCTCGTGGCGCATTGCGTTATTTAGAGCAAATGTCAGGGCACTACATTGCTTTTAAATTATTGGCATTATTGCGCGATAAAGTGTTTTATTCTTTACGTCGCTTGGCTTTTGTGAAGTTGCAAGATAAACAAGCGGGGCAATTAGTGTCATTAGTCACCAATGATATTGAATTGCTCGAAGTGTTCTATGCGCACACTATTGCACCGATTATGATTGCGTTCTTTACTTCTGCGATTTTATTGTTGGTCTTTGCTCATCTTTCTGGCTGGTTTGTGGTTGTGGCATTAGCTGCTTATTTAACGGTGGGTGTGATTCTACCCATTATT
The DNA here is from genome assembly GCF_001810545.1 of Haemophilus sp. HMSC066D02. Classification (NCBI taxonomy): domain Bacteria; kingdom Pseudomonadati; phylum Pseudomonadota; class Gammaproteobacteria; order Pasteurellales; family Pasteurellaceae; genus Haemophilus; species Haemophilus sp. HMSC066D02. The sequence continues at coordinate 2,825 of NZ_KV801802.1, read as the reverse complement.
ACCACCAAATTGGCGCGTGAAGATGGCAGACGCTATCGTGAATTAGTAGGCGAAATGAATGATTTCTTCCTCGACAGCGTACGAGGCATGAAAGAAATTCAACTTTTTGGCTATGCACAACAGCGTTTAGATGAAATTCAACAACGCAGTCAAAAAATTGATACGGCTTTTGAGCGCATTAAAGACCAAGAAGCCAAAGTTCGCGTTTACACTGAAGTGGCAGTATCGGCGTTTAACATCATTATGTTATTCACCGGCTTAATTTTGTTTAGTCTAGATAAGATTGATTTTTCTGCCTTTTTAATCGGCGTGATTTTATTGATGTCGAGCTATGGCCCGGTTATTGCGTTAAGTAACCTTTCAAGCAACTTGTTACAAACCTTGGCTTCAGGTGAGCGTGTATTGAGCTTGCTAGCAGAAGAGCCCGAATTAAAAGATGTAGAAAGTGCGGTCGATTTAAAAGATGTTTCTCGCATTGATGTTGAGAATGTAAGTTTTGCCTATGGTGAAGAACAAATTTTATCGGATGTCAGCTTGTCAGTAAAAAAAGGTGAAATCTTAGGTATTCACGGCAGAAGTGGCAGTGGTAAAAGTACCCTGTTAAAACTACTAATGCGTTTTTACGATCCTAAATCAGGTAGCATTAAAATTAACGGTGAAACCTTACCGAACATCAACACCCGTAGTTTGCGTGACAATATGGCGTACATTACTCAGCAAACCTATATTTTCAACGAAACCATCGAGGAAAATATTCGCCTTGCACGCCGTGATGCAACATTAGAAGAAATTATGGAAGCCGCGAAGAAAGCGTCAATTCATGATTTCATTTTAAGCTTGCCAGAAGGGTATCAAACAAAAATGACGGAATTGGGTGGCAATCTCTCTGATGGTGAAAAACAACGTATTGGAATTGCTCGTGCATTCTTGCACAATGCACCGATTATTTTACTTGATGAACCGACCAGCAATTTGGACAGCTTAAACGAAGCGATGATTTTGAAATCATTGTTGAACGTGAAGGCAGAAAAATTGATTATTCTCGTGAGTCACCGCCAGTCTACCATGGCTATTTGCGATCAGGTGATTGGCATTGAGAATGGAAGAATGTCGTAAGGTAGAGGGAAAAAGAGCGGTCAAATTGACCGCTCTTTTTTATTTTCTTAATTTCACTAATTCAACTTCGTGATTTTCACCTTTTCTAAGAATGAGATTGGCGCGCTCACGAGTCGGCAGAATGTTTTGTTTTAAATTCAATCCGTTAATGTTATCCCAAATGTTGCTGGCTGTTTCAATGGCTTCTTGCTCAGAGAGATTCGCATAATGTTTAAAATAGGAATCCGGATTGGTGAAAGCACTTTGACGGAATTTTAAGAATCGCTTAATGTACCATTCTTTAAGTAAATTCTCGTCTGCATCAACGTAAATGGAGAAATCCACAAAATCAGATACGAAGGTTTGATTGGCTTTGTTTGAACCTGTTTGGAGAACGTTTAGTCCTTCTAAAATTAAAATATCCGGTTGATCGACAATATCGAACTTATCAGGAACGATATCGTAAGTCAGATGAGAGTAAATAGGCGATTTTACAGATGGCTTGCCTGATTTGATATCAGCTAAAAAACGAATTAATTTGGCCGTATCATAAGAAATAGGGAAGCCTTTTTTCTGTAGCAAATCATCTTTTTTAAGTTTCTCTAATGGATAAAGAAAACCATCAGTAGTGATTAAATCAACTTTTCGTTCGGTAGGCCAGTGGGTTAGCAAAGATTGCAAAATACGTGCCGATGTACTTTTCCCAACCGCAACACTACCCGCGATACTAATGATGTAAGGGACTTTAGGGCTTTGTCCGCCAAGAAAACGATTTAAAACCGTTTGGCGCCGAAGGTTTTCATCAATATAGTAGTTGATGAGACGTGCAAGTGGCAGGTAAATGGTGCTCACTTCATCGAGAGAAAGCTCTTCATTAAAGCCTAAAAGCGGTTTGAGATCTTGCTCCGTTAATTTTAGCGGAACAGATTTTCTTAATTCAGCCCATTGCTGACGGCTAAAGTTCAGAAAGGGCGTTAGTTGTTCGGTAATTTCCACGGTGCTTTATATCTAGAGTGAAAAAATTGGACAAAATATACCCTATAAATGAGTTGTGATCATCGTTTTTTATTAAAAGTGGTGAGTTTTAAAGCAAGAATGTGGCTTTTTGCTTGTAAATTAGACGAATAGTTAAAAAAAACGCATTTTTCATAAAAAAAACTTGTCAGGCATAAAATTTTCCATATAATACGCCTCACTTGCTTACAACACGCCGACTTAGCTCAGTAGGTAGAGCAACTGACTTGTAATCAGTAGGTCACCAGTTCGATTCCGGTAGTCGGCACCATCCTTTAGTAAACAAGTATTCATTTAGCGTGGAGGGGTTCCCGAGCGGCCAAAGGGGGCAGACTGTAAATCTGTTGGCTCAGCCTTCGAAGGTTCGAATCCTTCTCCCTCCACCATTTTCTAAATGAATTCTGATGGGACAGATGAATTTAGGACTGCGGGCATCGTATAATGGCTATTACCTTAGCCTTCCAAGCTAATGATGCGGGTTCGATTCCCGCTGCCCGCTCCAAACGCTGATATAGCTCAGTTGGTAGAGCGCACCCTTGGTAAGGGTGAGGTCGGCGGTTCAAATCCGCCTATCAGCACCAGCCTTCCAAATTCCTCTCTCCTTATTAAATAGTAATGATTTTATTGGTTAATGTGGTTTAATTTACCCATCGATAACCGTGTCTATTTAGAGGGACTCTTTAAATGTCTAAAGAAAAATTTGAACGTACAAAACC
>NZ_KV801800.1:0-276 GCF_001810545.1 Haemophilus sp. HMSC066D02 | reverse complement strand
CGAGAGGCTTAACTATACAACGCTCAAGGGTTTTGGGTGTTGAGAAGACGAAACAAACTCAGAGAAGAAGAAAGTATTGAAGGTTATCAGCTTGTTTGGTTGTGAGCGCTAGAGATAGCGGAGCAGAAAGAGAGAGAAAAGTTATTAAAGGAATAATCCTGGCGGCGATAGAGCGGTGGTCCCACCTGACCCCATACCGAACTCAGAAGTGAAACGCCGATGCGCCGATGGTAGTGTGGGGCTTCCCCATGTGAGAGTAGGACACCGCCAGGTACT
>NZ_KV801799.1:0-1320 GCF_001810545.1 Haemophilus sp. HMSC066D02 | reverse complement strand
TTTTGAAGGATAAGAAAAAGTCTGAGTAAGAAGAAAATCTTGATTGAACAAAAGCAATCAAGTGTTTAGTTGAAAACACAACATCAAGAATTTTTGAGGTTGTATAGTTAAGTGACTAAGCGTACAAGGTGGATGCCTTGGCAATCAGAGGCGATGAAGGACGTGCTAATCTGCGAAAAGCTTGGATGAGTCGATAAGAGGCGTTTAATCCAAGATGTCCGAATGGGGAAACCCAGTAGATGAAGAATCTACTATCACTTACTGAATACATAGGTAAGTGAGGCAAACCGGGAGAACTGAAACATCTAAGTACCCCGAGGAAAAGAAATCAACCGAGATTTCGTTAGTAGCGGCGAGCGAACGCGAAGGAGCCTGTTAGTGATAATGACAGAGACAGAGGAACAAGCTGGGAAGCTTGGCGATACAGGGTGATAGCCCCGTACTCGAAGTCCAGGTCATGGTACTAAGCTAACGACAAGTAGGGCGGGACACGTGATATCCTGTTTGAAGATGGGGGGACCATCCTCCAAGGCTAAATACTCCTGATTGACCGATAGTGAACCAGTACTGTGAAGGAAAGGCGAAAAGAACCCCGGTGAGGGGAGTGAAATAGAACCTGAAACCTTGTACGTACAAGCAGTGGGAGCCCTTTTGGGGTGACTGCGTACCTTTTGTATAATGGGTCAGCGACTTATATTTTGTAGCGAGGTTAACCGAATAGGGGAGCCGAAGGGAAACCGAGTCTTAACTGGGCGTTTAGTTGCAAGGTATAGACCCGAAACCCGGTGATCTAGCCATGGGCAGGTTGAAGGTTGGGTAACACTAACTGGAGGACCGAACCGACTAATGTTGAAAAATTAGCGGATGACTTGTGGCTGGGGGTGAAAGGCCAATCAAACCGGGAGATAGCTGGTTCTCCCCGAAATCTATTTAGGTAGAGCCTTGAGCGGACACCTTCGGGGGTAGAGCACTGTTTCGGCTAGGGGTCCATCCCGGATTACCAACCCGATGCAAACTACGAATACCGAAGAGTGATACTCAGGAGACACACGGCGGGTGCTAACGTCCGTCGTGGAGAGGGAAACAACCCAGACCGCCAGCTAAGGTCCCAAAGTCTATATTAAGTGGGAAACGAAGTGGGAAGGCTTAGACAGCTAGGATGTTGGCTTAGAAGCAGCCATCATTTAAAGAAAGCGTAATAGCTCACTAGTCGAGTCGGCCTGCGCGGAAGATGTAACGGGGCTCAAATATAGCACCGAAGCTGCGGCATCAGACGAAAGTCTGTTGGGTAGGGGAGCGTTCTGTAAGCGGATGAAGGTG